>NZ_JBMGQS010000036.1:0-24046 GCF_049060005.1 Flavobacterium sp. PLA-1-15 | reverse complement strand
TCTTTTAGATAATCGGTTTCGATATCCAAATCCATCAAGATGGCTCTTAGTTTTTCCTTAGTAGTTTTCAAGGTATTTACCCTTAAAATTACTTTTGCAGGCTGATTTTGCGCAGCAATCTCTTTTGTCCAAGTTTCTTCTCCCAATTCTTTCACGCCCACTTCGTCCATCCAATCTGGAATAGATTCCCTGTAAACCCTCTTTTTAGAAAGCTCGTCAAAACGACCTTTAATTTTTCGCTCCGGAGTACCTTCAAGCTGTCTCCAATCAGGAATTGGATAACCTCTTAATACAGCCCAAACAGCGAATACTCTCCAAATATCATCACGGTCAAAAGGCTCTTTGACATCTGCAATTTCACTGTATAATCTTTTCCAACGTACTATTTCATAGATGGTTTCGGCAACGAATTTTCTATCGTGGCTTCCCCAACGTTTGTCTTTCTTCAAAGCTCTTGCTACCACTTTATCGGCATATTCTCCTTCGTTGAATATCGCATTCAAGGAATCAATCGTGGTGTAAACTAAATTTCTGTGTAATCTCATTTTATTTTAAATAGGGGTCCAAAAGTACTCTTTTTTAGCCAATAGTAATAAGTAAATAGGCAAAAGTCAACAGATTAACGATTTAATGGCTGTAATTTAATCATGTTTGCCGTTAAAATACGTCGTCCATTTTCCCTGAACCTTCATAACCTGTTCAATAACATCTCTCACAGCACCTCGTCCACCTTCTTTATGAGAGATATAGGTCGAAATACCTTTTATTTCGGGGCTTGCATCTTGCGGACAAGTAGGAAGTCCAACCAATTGCATTACGTGATAATCAGGAATATCATCACCCATATATAAAACCTGTTCTGGTTTTATGTTGTAAGCCGTGCTATATTCCTTAAAGTTAGCGACCTTGTCCGGACAAGCCAAATGAATGTCGGTAATACCTAGATTTTGCAGACGAATCTTAACGCCTTCGTTGCTTCCGCCTGATATGATGCAAACATGATAACCGCTTTCAACGGCCGCTTTCATGGCATATCCGTCGCGGATGTTCATTGTTCGGAGCATTTCTCCGGTCGAGGTAATGTGTACGGAACTGTCGGTGAGAACGCCATCAACATCAAAAATAAAAGTTGTGATGTCGTTCATTAATTCCTTATAACTTTGTGCCATTGTCTTGTATGGATTGTGTTAGTAGTTTGTAGATGTTTTTATGATTTTCATCGGATAAAAAATCCAGATGTGCTTCAATCGTAGTTTGGTCGTTGCGTTTTGCCGGACCTGTCTGGGCTTCATTTGGCGAAAGCGACAAAATTTTAGCGGCTGTTTCCCTTATCAAAGGCTGTAATATTTCAAAAGGAACCTGATGTTCTTGGCAAATATCGCTTCCAATTTTATACAAATGGTTGGTGAAATTATTTACGAATACTGCCGCAACATGCAAGGCTCTCCGTTGTCCAGAATTGATGGTAAAAACTTTGTCAGATATTGAATCTGCTATTCTTTTCAAGACATTATAATCTTCACTGAACTGACTTTCAATACAAATCGGAATGCTCTTAAAATCCACTTCTTTGCCTTTCGTAAAAGTTTGCAACGGATAAAAAACACCTTTTCTATTGTCATCGTTCAAGTTTTCCATCGAAGCGCTTCCCGAAGTGTGTACCACCAATCGGTTTTTGAAAGACAACTGAGCCGAAACTTCCGCAATAGCATCGTCCGAAACCGCAATAATATAAGCATCGGCTTCCGCCAAATCCTCAAAACTGTCTGTAATTTTATCAAAAGGAATGAGATTCGAAACCGTTTCCTTCCTGCGCGAAAATACCTGAACAATTTCCACAGCAGTGCTTTTATTGAAAGCCGAAAATAGATGCTGGGCAACATTCCCCGAACCAATAAGGGTTACTTTTATCATGCGACAAAATTATTCAAAAAAATACGACTTTCGGTGTGTTTTACTTCTTGATATTAAAATTCGCAGATTGTTCTGGTAAAGGCACAAATTCCGTCTCACTTGGAACTTTCGGAAACTCTTGATTGATCCATCGTTGCTTTGCGTCTTCAATCAATTCTTTTGTAGAAGCAACAAAGTTCCAATAAATCGTGCGTTCTTCCGGAAAAGCATCGCCACCAAAAATATAAATTGTAGTATTTTCATTCATTTCAAATGAACAAAGTTTGCTGTCATTTGCAATCAGTATTTGCTTTGGTTCAAACGTGTGTCCTTCGCTTTGGATACTTCCTTCTAGAATATAAAGTGCGCTTTCGCCAAATAAATCATCGCCAATTGTAACCGTCTGTTTGGTTTTTGACTTCAATTCCAAGAAGTAAAGCGGGCTATGAACCGGAACTCCCGATTTTTTTCCGAATGCTTCCCCGGCAATAAGTTTGATGTCAACCTCGCCAATCTTCCACTTCGGAATATCTTTTTCTTCTATGTGGAAAAAAGAAGGCTCCATCTGTTCCAAATGCTTAGGCAAAGCCACCCAGATCTGCAATCCGTGAAGCGATTTGTCCGAAGTTCTCAGGTATTCGGGCGTTCTTTCGGAGTGGGTGATGCCCTTTCCAGCCGTCATCCAGTTCACCGCTCCAGGCTTAATTTCAATCTCCGAACCCAAGCTGTCGCGGTGCATGATGCTTCCCTCGAAAAGATAAGTAAGCGTCGAAAGCCCAATGTGAGGATGGGGAGGAACGTCTAAGTTTTCATATTCCGAAAGTTTTGCAGGACCCATGTGGTCGATAAAGGCAAAAGGTCCAACCATTCTTTTGTCACGGAAAGGCAGCAAACGTCCTACCATAAAGTTTCCGATTGAAGCTGAACGTTCTTCTATAATAAGTTTTATGTTTGACATTGTAGTTGTTTTTAGGTACCTCAAATATAAGGAAAAATGGGTCAAATTAGTTATTCCTGTTGCCTCAATGGAAACTGCTACCAGAACTTGGAAACAGAAAAACAATAAACAACTGTTATTTTTTTAAAGAATTGGATTACATTTAATAAGGTGTTTTGCTTTAGTAGCTAAAAAAAGCAGTAATTTTATGCACCCTAAACCCCTAAACAAATTGTACCATGAATCTTTATAAAAACTTATCAGACATCAAGTTTTTAAGGAAAAGCTATGTTGCAAAATTCTTATTTGTAGCTTTTCTTGGAATACATATTCCGCTAATTGGCTTGATTATATTTATCGTATATTTTAATGAATCATGCTCACCCTCAACTGTTTTTTTCCTAACCTTGGTACTCACTTTGGTTGCCACAGCCATAACTCTTGTCGTTTTAAAGAACTTGATGGAGCCAATCGAAGTGATGTCTAAAGCTTTGGATAATTACAGGAACAGAAAGATAGTTCCCGATTTGCCACAGGAATTTTCAGATGAAGCAGGAAAGTTGATGGTCAACCTCCAATCCACAATCAATGAGAATGAAGTTTTGTTTCAGAACAAGCAGGATTTAATTTTTCTATTGTCGCATGATTTGAAGAATTATATTGACAATGCGTCTTCATTAGCGCGGGTAATTTCTGAGGATGAAGTGTCGGCCATTATCAAGAATTATGCAGATCTGATTGTAGAAAGTACCAATAAACAAACGCAGTTTGTGGAGAAATTCATCAGTTTCCTGCAGGAGGAGGAAAAAATCATAAAGCAGGAAATCGAAATCGTTAATTTTGATATTAATGAAATGACAGTCTCTTTGGAAGAACATTTCAGTCAAAAACTAAATACTAAAAAGCTTGATTTCATTATTGAAAAAAATCTTGAAAGCACTTATCTCAAAATTGATAGGGAGCTTATGTTCCGAGTTTTGATTAATTTGGTTGGTAATGCCATCAAGTTTTCTTTCCCAAACAACAAGATTCTGTTGAGTTTTGAAAGAAAAGAGCACAATTTAATAATCACGGTCGAAGACAGAGGAATGGGGTTTGAAAAGTCAAAAACCGAACTATTGTTTGAAAAGTTTACGAAGATGAGCAGGAGTGGCACCATGAATGAAAAGTCAACGGGGATAGGTCTTTATCTTTCAAGGCAAATCATAAAGAAGTTTGAAGGAAGCCTTACTGCTCAAAGTGATGGTGTCAATACAGGATCAAAATTCATAGTAACTTTGAGAATACAACAAGTATAATTTTATGATTGTTTTATTTTTGTTAAAAATTACAATTACATAATGTTGTTACTATTTTAAAGAATTAAATTTGAGAGTAATAATCAATAAAAACAACCCCAATTATGAAAAGAAATGCAACCGCTGTCTGGAAAGGTTCTGTAAAAGAAGGAGCTGGAACATTAACCACTCAAAGTAAAGTATTAGATAACTCCCAATATTCCTTCAAGACACGTTTTGAAAATGGTATTGGTACAAATCCAGAAGAACTTATTGCAGCAGCACATTCTGGCTGTTTTACAATGCAACTTTCGGCTTACATTACTGAAGAAGGTTTTGAAGTAGAAAGTTTGGAAACAAAATGCGATGTCGATTTTCAAGACGGAAGTGTTGTAGGTTCACATCTTACGGTTACTGGAAAAGTAAAAGACATTTCAGAAGACAAATTCCAAGAATTGGTTACAAAAGCAGAAAACAACTGTCCAATCTCTAGATTGTTGGATACTAAGATTACATCCTCTGCTACGTTAGCGTAATCAATATTATTTATAAAAAACATTCCATTTCTTGTGTTTCAAGAGATGGAATTTTTATTTTGTACACAATCGACTTTCTATTTATGAACTATTTAATAGTTTGATAGTTGAAATGGAAGTTGGTAAACATTAGAAGTCTTGGAATAAATTTCAAAAAGGATCATGTAGTTTGTTTGTATAAAGATTGAAGAATAATCAATTTGAAAGATTTATTTTTATTAATTTTGTAGAAAATAGGATGATTTCTCTCCATAAGTAGGAATTGTATAGCATTACTTAAAAATAGTTATAATGGCAGTTTTAGAAAAAACGAGTTCAGAAGAAATCATCAATTTAGAAAACAAATACGGAGCCCACAATTATCATCCGCTTCCGGTTGTTTTGAGCAAAGGAGAAGGCGTATATGTTTGGGATGTTGAAGGAAAGAAATATTACGATTTTCTTTCGGCATATTCTGCTGTAAACCAAGGACATTGCCACCCTAAAATTGTAAATGCAATGGTGACACAGGCTCAAACCTTGACGCTTACTTCAAGAGCTTTTTTCAACGATCAGTTAGGGCCTTACGAGAAATACATTACTGAAACGTTTGGTTTTGATAAGGTTTTGCCAATGAATACTGGTGCAGAAGCCGTAGAAACAGCTTTGAAATTGTGCAGAAAATGGGCCTATGAAGTAAAAGGCGTTGCTGAACATGAAGCACAGATTATTGTTTGCGAAGGTAATTTCCACGGAAGGACCACTACGATCATCTCTTTTTCAAACGATGAAAATGCACGCAAAAACTTCGGACCTTATACTGCAGGATTTATCAAGATTGCTTATGATGATTTGGATGCTTTGGAAAAAGCATTGGCATCAACAAAAAATATTGCCGGTTTCTTAGTAGAACCAATTCAAGGAGAAGCGGGCGTTTATGTTCCATCTGAAGGATATTTGGCGAAAGCGAAAGCACTTTGCGAAAAGTATAACGCCTTGTTTATTGCCGATGAAGTACAAACAGGAATTGCAAGAACAGGAAAATTATTGGCCGTTCACCACGAAAATGTACAACCTGATGTCTTGATTCTAGGGAAAGCTATTTCAGGCGGTGTTTATCCGGTATCGGCTGTATTGGCAAACGATAGTGTGATGAATGTTATCAAACCGGGACAGCATGGTTCTACTTTTGGTGGAAATCCTGTTGCGGCTGCCGTTGCAGTTGCCGCTTTGGAAGTTGTAAAAGACGAGAAATTGGCTGAAAATGCTGAGAAACTGGGTGTTATTTTTAGAGAGAAAATCGGAGCTTTTGTGGCAACTTCAAATATTGCAACACTTGTAAGAGGAAAAGGATTATTGAATGCAATCGTAATCAATGATACTGAAGAAAGTGATACTGCTTGGAACATCTGTATGCGTTTTCGCGACAACGGATTGCTTGCAAAACCAACCCATGGAAATATCATCCGTTTTGCGCCGCCTTTGGTGATGAACGAAGAACAGCTTCTGGATTGTGTGAGCATCATCATCGATACACTGAAAGAGTTTGAGAAATAAGATTGTTTCTGTTAGATAAAAAAAAGCGAAAAGATATCTTTTCGCTTTTTTTTAGTTGTTTAAGGGCTTTGGATTCTTGACTGTATCGCCTACAACCGGTGCTATCTTCTCGGGATTTACCCTTGTTTGATTTTTACTACTGCTCTTCTGCTTTGCTTTTTTCTCGGCTTGGATTTCACTGTCGCTTCTTTTTTTAATGCCTTCGACCTTTTCGTTCTTGTTTATTTCCGGTGGTGGAGGAGGTGTAGGCGGAGATGCCTCAGTATCCTTGTATCTTGTTCCTGTTTGTTGGGCGTTTGCAAATAAGGCAAACAATAAGAGTATCCCGGTTATCATTAACTTTTTCATTGCATTTATTTTAAATTAAATAAAGCGGAAGCCGAAACTCCCGCTCAAATCAAAACTAACTTAAAAACTAATCACGGAATTCCAATTGTTTCGTTCCCTTGTTCCTTGTCGTCTTTGGGAAGGATTGCATCTTTTTTCCGTAGATTATCGTTCATTATTTTCTCGAATGTTTCGTCATCAGGGATATTTCCTAAAGCTTCAAGTTCGTCTCCCTCATAGTCCACATGATGTGTCGGGATCCTGTTTATGTTGATGTATAAACCATCCGAAATTTTTCTGGCGATACCTCCAATGTCCGCTTCATCATTATTGTTGTCTGTATTTTTCATAGCAATTTTTTTTAGATTTTTAAGGGCTTTTCTCTAATCCAGAATCGGTGTTGTGCCATTGCATTGATAAAATCAGATGCAAGGTTTTGGTTGTTGGCATCCTTTGTAATGATGCCGTGCTCGGCTAGTTTTTGCTCGGATATGTTGTTGATGGCCTTCACTTCATTAAGCAGATCGATTCCTTCTTTTTCGGCACCAATTACTTTGCAATGCTTGAAGGCATCGTTTAATATTTCTGGAATCTTTTCTTGGTCTTTTAAAGCATCGATGCTTTGTTTTCCGGACGGAATAAAAACAGCGTCGAACAACACAGACGAAACTGTCAATATATTATGATCGACTTTCAATTCTTTTCCATCGGCAGTTTTGATGGCAGTAGAATTTGTTCCGATGATTTTTACAACGGCTCCTTCTTTCGTAAGAGCGTCCTTCATTTTATTTACGGAAGTGGCATCTACGCCATCAGCACATAAAAACGCTACCATTCTAGACTCGATCGTACCTGAATTCAATTTGTTTTTAATCATGCTCAATGCGTCTGAAGTTTGCGCATATTTCACGATTGGTTTTGGTTCTTGTTTACCAACATGATCTGCACCAACACCGTGGTTCATCGGTTTTTCAGGCGATTTAGGAACTGGAATTCCCAACACTAATGCTACCGATTCGGCTAGTTTTTGATCTACTTGGGATAATAGTCCGAGCATTCTTTCACGAATGGCGGGCACTTCTACCTTGCTCAATTCAAATCGCAATGCATTGATGATATGGTCTTGCTCTACGGCAGTCTGGCTTTCATAAAACAATTTGGCTTGACTGAAATGATCGGCAAAGCTTTCGCTTCTTTCTCTGACTTTTTTGGCATCGATCCTTTCGTTGAAACTTGCAAAACCGCCTTCGGCAATCTTTGCCTGATAAGGACAACCTCCGCCAAGGGAATTAGGATGATAGCTGACACGGCCTACATTAATTTCCTGTCGCATGTGTCCGTCGCGTTGATGGTTGTGCATCGGTGCTATGGTCCTGTTGATTGGGATTTCATGGAAGTTTGGGCTTCCAAGGCGGGACAATTGTGTATCAGTGTAAGAGAACAATCTTCCTTGTAAGAGCGGATCGTTTGTGAAGTCGATTCCTGGAACGATGTGTCCTGGGTGGAATGCCACCTGTTCGGTTTCGGCAAAGAAATTATCTGGATTTCTATTGAGAACCATCTTTCCGATGATGGTTACGGGAACCAATTCTTCGGGAACAATCTTGGTAGGATCTAACAAATCAAAATCGAATTTATGCTCATCGGCTTCTGGGATTACTTGAACGCCCAATTCCCATTCAGGAAAAATGCCTCCATCAATGGCTTCCCATAAATCTCTTCGATGAAAATCAGGGTCGTTTCCTGAAATCTTTACGGCTTCGTCCCAAACTACGGCGTGTGTGCCTAACTTAGGTTTCCAATGGAATTTTACAAAGCTTGACTCGTTTTTTTCGTTGATGAGCCTAAAAGTGTGCACTCCAAAGCCTTCCATCATACGATAGCTTCTTGGAATTGCCCTGTCCGACATTGCCCACATGATCATGTGCATCGATTCGGGCATTAGTGAAATAAAATCCCAAAACGTATCGTGGGCAGAAGCCGCCTGTGGCATTTCGTGGTGTGGTTCTGGCTTTACGGCGTGTACCAAGTCGGGGAATTTGGCCGCGTCTTGGATAAAGAAGATGGGGATATTGTTTCCGACCAAATCGAAGTTTCCTTCCTGTGTATAAAACTTTACTGCGAATCCGCGGACGTCGCGTGCCATATCGGTAGAACCTCTAAAGCCGGCTACTGTAGAGAAGCGAACGAACACAGGAGTGGTGCTGTTGGGGTCTTGCAAAAATCCTGCTTTGGAATACTTTGCCGCTTCGGCATTGGGTTGGAAATAGCCGTGTGCGGCCGATCCTCTTGCGTGGACAATCCTTTCGGGAATTCTTTCATGGTCAAAATGGGTGATCTTTTCTCTAAGAATAAAATCTTCTAAGAGCGATGGGCCTCGATCACCAGCCTTGAGCGAATTGTTGTCGTCGTTTACTTTCAGACCTTGGGCAGTGGTCATGAATTGGTCGGTTCCGTCGGATTTGTTATGGGCAAGATCGGCCTGTTTGGCATTTTCAACAGTGCCTTTTGCGTCTTTTTCTTTCATAGCAGTAGTTTTTTGATTTTTTAGTAGGTTTAGCTGAGTATAAATTTCAGGTTTTATAAACGTTAATGTTTATACAATTCATACTCAATCTTTCAATCTTTCTATCTCTTTGGATTATTTGTGTCTTCCGGTCCTGCTGTTTTCGGCATCCCAATCCTGAGTGCTGTCGTTGTGGTCGCGGTCGTCATTATCGTTGATTTCGTTTCGGGATTCTTCGGTGTTTTCTTTTTTCTGCTCCTGAAGCTTAATGGTTCCTTCATCTACTTGCGAAATACTGTCTTCAATGTGCTCGTCCTGCTGGAAATTGCTAAAGTCGCGTCCGAAACCACTTTCTTTGATGTCGATTTTGTCCTTTGCGTGTATTTTATTTGCCGAAGGCTTAAAATTTGCCTTATCTGGATTGATGTCGCGTGGCTGATCTTCTCTTTCTTTGTTGTTATCTTGTGTATTCATAGCTTTTAGGTTTAAAAAAAAACACCGAATTAGGTAGGTGGACCACTTCATTTTCGGTGTTTTCTCAATTTGGGGTTTTTATAGTAAGGAGTTCATTAGACTAAACGTTCCAATTGTCCTGCTTCGATGCTTTCTCCTATTTCGAGAAAGGTCTTTAGGCTTTGGATATCGCTTTTTACCATTCTTTCGAAAAAAGGATTCAGCAATTTTGCGGCCGCCTCTCCTGCAACTCCTAGTGGAGCGTGGTAGGAGATGGTTACGTCAAGTTCTGTTCCTCCCGCGCCGTTGTCTTTGAACAATACTTTTCCTGCATTGTCAACGGTTGAGTCGGGGAGAGAGTGCCAACTGAGCATTTTGTTCTTTTCATCCATCAGGATGTGTGCGTCCCAGCTTATTTTCCCGATGCCACCCGGGCCACTGGCTGTCCAGTGTGAGGTAACCTTATCTTTTTCGACTACGGATTCCAAATGTTGCATGAACATTGGAAGGTTTTCGAGGTTTCTCCAGAAGGTATAGACTTCTGCAACGGGTTTGTTGATGCTTACCGACGTACGGATGTTGACGTTGGTGCTTTTCATGCGACCTCCCTTGCCTACGGCGTCGTAAACAGGGCAATAGCCTGTGATTCCTCTTGCGAGCATTGTGGTACCGGCGATGCTTTGGGTGATGTTTTTGTTTTTTCCGGAGAGTCCGCTGTAGAGCAGATATCCTCCGGCGGCAACCATAAGGATACGCTCGATGGTGCTGACATTTGCTTCTATACCGGGAATGAGGCTGTTGCAGGTGTCCTTGCTGTGCATTGTTTTTTGGGCGTCTTCTACGGAGAAGTTGGCGTAACGGTTTGGATCGGTTCCCGATGTGTCTCTTTTGGAGAAGTTTCTTTTGTCTTCTGTAGTTTCTTTGGAAGTATTCATAATATCTGGCTTTTTATGTTAGTAGTTTTGGGTTTGTTGTCTAACAAATTTATTCTTAATACGTTAAAAATGATTACAGTATGTGTTGGATATGTTTCGAGATTACCATATATCAATAATTAATAATTAAAAATTAGGAATTAAAAATGTAGGGATCTTTAATATGTTCGAAATTGAGTTGTAGTGAAGCGAAATTGAATCAGAGTGTTGCGAAATTGGCTCGGATTGTTGCGAAATTGGTTCGGAGTGTTGCGAAATTGAGTCGGAGTGTAGCGAAATTGAATCGGATTGTTGCGAAATTGAGTCGGATTGTTGCGAAATTGAATCGGATTGTTGCGAAATTGAATCGGAGTGTAGCGAAATTGGCTCGGAGTGTTGCGAAATTGAGTCGGAGTGTTGCGAAATTGAATCGGATTGTTGCGAAATTGGCTCGGAGTGTTGCGAAATTAAGTCCGATAGTTGGGAAATTGAGTCCGATAGTTGGGAAATCGACTCCGATAGTTGCGAAATTGACTCCGATTGTAGCGAAATTGAGTCCGATAGTTGGGAAATCGACTCCGATAGTTGGGAAATCGACTCCGATAGTTGCGAAATTGAGTCCGATAGTTGGGAAATTGAATGGTACAATACTAAAATTGGATGAGAGGTAAAGGAAATTCCACCCCGCCTTTCAGGCACCCCTCCAGAGGAGGGGAATTTGAGCTACTTGTGTGTGTTTATGGGAAGTTTTGGGGATTTCGGTTTGTAGGAAAGGCGATTATCTGGACGGAAAGCCAACATTTATCAATTTTTGGTTTACGAGATGTCCTCCTTGCATTGAGGAGCTTCCTTTATTGAACAAACTGAAAGCGAAATACGGAGATAAGGTAAATTTTATCAGTATAACATTCGATGATAAGAAAAAGGTTGATGATTTTTTGAAAAAACACAAGTTTGATTATATGCACATTACGGATTCTGAAAAACAAATTGATGCCTTGAATATTTCGGGTTTTCCAACCAACATGATTTTGGATAAAGATGGCGTTATCAGGACTTTAAACGGTGCGGTAAATGAATTTCAAATAAAGCAAATTGAAACAGTTTTGGATGTATTGTCATTATAAGCATTTCATAAATTATTCTTTATTCTTAGTTTTTATTCTTAAATTTAGGTTTGCTATCTGAAATGAAATGTTCAGATAATCAATAGGATAAACTAAAAAAGCTATTATGGAAAAATTAGAATTTAAGATTACGATTGATGCATCTCGCGAAAAGGTTTGGGATGTATTGTGGGGCGAGGATACTTACCCGGTTTGGACGGCGCCTTTTAGTGAGGGGTCTAAAGTGGAAACGGACTGGCAGGAGGGAAGCAAGATTTTGTTTTTGGATGCCAGCGATAGAGGGATGGTTTCGAGGGTGAAGGAAAACCGACCGAATGAATACATGGGCATTGAGCACCTTGGCTATTATGACAAGGGAAATGAGGTGTATGACACGCCGGAAGTGAAATCCTGGGCGGGTTCTACCGAAAATTATACACTGCTAACCGTTGATGGAAAGACAGAATTGACGGTAGACAACGACACATCACCGGATCATAAGGAGATGTTTGAGAAGATTTGGCCGAAGGCTTTGGATATTGTCAAGGAATTGGCAGAAAACTAAAAGAAAACCGCTTCGTTACTGAAGCGGTTTTTCTTTTTTTGGTTGCTGTGTGGCTGAGTTGCTTAGCTACTCAGTAACTCAGTAACTTTCTATCTCGTTTCATCCAACGTATTGGTATCGATGTCGTCTTCGGAGGAAATGGATTGCGATTGGTCTTCGTCCAAGTCGATGTTATCGTTCAAAATATAATCGTCCTGGTTGAAGGCATCTGCATTTCGGCTGTTCGCACTGTGGGCTTTCCATTTATCCGAACGCGATTCGTCGCTGTCAATTTCCATCTGATCGGAATTCTGAACAGGATTGTGGTCTTGGGTATAGCTCACGCCTTTTTGTTCCATTGCAAGGTATTTGTCTTCTGAGACATAGTTTTTGTCTACATCGTCTACGTGTTCCGGAGTGTGCTGGCTTGCGTTTACATTCGCGTCTTTAGCATTTTTTTCTTCGTGTTGGTTTTTGTTCGTTTCCATAGCATTTGTATTTTAAATTTATATAGCAATCCTTTATCAGGCTCTTTTTTTCTTTGCTTCGACCTTAAATTCCTGCAATTCTTCGGCTTCTTCGATAGAGTGGGAGCTTTGAAGGCTTTCGTCTTGTTCGGCCAATTTGCTGAGGTGGTTGTAGTATTTCTTGATGACGTTCATTTCTTCCTCGGTCATGTCTTCTATATCAACCAAGCGGTTGCTGGCATATTCGTGAGAAGCTACGAGTTCGTTGAGTTTTAGTTGTATGGCAAGCGAATCCTTGTTTTGGGCTTTCTGGATGATGAAAACCATCAAGAAAGTGATGATGGTGGTTCCCGTATTAATGACGAGCTGCCAAGTAGCCGAAAAATTAAAAAACGGACCGGTCAATGCCCACAAGAATATGAAGATAAAGGCACAGATGAAGGCTGGAGTGCTTCCGGCGGCTTTTGATGCCGTGATGGCAAATCGCTCGAAAGGTGCGTTGTTCTTTGCAGTTTTACTTTCCATATAGTTTATTTTTAATTCTTTAAGTAGAATTTTAAAATTAGGAAAGATGTAGCTGAAACTCTTACGGAATTTATGGAAAGGATTATGATTTATATGGTCTTGATGGCCATGATCTTTTCTTCAAAAACTTCTTTATAGTGCGATTTGCTTCTGATTCGGGTTTTGTAACTGTAGATTGTGGTTACCGATAATTCGAGGAAGTCTGCAATTTGGTTGCTGTCCTGAATTCCCAATCGATATAGGGCATAGATACGCATTTCGGTATTCAAAAGTTCTCCTTTTTTGATGACACTTGTATGATCGGAAGGAAAAAGCGCATTGAAATCGGCAATGAAGGTTGGGAATAATTTCAGGAAAATGTCGTCGAACTGGTGGAAAAGATTTTCACGTTCCTTGTTGACATTATAGCGGTTCAGATTGGCAATGATCTCATCGGTTTTCTTGGAAATTACCTTTTGGATAGTGCTTTTCTGGATGTGGTCGATCTTATTGATCAGGTCGGATGTAGCCTTGATAAAGTAGGCGATGTATTCCTCCTTGATGGTGTTGGCTTCGCTCAGGCTGATGTTCATTTCCTGCAATTTCTGATAGGATTCTGCCATTACCTTTCGGGAAGCATTTCGCTCTTTTAGTTGCTTGAAGATTATTACGAGGAATAAAACAATGATAAGTGCCAAGATTGTCAAGAGGATGACTATTTTCTCGAGCATATCGTTCTTGTCCTTTACCTTGTTGAGCTGGGCCTTTTCAATGATTGGAAGAATCGTTGATATTTCTATTTTTCGGTGTCGCGCATCATAAAAAGTGGCATCGTCCATTGCCAAATTGATGTAGCGGTTGGCGTCTTCAAGACGGCCCATTTTAAAAAGTTCGTTGGCTAGATTTCGCAACGCAACGGTTTCCTTGGTGGCATTTTTTACATCGGCAATCGCGGCGAGCGCCAAGTATTCGATTGCTTTGTCCTTCATTCCTTTTTCGGAATAGATGTAACCCAATGAAGAAGTGGCGATCCCATAGTATTCTGGAGGCAATTTGAAGTTGTCAATCCAATAGCTGAACGCTTTTTCGGCACCTTTCCAATCTTGTTGCTTGAGGCGGATTAAGCTTTCTGTAGCCCAATATTCGTTTGTATTTGGCTGGACCAATTTCAATGCTTCTTCCAAATGCTTGTTTCCATTTTGGATGTAATGGATGTAATAGCGGTGGTCTCTGTTGTAATCGCCCAAATCATAATAGGCACGCGCTTTAATGGAGTGGAACTCAAACTGACTTTGCTTATCCAATTTCTTAACATCAATGCTGTTGAGGGTATCAATCGCTTCTTTGAATAGTCCGGATGAAAGCAGTACAAATCCTTCCTTTATTCTACTGTTTGAAATCAATTGCTGGTTTTTTATCTGAAAAGCTTTTGATTTTGCGGTTTCTAAAAAGTAGTAGGCAGAGTCGTATTTGAATGATTTGTATTCATCAAACAATGACATGTAGGTACTGTAAAGGTTGAGGTTATCCTGGTTGAGGGTAAACTTGTGGATGTTCTTCTTGAGAAGGTTTATCCTGCCGTACTTTTCTTTTACATATACATTTTTATCCAAAAGCGTCTTGTCGAGATTGTTTAAAATAGGCTCGATCGGTTGTGCTACAACGGCAAATGTTATGAGGAAAAAAATGAGGGATAAAAATCTGGACATAAAGAAATAATTCGACTTCAAAATAGGAAGTTTTGGATGCAATGTTTTTGATTGGCTAAATATAATGTAAATTTTTCATTTTGATAAAATTCAGTTCAACAATAAGTATTATTTAAAATCAATAGGGTTAAAAATTTTCATATTCCCATAAAATTGATAAATATCCATATTGATTTATTTAAAAATCAACTTGATTTTTCTTAGAACTACAACGTTGTAAATGATTGAAAATAAAGGCAATATTTAATAATGATGTCTGGATTTATCTTGATTTTTCTCGAATATTTTTTTTTAGTTTTTTTTAACAACTAGTTTCGTGAAATCGTTTTCGTAGAATTTAATGATTAACTAACAAACACTACAAAATTTATGAAATGTAAACTTATTTATGGATTGGCTTTCGTTTGCTTGCTCGTTTTCGGGTGCAGCAAGATTGACGATGGTAGCCACGTAGATCCAATTACCCTTTACGAAAAAGTAAATGGAAGTTGGGCCCTAACGAATTTAAAAATGGTAGATGAAGTTGCAAAGAAAAGTGCAATTTCTCCGAGTGAACAAAACCTGACAACGGTTTTTAATTATGCTGATTTCAAAATCAGTTTTAATGTAAATGAGAAAAACCAACCTACTTCTTATGAGGTTTTGGGCGATGTGCCACCTTTGTTTGCTCCAACGGGATTTTGGGAATTGAGTACTCCATTCCAACCGACGGGACAGGTTCCTACAATGATCTATTTGTACAGCGATGCACAAAAAACGCAAAAGACAGATGAGTTGAGAATTACATCTGTTCCGGGAAGCAATGGAGAAATGGAATTTCAATTGAACAGAAGTTCAGAGGGTGTTGCATTTGTGTCTTATGTATTCAGATTAACCGCAATTAACGAATAAGCGATATGAAAAAAATTTTACATACAATTTTATTGGCGTTGTTCTTGGTTCCAAATTTTATCCAAGCACAAACGCAGGAAGCTGGGGATGTAGGGACAATGTGGTCTTTTCCGGTTGTCTATAAGTATGACGAGCAGGTTACTTGGTATTTTGATCTTTCGGGAACTACATTTCCAGCAGAAAGCGATATCTATCTTTGGATGTGGTCGCCATCTGAACCGGATGCAGGAAACTGGGAAAATTCTTCGGACTTTGCAAAGTTAAATTATGAAGGGAATATGATTTGGAGTATGACACTTACGCCAACTTTATATTTCAACAGAACGCCTGCCGAAATCGCTTCAAGTGCTGGTTTTTGGTTCCGTCTTAAGGACAAAACGGGAACATTGCAGTCTAGTGTGGCGCAGGTAGCTTATACTGACTTTTCTTCATTTTACACGGATAATCAACTGATAAAAGCTTATCCAACTGCACCAACTTTGGACAAAGGAATCAGTATTTTATTCAATTCTAATCTTCAGCCAGGTTTTGAAGGTGCTACAAGCGTTCATTTGCATAGCGGATTGAACAACTGGGACATCAAGCAAGAATACCAAGTATGGTTGCCAGAAATCGTAGAGAAAACGAAATTTAAAAATCTTGGAAATGGTTTCTATAAGATGGATTTAGTTCCGCGAGAATATTACAATGCTCCTGATGGTTATGTGATGAACAATCTTGTTTTTCTTATCGTAAAAGACGAATGGGCGAGTACCACTCCAGACCAAGTCTTGAATGCAGGAGAATATATTCCGCCACCGCCACCAGAATTCAGATTTTTTCCTCTTCAATTGAGTAAGAAAGATTTCTTGGGAATCATCAGAAAGAATAATGAACCGGGAGTGAACAAACTTATTTATACCATTACAGCAAATGATGTTGTATTGACAGGTGAATTTACTGGAAATGTAGCGGAAATAAAGGGATTTGTGAACTTGGTTACACCTTTAAGAGATGTACAAAACCTGACTTCAATTCATGTTTTGGTAAAGGATAACAACAACAATGTTATTTCTGATACGACCATTCCGTTGAAAACGGTAGATTAATAATTTCACTATCAACTAAAAACAATTCTAATGAATAGTACATATATAAAAGCTGTCCAATTCAAATGGGCCAACACATCATTAGTACTTACGATTTTGATGTTTTTTCTTTCGGCAGGAGTATTTGCCCAAGATAAAAAATTGATTTCGGGAGTTATTAAGGACAATACAAATCTGCCGTTGCCAGGCGTAACGATTACCGAAGTAGGAACTACAAACGTGAGCGTTACGGATATGGATGGAAAATTTGCAATGCAGGTTACCACCGGAAAAGCAATCGAAATATCGTATATCGGATTTGCATCACAAACGGTAATTGTTGATGCTAATACAAAGTCATTAAACATTAGCCTGCAAGAAGATGCTCAAATGCTTGATGCGGTAGAGCTTGTTTCTGTAGGATACGGAACAATGCGTAAATCAGATTTAACGGGAGCCATTTCTACCATTGGTGCCGATGATTTGGTGAAAGGAGCTATTTCTTCTACCGAACAAGTGCTTCAAGGAAAAGTAGCCGGTTTGACGATTACTCGTGGAACTGGTGATCCAAGTGGAGGATCTTCAATCCGATTAAGAGGAGGAACTTCATTGACGGCAAGTAATAATCCGTTGATTGTTGTGGATGGAATTGCGGGTGTGGACATCAATGTGGTGCAATCGGGCGACATCAAATCGATTGACGTATTGAAAGATGCTTCGGCAACAGCAATTTACGGTTCAAGAGGTGCAAATGGTGTTATCATCATTACAACAAAGGGTGGAACAAAAGGATTGTCCGTAAACTATAATGGCTTTACAGGTGTTGGATTTGCTTCAAACCGTTTGGATTTGCTTTCGGCCGACCAATGGAGAGGTTATGTCCGCGACAATAATGTTACCGATGCTATCGATTTTGGTGGAAACACCAACTGGCAGAAAGAATTGGAGCAAACTGCTTACACACAATCGCATACGTTGAGCATCAACTCTGGAAATGAATTCAGCGGTTTGAGAACTTCTCTATCGTATTTTGATAATGAAGGAATCATCAAAACTACAGGACTTGAAAGATTGAGTGCCAACATCAGCACGTACCAATATGTTTTGGACAAAGCTTTGAAATTTGATATGGGATTGTATGCCAACATCGACAAATGGAGTCCGCTGGATTACAGAATCTTTGAACGTGCTATCAATTTGAATCCTACAATTCCAGTTTATGGTCCTGATGGAAAATTTACTTCTGTTGGTGGAACTTTATATGAAAACCCAGTTGAAATTTTAACCAACAGGACAGTTGACAACAAGCGTAACAGACTTTTGGGTTACTTTAAAACAGAAGCGAAACTGTTCAATGATTTTACTGCTGTATTGAATACTTCTTTGGAGCATAATGCAATGCAGGGAAGTACTTATAAGCCATCTTATGCAATCCTGGAAGGTTTATCAGAAAGAGGTTATGCTCAAAAAACGTATGCCGAGTTTACCAATGCCCAAGTGGAAGCTTATCTTAATTATGCAAAAATATTAGGAAACCATAGCATCAATGGAATGATTGGTTATTCTTATCTTGAAAATATTTATGAAGGATTTGGAGCACAAAGAAGTGGTTTCGAAACAGACCTTTTCGGATACAATAATTTAGGAGCAGGTTACAACTACCGTTTGGGAGATGTGTATTCCTATAAAGGAAAATCAAACTTGGCTTCTTTCTTCGGAAGAGCAAATTATTCTTATGAAGGAAAGTATATGGTTACAGGAACCATCAGACGTGATGGGTCAAGCCGTTTTGGAGCGAATAACAAATGGGGTGTTTTCCCTTCTGCATCGGCCGCTTGGACCATCAGTAGAGAAAGCTTTATGCAACCAACCGAAAACTGGTTGAGTAACTTGAAGTTAAGAGTTGGTTATGGTGTTACAGGTAACCAAGATGGTATCGGAGAATACAAGTCATTGTCAATTTTAGGAGTGGGTCAGGACAGTTATTATGATCCGGTTACAGGAACGTGGAGTTTGGCTTATTCACCTACACAAAACCCAAATCCAGATTTGAAATGGGAATCTACTGCACAAACCAACATCGGTATCGATTTTACTCTTTTTGATAGAATCACGGGTTCATTTGAATGGTACAACAAGCAAACAAAGGATTTGTTGTACACCTATCAAGTGCCACAGCCACCTTATTTGGTTGGAACGATGCTTGCCAACGTTGGAGAATTGTCTAACAAAGGTATTGAGCTTACGTTGAATGCAGAAATCGTGAGAGGTGATAAATTTACGTGGGATGCCAATGTAGTCTTCGCTAAAAACAAGCAGAAAATTGAAAAACTTTCGAATCAAATTTACGAAACAGATGTAATTTACAGTGGTTCATTACACGGTCTTTCAGGAATGTCAAACCAATTTTCTCAAATCATTGCCGAAGGATATCCAGTTGGAACATTCTGGGGTTATGAAAGTTTAGGAGTGGATGATACAGGAGAAATCATCTTGGGTTCTGAGCAAAAAGCAATCGGAGATGTACAGCCAGATTTTACAATCGGTTTGGGAATGAACTTCGCTTATGGAAATTTTGATGCTGGATTTACAGGTTACGGAAGTTTTGGCCAGGAGGTTTTGAATGCTACAGACATGATGTTATATGATTCAAACAGACTTCCAGCATACAATGTTGCAGATGATTATTTGACAAGCGGTATCAAATCGGCTCCGAAATTCTCAAGCTATTGGATTGAAGATGCTTCATTCTTCCGTTTGCAAACCGTAACTTTAGGCTATACAATGCCATTCAAAAAATCGGGAACTAAACTAAGATTGTATGTCTTGGGAGAAAACTTGGCGGTATTCACAAAATACAGCGGTGTAGATCCAGAGATTGATCTTACAGGTTTGTCTAACCCTGGAATCGACAGGTTTAATAATTATCCAAGGCCAACAACCATTTCATTTGGTTTGAATTTCACATTGGCAAATTAAGAATTGAAAAATATAAAATTTAGAAAAATGAAAATCAAAATAATAGCTGCAATCGTAATCGCAAGCACATTGTTTACTTACTCTTGTACCGATCTTGAAGAGGATTTGTATGATAGAGTAGAAGATGGAGATTTCGGACAGACTCCTGGAGAAATCCAAGCCCTTGTGGGTGGTGCTTATTCTTCGTTGAGAGGTTTTGGCGATGCCATTTCAAATTCTTATCCAACCTGTGAGTATGTTTTCTTTTTGAATGAAGTGGCTTCGGATGAGGCTACGATTCCAACAAGAGGAACCGACTGGTACGATGGAGGACAATACCAAGATGCTCAACGCCATACTTGGAATGCTGATAATCGTATGATTTTATCTTCTTGGCGTTATTGCTATGCCGGAATCGCAAAAATCAACTCGATCATCTACCAAATTGATAAATCGAATCTATCTGCTGAGGCAAAAGCACCAATTTATGCCGAGTTGAAATCAATCCGTGCCTATTACTATTACATTCTTTTGGATATGTTTGGTAATGTGCCGATCGTAACCAATTTTGAAGATGTAGGTTTGCCATCAAATTCTACCCGTCAGCAAGTATATGATTTCGTAGAATCTGAATTGTTGGAGTCTTTACCACTTTTGCCTTCTGGAAAAGTATATTCTAAATTCACGCAAAGTGTTGCCTATTCTTTATTGGCAAGATTATACCTGAATTCTGAAGCTTTTGTTGGCGTAGCACGTTGGCAGGATTGTATCGATATGTGTCAAAACGTAACAGGATACTCTCTAACACCAGATTATTTCGCAAGTTTCTTGACTGCAAACCATACTTCACCAGAAATTATCTTCGCTATTCCTTACGATTCTGCTGCAGGAACAGTTGGTAACTATGGTTCTTCAATGAGTTTCCATTATTTGCAAAAACTGGCGGTTTCTGCAACTGGAGATTATCAATGGAGCGCTAACGGTATTTGTGCTCAGCCAGGCGTATTTTCAACATTTGAAGATACAGATAAGAGAAAGAAAGCAATGCTAGCTGGAGATCAAATCAATTTGGCTACCGGTAATGTAATCATGATGGATAACGGAGAACCATTGACGTATACGGAAGAAATCACAAACTTTACCAATGCGAAGCAAAACGAAGGCGTAAGATTGCACAAATACGAAGTAAAAGCAGGGGAAAAATGGGAACGCGATCATGACTGGGTTGTCATCCGTTATGCTGAAATCTTGATGATGCAGGCAGAATGTTATGTACGTCTTGGTTCGCCAGGTCTTGCGGCTCCTTTTGTAGAACAAATCACGCTTCGTGCAGGAACAGAAATGCCGGCTACTATCGATTTGGCTTTCTTGGACAAGGAATTGCTTCGTGAATTTATCTTCGAAGGAAGAAGAAGAACCGACAATATCCGTTTTGGAACATTCTTCCAACCATGGTGGGAAAAAGGAACAACGCCTGCAACAAGAGCGATTTTCCCAATTCCAGCATCGGTTTTGAGCACCAACAGCAACTTGAACCAGAATCCTGGATATCCAAATTAAATGAAAAGTCAGCCTCTGTTTGATTGAATCGGAGGCTGGCCTTTTTAATTTTATAAAACAGTAATATGAAAAAAAATAGCACACTATTGCTTGTTGCACTGATGGGAATTCTTACCCTGATCAGTTGCGAGAATGACAATAAAGATTCAAAATTGTCTGCACAGAAATTTGAGCCGGTAGCGGTAACCAAAACCAATGCAACCAAGATTTATATGCACTATATGGCTTGGTTTGAAAGTAAGGAAAGCAGTGGCAACAACACTTGGGGCTACCATTGGACAATGGCCAACAAAAACCCGGACAATGTTGATGCAAACGGAAAAAGAGAAATTGCGGCGCATTATTATCCTACAATCGGACCTTACCATTCGGGTGATAAGGATGTTTTGGAAAACCATTTGCTGACGATGAAATATGCAGGTGTAGACGGTATCTTGATTGACTGGTACGGAACTTACGATCTTAATGATTACCGAATGATCAAGGATAATACCGATGAATTGGTGGCGATGCTGGACAAGGTTGGTTTGGAATATGCGATTGTCTATGAAGACCGTTTCTTGACCAATATCGTAGATGCTGGTTTGGCTCCAAATGTTGTGAGTGCCGCAAAAACTGACATGGCATTCTTGCAATCCAATTATTTCAATGATAGCAATTACATCAAAGTGAACGATAAGCCATTGCTGTTGAATTTCGGGCCGATCACTATGGAAACGCCGGACGAATGGACAAATGTTTTTGCAAATGTCAACCCAAAACCAACATTCCTGACGTTGTGGAATGAATCTTCGGATGCGGGTGCAAATGCTTCAGGAGAATATTCATGGGTATATCAAAACAGCACAAATCTTTCGAATTGGTATACCAATGTTTTCCCAAATTTAGGAGTGGCAATGGGAAGCGCCTATCCTGGTTTCCGTGATTTTTATGCAGAAGGCGGAGGCGGAGAAGCCATCGGGTGGACAATTGAGCACAACAATGGAGCTACTCTAGACGAAACTTTAGCTTTGGCTAAAACTGCCGGAGTAGGGCATTTGCAATTGATTACTTGGAATGATTTTGGTGAAGGAACAATGATTGAGCCTACGCTGGAATTTGGTTACACTTATGTAGAAAAAGTGAAAGCATTTGCAGGAGTAGAAAATACAACGAATGTATTTGCATCAATTACAAAACTTTACAATCTAAGGATTGAGCATAAAGGAAAAGGAGAGATTCAAGCAAAATTAGACCGAATTTTTGGTTATTTTGTTTCGATGCAACCCGAAAAAGCAGTTGAATTACTAAACGACTTCGAATAATTAAGAACAACAATAATGATTAAATTAAATAAAAGCCTTTTACTGGTTGTCTCACTCATGGTGGCGGTGTCCACCTATGCACAGAAAACATACAAAGCAAAATCTCCAGGAAAAAAGAACGAAGTAGTGTTCAGCCTGACCAAATCTGGCCAGCCACAGTACAGCTTTTCATCCAACGGAAAAGCAGTAATACAACCATCTTTATTGGGTTTTGAATTTCAAGAAAACAAAAAAATGACCGATGGTTTCAAGGTGGTGGCCATCAAAGAAAAATCGGCCGATAACGTTTGGGAACAGCCTTGGGGCGAATTTAAAAAAGTAAGGGACAACCATAACGAACTTATTGTTCATTTGCAGGAAACTGCTGGAGAAAAGCGTTTGGTAGATATTATTTTCAGGGTTTTTGATGATGGATTGGGATTCAGATATCATTTTCCAAAACAGCCTAACTTAGATAAGGTAAAGATTTCAAACGAAGTGACGCAGTTTACTTTTAAAGATGATAATGATGTTTGGTCAATTCCCGTTCACCGCGACAACAGCTACTATGAAAGTACCTACAAGAAATCGCCAATGAGCCAAACCGATACCATTAACACGCCGGCAACATTCGAAATGAAGAACAAATTGTATGTGGCAATTCACGAGGCCAACCTTACTGATTTTGCTTCAATGACTTTGTTGAAAACAAAAGGCAATCAATACAAAAGCGACTTAGTGCCTTGGAGAGATGGTGTAAAAGTATATGCTCAAACGCCATTCAATACACCTTGGAGAACGATTATCGTTGGAACAAAACCGGGCGATTTGGTAACATCTACTTTGATGCTGAATTTGAACGAGCCTTCTAAAATTGAAGATACTTCTTGGATTGAACCATCCAAATACATCGGAATATGGTGGGGAATGCATTTAGAAACCTTCACATGGGGACAAGGACCAAAACACGGCGCTACAACGGCCAATACGAAAAGATACATCGACTTTGCTGCAGAGCACGGTTTGGATGGTGTTTTGGTAGAAGGTTGGAACGTAGGTTGGGATGGCGACTGGACTGCCGATGGAAAAGCCTTCAGCTTTACACAGCCTTATCCAGATTTTGATTTGGATGAAATTACTTCTTATGCAAAAAAGAAAAACGTTCGCCTTATCGGACACCACGAAACAGCCGGAGCAGCAAAGCATTACGAAAGCCAAATGGAAGATGCCTTTAAATTGTATAATTCAAAAGGAGTAAACGCTGTAAAGACAGGTTATGTAAACAAATACTTGGATAAAAAAGAATGGCACGATGGTCAATACGGTGTACGCCATTACAGAAAAGTGATTGAAACGGCCGCGAAGTATAAGATCATGATCGACAACCACGAACCTGTAAAAGGAACGGGTTTGCAGAGAACCTATCCGAACTTGATGACACAGGAAGGTGCAAGAGGTCAGGAATACAATGCATGGTCGAACGATGGTGGAAACACACCAGAGTACCTGAATACAATACTTTTCACAAGAATGCTTGCTGGTCCGTTGGATTATACACCGGGTAATTTTGGTTTTGAT
>NZ_JBMGQS010000035.1:0-26764 GCF_049060005.1 Flavobacterium sp. PLA-1-15 | reverse complement strand
AAGCACTTGCAAAATAGGGTTGTACAGTTGTACAAGGGTCAAAAGCACTTGCAAAATAGGGTTGTACAGTTGTACAATGGTTAAAAGCACTTGTAAAATAGGATTGTACAGTAGTACAACGTAAATACGATTTATGAAATACGATCAATAATTATCAGACAAAAAAAAACTACATCCGCAAGAATGTAGTTTTTCAATTTCTAGAACAATTTTATTTTTTCTTTTTCTCGGCTTCCTTTTTAGCTTCTTCCGCTTTCTTTTCAGCCTCTTTTTTTGCTTTCTCCGCTTTTTCGGCGGCTTCCTTTTTCTTTTTAGCTTCCTCTTTTTCTTTTTTCTTAAAGTAGCCCCTCAACAGGAAGTTGTGTTTGGCCGCTTCCATATTTTCATCCAAACCTTTTGTACTGCTTTTTAGGTTGCTGATGGTTTGGTCAATTTCATTGGCCATGCCTTTATCGTTTATCAATTTCCCTAAAGTTCCATCACCACGGTTGATCTTCATTAGAATTTCGGCAATTTCATTAGATGCAATGGCCGCATTGTCAGACGTTACTTGAAGGCTCTGGATGATGGCATCGGTTTCTACAGGTTCTGTCGATGCAATTCTTTGGCCGTCTTTTACGATATTAGAGTTTGAATTTCCTTGAGAAAGCACCACCACCTTGTCGCCAATGATTCCTTCCGACCCAATCCCGGCCTTGCTGTCCACCTTTATAAATTTCTGAACATCCTTTTTTACCAGCATGTCCACCTTTACCATGGAGTCGTTGATGATTCTAATATTATCTACCGTACCGATATTGATTCCCGAAAAACGAACCGTATTACCCACTTGGAGTCCGCTCACGTTTCTGAAATCGGCCGTTACCTTAAACACCGGATCAAAAAGGTTTTTTTGTTTTCCGATGATGAAGATGGCAAGGAAAAACAGTATGATTCCTACGATTATGAATAATCCCAGACGTACTTTGAAATTGTTGCTTTGCGTTTCCATTTTTTTATAATTCTTTTGGGTTTTTACTATGTTGACTTTGGAAATAGGAGTTTACTAATTCATCATCAGTATTTTCAAACTCGTCCAGTTTTCCTTCTTTGTATACTTTTCCTTCCTTGAGCATGATGAGCCTGTCGGCTACTGTCTTGGCACATTCAATGTCGTGCGTGATGATGATGGAAGAGGTTTTGTATTTCTTTTGAATATCATTAATCAGTAAGCTAATCTCGTTTGAAGTAACCGGATCCAGTCCCGTCGTAGGTTCATCATAGAGCATAATCGCTGGATCTACAATGATGGTTCGCGCCAGACTGATACGTTTTCGCATCCCGCCCGATAGTTCCGATGGCATCTTGTCGATGGCATCAGGCAGGCCTACATTTTCCAGTGCTTCCTTGATTTTGGTTTCAATTTCCTCGTTAGAAATTTTCTCCTTCATTCTTCGTAAAGGAAATTCAAGATTCTGCCGAACGGTCATGGAGTCATACAAGGCACCACTTTGGAAGAGGAAACCAATTTTTCGGCGTACATCCTCGAGTTCCTTGAATTTCATCCCGTTTACTTCATCGCCCATGATGTTGATCATTCCTGAATCTGCCTTGAGCAAACGCACAATGCATTTGATGAGCACAGATTTTCCGGTTCCCGATTTTCCTAGGATTACGAGATTTTCTCCTTTTCGAAGTTCAAGTGTCAGTCCGTCCAAAACCTGCATGGCACCAAATCGGATGCTGAGGTCCTGTATCTCGATTACGTTTTCTGTAGTTGTAGTGGTCTCGCTCATAAGATATCTGTTATTTGAACTGCAATAAGATCTACAATAATTACTAGGAGTGAAGCCATTACTACGGCAGAGTTGGCTGCAATACCTACACTTTCTGTTCCGCGTCCTGCATTAAAACCTTTGTAGCATCCTACAAAACCAATCACGGCTCCGAAGAAGAAGGTTTTGATGACGGCAGGGAAGAGGTCGGCAAACTCTACATCGCCAAAGGCCTGGGTGATGAAAAGCACAAAACTCACATCGCCTTTGATGTTGGCAGCAAGCCATCCGCCAAGGATTCCCAATGCATCTGCATACAGAACCAATATAGGCAGCATCAAAGTAGCGGCAAGAACTCTCGGCACGATTAGAAATTTTATCGGATTGGCCGATGAAACTTCCATAGCATCAATTTGCTCGGTAACACGCATCGAACCAATTTCGGCACCCATACTCGAACCGATTTTACCTGCACAGATAAGTGCCGTAATTACCGGTCCCATTTCTCGGATAATGGAAATCGTGACCATTCCCGGAAGCATGGTTACGGCTCCAAAATCGACCAACACGGGACGTGCCTGGATGGTCAAGACCAATCCTATGATCAATCCCGTAACGGAAATCAACCCCAACGATTTGTTTCCTATTTGAAAACACTGCTTGATGAACTCCCTGAATTCGAAGCCTCGCGCAAACGTGTTTTTGAATACGTTGGTGACAAACATCGACACATCGGCCACATTGATCAAAAACTTTTGAATGCTGTTTTTTCGATGAATGGTTTCGTCCGTAAGGTCTTCTGTTTTTTTCCTTGCGTATGTTTTAATCTTTGTAATCGGTTGTCTCATTTTGAATTTAGATTTGTAAAGATTAATGTTTTATTCATTTTTATTTTCTGGACTGGTAGTGGTTTCCGTGAAAATGGTTGCAGATGCCTCGTCTTTGTTTATTACATTGATGGTATCGGTAGAATTTTCATAGTTATACAACGGAAGCCTTATATGATTCCATTCATACGTTTTGGGCAAGTCGTCTCCAACCAGATAACCCCAAGGATCGAGTCCGTCAATTCTGTCGAATATCACTTTCAGGATGGCAAGCAAAGGGATGGCAAGGAACATTCCCGCCACTCCGGCCAGCGATCCTCCAATAATGATTCCAACGATGGAAACAAGTGCGTTGATTTCGACTTTTGAGCTCACTACTATCGGCACCAGGATGTTGTTGTCAATAAATTGCACGACCGCATTTACAATCAATACGCCAATCACTAGTGATAAATCGGGAGAACCTGTCAGCGAAGCAAAGATGCTGATGACATAGGCAAACATAATTCCGACATAAGGAATAAGGTTCAGGATTCCAGTTATAACACCTAATAAGATGGCATATTTCACACCTACAATCCACAAACCGATACTCGTCAAAGTGGCCACACTAATCAGCTGAATGGTTAGACCAACGAGGTAACTTTTTACCGCTAGTTTTACATTCCCTAAAATATCCTGTAGTTTTTCGTGGTATTGTGGTTTGAATAATTTGCAAAGAAATTTGATAAAATGGGTTCTGTATAAAAGAAATAAGAACATATAAATAGGCACCAAAGCCAAGTTGAATAGCGTATCGGTAAACGACATCAAGGTACTTCCAATCATCTGCTTGCCTGATTTTAAAGAATCGGACGTAGCCGAATTGATGTATTCTTCCTGTTCCTTGTTGCTGATGTTGAAATGATCCCTCACATAGGTCTGGAGATTGGCAATATGGATTTTAATATTCGACTGGATCTTGTCCCAATCGCTCACAAAATCACTGATTTGCCAAGATAAGAATGTGATGATCCCAATTATGAAAACCACAAACAGCAATACGGAAACGATTACGGCAAGAATGTGCGGGAACCGCAACTTCGATTTCAGGAAAAGCATAATTGGACGCAACAAAATTGCAAAAAGTACCGCAACCAATAAGGGTACGATTATTCCCTGTGCGATATAAAACACAAAGAAGATCGAAATCAAACTTACCAATACAAAGGCAAGTTTAGCGTAAAAAGGGAATTTGTAAACGTCGTTCATATTGCTATGTTAAGTTAGGGTTACTTAATCTTTAGCAAATATTAGACAATTGAAAGCAAGAAGCGTTATAGGAAAAAAAAAATAAGTTACAGGATTTACACGTTTTAATAAAATTAATCTGTAAATTCTTGATGGTCGAAAGAGTGATTTTTAATAATTGAAATCCCTTTTTGCAACAGCAAAGTATTAGGATAGGTAATTATTTCTCCTTCTTTGGTTTTCAATAAAGTATGAAAAGTATTGATGTCTTCAATCTCTGCTTCGATAGGGAAATCCTTGTCGTGGATTTTGATGGTATCGCCGATCTTAAATGGGAATGAAAACAACAAAATGATTCCCGAAGTGATGTTGCTCAAAATGGACCATTGTGCAAATAATGCTACTCCAATTACCGTTAAAACCGAAGAAACCGTCATAAAGAGCTCGTTGCTTTCTACACCCCAAATGATGAAGAGCGCTGTGAAAAACAATACAGTCAAGAAAACGCTGATGTATTTGATGACAAGATTGGTTCTATGTTCTAAAACTTCACTTCTCTTCGAATATCTTTTAACTAGTTTTGTACTTCCAAGACGCAAGAGTAATGCAACGATAATTACAATTCCGGTTGAGATTATTTCAACAAAATATTGATTGATAAATGACATCATTTTTTCTTTTTTATAAGCTATTTAGGTAATTATACACCTTATCTACAGGCAATCCCATTACATTCGCATAGGAACCTTCTACTTTCGAAACCCCAATAAAACCAATCCATTCCTGGATACCATAAGCACCCGCTTTATCATAAGGCTTATAATTTTCGAGGTAATAATGAATCGCCTCATCCGATAATTCATTAAAAGTCACTTTAGTCAATTCATAAAAAACATCGGTATTTTCAGTTGTTTTAATGCAAACCGAAGTAATCACATCATGCGTGTTATCCGAAAGTGATTTTAATATCTGAAAAGCATCGTTGTAATCCTTTGGTTTTCCCAAGGCTTTATTATTGAACCAAACAATTGTATCGCTAGTAATTAGAATGTCATTTTCATTCAATTCACCTGCAAAAGCATTTGCTTTCAATTCTGCCAAGAAATTCGTGATTTCTTCTGCTTTCAATTCTTCTGGGTAAATTTCCTCAATATCCTTTAATCTGATTTCAAAATCCAACTCCAAATCTTTCAGAAATTGCTGTCTTCTCGGCGAACCCGAAGCCAATATAATGTTGTGGTTTTTGAACTTATCTTTAAGCATTTAGATGGATGTTTAGGTTTACAATTAAGGCTGATAGGATTCCGAAGAACAGCACAAACTTCAGCACCTGACTCAAATGATGGAAGTCCTGCTTGTTTTTGGCAGAAGCACTTTTTACGGTAAAATAAATCAATGGTGCCACGATAAGCAACAGACAATAGATGGTTGCGATATACAATTCATTGATAAAATAATATTCGTTGACGTAATACAATAAAATTACAATCGGAATAAAGCTGAGTAAGAACACAACTCTTACTGTTCTCGTTACGCCAAGTGCGATAGGCAAGGTGTTCATTCCTTGATTGTAATCGCCGTTCACATCTTCAAGATCTTTTACGATTTCTCTAATGAAATTAATGATGAAAGCGAATATCGCATAATCCAATAGCACTTTAAAAAGCAACCCTAAAAATGCTTGATTGTCTGGCGTAATCAAAGGATATAAATTAAATATTCCGATGATGATTACCGTAAAAGAGGTCAATAGGGCTACGATTACATTTCCAATCAATAAGCTCTGTTTCAGGCTTGAAGCATATAAATATAAAACGGCAGAAATCAAGATGAATACCAAGGCAAATGCAGGTTTGCCAATAACATTGGCAAGATAAAAACCAATTCCAACTCCAACAATATTGAAGGCAATGTAGGTGTTAAACGCTTTGTCTTCGGATATAAATTTTCCAACCACCACATCATCGGGTTTGTTGATGTTGTCGGTTTCCTTATCAAATATGTTGTTGATGAGGTAACCACCTCCGGCAAGCAACACAGTAGTCAAAATCAAAAGCAAATACTGCCAATCGTTTAGTGCAAGCGGAATATTTTGAAGGTCTAAAAAGCCATATTTGAAGATTAATTGCATCAGGGCAATCATCAATAAATTCTGATAACGGATGAGTTTTAAAAATTTCATCGGAAAAGTACTTTGTTTTTAATGTTTTATAAAAGGTCAAATTGCTGTTTGTGAGTTATCTATAGTCACTTGTAGCTTGAATCATTCCAAACCTAAAGATAATTTCTTTATAGCGATTATCTAATTTTATTTGCGATTTTTAACAAAAAAGCCCGAAATCACTTTCGGGCTTTTGCTTTTATGTATTTTGGATTTATCTTCTTCCAGAACCTCTTTGCTCAGAATTGTTTGAGTTTCCGCTTTCAGATCTTTGTGATCGTTGTGGCTGACTCACACTTTGTGATCTTGCAGGAGTACTTCTTTGTGGCTGAACTGTTGGTGTTGTATTTCTAGTTGGTGTAGCAGTATTGCTTCTGGTTTCAGAACGTACAGGCTGTGTTCTAGTTGGCGCTGTATTCGCTGGTCGTACATTTTCAGATTGGACTCTTGTCGGTGCCGTTGTTCTTACACTTCCAGATTCGTTTCTTGTTGGCTTAGTAGCTCTTACAGGATTATTGCTTCTTACACTTCCAGCTTCACTTCTAACAGGAGTAGTATTTGTTCTCACTGCGTTGTTTCCTCTAGTTGAACCAAGCGTTTTGTTACGTGTAGCATTAGTAGTATTTGCATTTCTTGTGCCACTGTTTCTTGTTTCTGCCGTTCTTGTTCCGCCTACGTTTCTCGTCCTATCAAGTTCATAACGGTTGGCTACGTTGTTGTTTCTTCTAGTAAAAGATTGGTTCGGATACTGCCTTTCATATCCATTTGAGCGTCTTGTACTGTGCATGGCAACCGCTCTATCACTTCTTCTCACATTTACATAATTGTAAGTGTTGTGCTGATGGATGTGAACGTGAATGTGGTTTCTATATCTGTAAACCGGATAAGGAGCCCAACCGTAGTAATAACTTGGGTAGTAATTCCAGTAATATGGAGAATAATACGGGCGGTACACATCGGCCCAAAACACATTATAAATTATCGGTCTAGAAACATAAACCGGCTCATAAATATAGTTGCTTCCGTACATATAAACGTCTCCCACCACTTGAACCTGAACGTTGTTGTTACTGTCTCTTTCTACTTCAATCGTAGCAACATCTTGAAAAACGTCTTTTTCCAAAACCGCTTGAAGAATAATCAAGTGTGTATTGCGTTCAACAGATTCAATAACCCTCAAATAATCAACTTGTCTGTCATAATTCAAGTCAAGGTTTGATATCTGGTTTTTTGGATCGTTCAATCGTCTTTCAAAATCCTCAAGATTTTCAGAATCTCCAAAGATAGAAGCAACGGCTCTCAAATCGAGGTTATCACTGATGTCTGAGTTTTTTGCGTTAACCGTAGTCACATCTTGTGCATAGGTTTCGTTTGCGAATAAAAAAGCAAACAGTGCGAGGGTAAGTATTTTCGTTTTCATGATGCGTAATTTAATGGTTATAGGTTTTTGGTTTTTTCTTATGACCATAATTCCAACATCTGTGCCACGAATTTTATTTTAATATTTAATTAACTAAATCATTGATAGTACTTGATGAATTGAGAAGGAGTGATGCCTGTTTTTTGCTTGAAAAGCCTTGAAAAATAAGCATAATCGTCATAGCCCAGGCCTATTGCAATTTCAGCGAAGCTTTTGCTGGTGTGGAGCATCACTCTTTTTGCTTCGAGTATAATTCTATCCAGAATAACCTCTGAAGTTGTTTTTTCCATCACGCTTTGAGTAATGCGGTTGAGGTGTTTGGGAGTAATATTGAGCATTGAAGCATATTGTGAAGGCGATTTTTCCGTTATAAAATGTTCTTCAATTAGCTTTTCCAATTCGTTAAATTTCTGTGCATACAAACCATGATTGACGATTTGCTCCTTTTCATCTTTTAGATAAATTCTAGAAAGCTGTGCATACATTATGTCCGAATAGCTCACCAAAACTTGATGTTTCAGTATTTCCTGCTTTTGATATTCCGATAACATCGATTCAAATAACGAAACAATTTCTCCAATTTGATTATCTGCCAATTCAATCAACGGACTATTTTGAACCGATTGAAAAAAAGGAAAATTAGCAATCATGTTGTGGGAATAATGCAAATCGTAGGCCTCTTTTGTATGGGTAAAAATAAAACCATCCACATCATCCGAAAGTTCCCAATGATGCGTCTTTCCAGGAGAGATTACAAAGAGATTTCCAGGTTTTACGGAATAGGTATTAAAATCAATTTCATGAGTGCCAATTCCTTTTGTAAATAAGATACACAGGTACGAGTTGTGTTTGTGTGGTTTTGTAATCTTGCTTTTGTTTTGAAGTATATGTTCACGAAGGTTGTTTACGTAGAAATCTTTTTCGTTTTCTTCGTTTTGAAGTTGATCTATATTCAGGACATTAATCATAATGTGATTTAAGAGATATAAAATTAACCAAATAAAACGAAATGTCCGAATTCTCCAAAAGAAAAGCCACTATCACTAGTGGCTTCTTTATTAATCAATTCGTTTCATGCAAATCCTTTCCGGCGGATGCAATACCATCGGGAATTTCTCAATCTTCACCGAACTACTGTCCAAACCAAACGCTTTCTCTTCAGACAAGCTTAATTTTTTGATTAGGAAATAAGTATTCATAATTAGCTTTTCGTCAAAACGCATATCGCTGTCGTTCGAAAGGAATTTCTCCGAAAGTACAAATTTGAAATCACCCAAGATGTTGTTTTTATTCAATGACTCATAACGGCTGGTAACGTCCACTTCGCCATTTTTTACCATGTCTTTCAATACTTCCTTGAACATGATATTGATTTTCGTAGGCTCTCTAAAACCTAGATTGAAATCAATCCGAATCAAATCGTCTTTGATGATTTCGGTAACTTTATATTCGGTTTTATAAGGCTCGTTTAAGATATTTACGTGTATAAACCAATAAATATCGGCTCTTTTTGGGCGTTTTTGTAAGATGGAATACAATACCTTTTCTTCAATCTCGTCCACACGTCCGGCATTGGTCATATACACCAAATGGGTTGCATATTTCGGGATACTCATATCGGTACTCAACTCTTGAAGGACTTTTTTATAATCTGCAATCTTCACCATTTTAGTATAAGCCTTGCTGATTTTCTTGGCCCTGAACCAAGTTGCCATCAAGATAATAAGCGCGGCGGTAATTGCCAATGTAAAGTTACCTCCATCACTGAATTTCTTCATGTTTGCGATAAGGAAACAAATCTCGATGGATAAGTATAGCAAAATGATTCCAATAATGGCAAAGCCAATTACCCTCTTGATCAAGAAATAATAGGTGAGGAGCAAGGTGGTCATAATCATGCACAGAATGATTGCCAAACCATAGGCTGCTTCCATTCTTGCTGAAACTTCAAAGTGCAACACAACGCCAACACAGCCTAAAAACAGCAACCAGTTTATCGATGGAATGTATAATTGTCCCTTCAATTCCGTTGGATATTTGATTTTAACTTTTGGCCAGAAATTCAAACGCATTGCTTCGTTTATCATGGTAAATGATCCACTGATAACCGCTTGTGAAGCAATTACCGCTGCAGCCGTAGCAATTCCAATTCCGATAGGATGGAACCAATCTGACATAATCAAATAAAACGGATTGGCGAATTTTCCACCTAATTCATGCAACGTTTTTCCTTCTTGCATAATCAAGTACGATGCCTGTCCGAAATAATTCAGAAGCAAAGTCGATTTTACGAAAATCCAGCTCACACGGATATTCTTTCTGCCGCAGTGTCCCATATCCGAATACAAGGCTTCAGCTCCAGTCGTACAAAGGAAAACAGCTCCTAAAACAAAGAAACCTTCGGGATGGATGGACAATAAATGATAAGCATAATAGGGATTGATGGCTTTAAAAACTTCAGGATGATCGACAATTTGGATGACTCCCAAGGTTCCCAACATACCAAACCAAATCAGCATCATTGGGGCAAAAAACTTACCAACGAGCTTGGTTCCGAATTGCTGAATGGAAAAAAGAACGAATAAGATTCCAATAACAATCGGTACGGTATTCAATTCAGGATAAAAAGAACGAAGTCCTTCCACAGCAGACGAAACCGAAATGGGAGGCGTTATGATCCCATCGGCCAGCAAGGCGCTTCCTCCGATAACGGCGGGAACAATCAGCCATTTGACCTTCGTTCGTTTTACCAATGCATACAATGCAAAAATACCACCCTCACCGTGGTTGTCGGCATTCAGCGTAATGTAAACATATTTGATGGTGGTTTGTAGTGTCAAAGTCCAGAAAATACAGGAAACGCCACCTAAAACTATATCAGCTATAATAGGTTCTTTTCCAATAATTGCCTTCATTACATACAGCGGAGAAGTCCCGATGTCACCGTAAATTATACCTAAAGTTACCAGTAATCCAGCTAATGATAATTTACTCAGATGACTCTTATGCGAAGCGCTCATAAAATGATATTAAAGGAGCAAAATTAATTAAAATTCAGATAAGTTTAACATTTTAACAGTAGCCAATAATTGCTATATCGTTTTCTTTCATTCATTTAAAAAAAGTAAGTTTGTAACGCTAATCAATTTTGATATGAAAAGACTATTTTTTATTCTGTTAAGTTTCTCATTAATAACATCTTGCAAAGAAAAAGAGATTCAGGTGGTTGAAAATGAAGCTGTTCCATTTACCGCTGCAACTGTTGATAACATTTTTACAGATAGCATATCCATCAGGGCAATTTCGATTGATTCTGGAAAGATTTGGTATGCTGGAAACAATGGCAAGTATGGTTATTTTGATTTGAACAATAAGAAAGATTTCAACGGTCATGTTGCAAAAGATACGCTGAAGTTAGAATTCAGAAGCATAGCCAAAACAGCTTCACACATTTTTATTCTAAATGTTGGAAGTCCGGCTTTGTTGTATCGGATTTCAAAGGACGGTTCCGAAATCAAATTGGTTTATCAGGAAAAACACGAAAAGGTATTCTACGACAGCATGCAATTTTGGAACGACCAAGAAGGAATAGCAATGGGCGACCCAACAGATGATTGTCTTTCGGTAATTGTTACAAGAGATGGAGGAGCCACCTGGAAAAAGCTTTCTTGCGATCAACTTCCTAAAATAACCGAAGGTGAAGCCGCTTTTGCCGCAAGCAATACCAATTTAATTATAAAAGGAAATAATACCTGGATGGTATCGGGTGGAAAAAAAGCACGCGTCTTTCATTCATCCGACAAGGGAAATACTTGGGAAGTTTTCAATACGCCAATCGTACAAGGCGAAGCAATGACCGGAATTTTCACAGCCGATTTCTACGATTCCAAAAACGGATTCATCGCTGGAGGAAATTATGAAAAGCCAAACCAAAACTTCGGCAATAAAGCCATTACGAAAGATGGTGGAAAAACATGGAATTTAATTGCAGATAAAAAAGCATTCGGTTATGCTTCGTGCGTTCAATATGTTCCCAACAGCAACGGAAAACAATTAGTTGTAGTGGGTTCTTCAGGATTGCATTATTCATCCGATTCAGGCGAAAACTGGAAGCAATTTTCTACGGATAAAGATTTGTACACCATACGATTCCTGAACGATTCAACCGCAATTGCGGCAGGAAAAAACAAAATCGTCAAGGTAAATTTCAAGAAGAGATAATTCCTTTTAAACCTGAAAAAGCCTGAAACGATTTCATTTCAGGCTTTTTTTATCTAACTTCTCAATTCTAATTTCTCAATTCTGAATTAATACCAGCGTTTCTTATTCTGTTTAGAACCTGCTGATTTTCTGGATTTGTGAGCGGCACCGCTTCGGTTGGAGTTCTTAGGTTTTTCTCCCGCTTCAGGACTGCCTTCTTTCCAAGGATAAGGATGATCAGTAATCGTTTGAACATCCACCTTGATTAATTTTTGGATATCCTTCCAATACGGATGTTCGTCCTTGCTGCAGAAAGAGATTGCAATTCCTCCATTTCCAGCGCGACCCGTTCTACCAATTCGGTGAACGTATGTTTCCGGAATATTCGGCAAATCAAAATTGATTACAAATGGCAGTTGGTCGATATCAATTCCACGTGCTGCAATATCGGTTGCAACCAAAACGCCTACTTCCTTCGCCTTAAAAGCATCCAGAACACGTTGTCTTGCACTTTGCGATTTGTCACCGTGAATGGCTTCAGCGGCAACGCCGTGTTTGCGCAACGCTTTCACCACATTATCAGCACCGTGTTTCGTTCTTGAAAAAACCAACAAATCCGTCAATTTTTCATTTCGAATCAAATGGTACAACAAATTTCTTTTCTCGGTCTTGTCTACAAAATAGATTCTCTGCTCCACATTTTCTGCAGTTGAAGAAACAGGCGAAACAGAAACGGTAGCCGGATCTTTCAAAAACATTTCAGCCAGTTCGCGAATCGCAATAGGCATCGTAGCAGAAAATAATAACGTCTGGCGGTTGTTTGGCGTAAGCTTTACAATTTTCTTTACATCATTCACAAAACCCATGTCCAGCATCTGGTCGGCTTCGTCCAAAACAAGGTTGTGCAAATGATCCAAATCAATAAAACCTTGCTTGTGCAAATCCAATAAACGTCCTGGAGTGGCAATCAAAATATCAACACCTTTGCGTAAAACATCCACTTGTGGAACCTGCGAAACCCCACCAAATATGGTCAGTTGCGTCAAATTTGTATATTTCGCATAAGCGTCAAAATTTTGTCCAATCTGCACTGCTAATTCCCTTGTTGGCGTCACCACAAGGCAACGGATTTGCTTCGATTTCTTGGACGAACCTACAATTCTGTGCAATTGATGGATGATTGGAATAGCAAATGCGGCCGTTTTTCCAGTTCCGGTTTGAGCACAACCTACTAAATCTCTGCCGTCTAAAACCAGCGGAATAGCCTGTTGCTGTATAGGAGTTGGTTCCAAGTATCCCATTTCGTGAACCGCTTTTTGGATACTTTTGGAAAGTGATAAATCTTCAAATAACATATAAATAAGTCTTTCAAGTGCTCTGAATTAAGCACAAAGAGGTTGCAAAGATAGGTTTAATATTTGTAATGTGTAGAATAGTGGCGGTTTAGGTTGTTTTCAGGAGCCAATCCCGCTTTCCGTTAAAATCTTTTCTTTTTTTAAAGAAAAAAAAGAAAAGGATTTCCACTTCAATCGGGGCTAGCTTCGCTGTTGGAAACTTTAGGAATTGAAATAATCATTTGGTAAAAGATTTAGATTACCATTTCCAATCCAAATCTGATTTATAGTTTACTTTTAGTTTTTCGGATAAAATTAGTAGCGCTTGCTTTATTTGGTTAACATCTTCTAAATCATCTTTAGGAATAATAATAGAACTTGTTAGAAGTTTAATATAAAAGAACTTACCCGTTTCAATTATTGTTTCAACCGTTTCAATTTTGAATTTCACTTCTTTGTCAATATCTATTACAGAAATGTAAGCATCCTCAATTTTTAAATTCACATCTTTGTCAAATTCATTTTTATATGCTTTAATACTTTCTTGATATTCTTTAAAAATACTTTCTTTTATTCGAGAAGGAAAAAAGATTAAAGACAGTAGGGCTGCCAGTGGAAAAAAATAGCTAAAAGGATTGTCAAATCCTCTGAATGCAAAAACAGAAACTATAGCAAGTATAATAAACCATACAAAAGTACCTCTTATAATCTGTTTCCTTACTCGTCCATCATTCTTTGCAAAATACAATTGCAATTGTAAAAAATAATTTTCTTTTAATTTATAATTCAAATCCATAAGCTATTCCCTCTCAAACAACCCCAAAGTGCCACCAACCCAATCCTTGTCCTTATTGAATTTTACCCCAATCATTTCACCACGGCTCAAGCGAACCAGGTTGCACAATAGAGTAGGAGCTTTGTCTTCTTTTCGCCAAACACAAAGCACACGGACTTCTGCCTTCACCTTTCCATCAGGCGATTGCACGATGGGAATATAGTTGACTTTCTTCTGCAAAATATACAATTCCTTTTCCGTAACCGCTTCAATATCTTCTTTCCTGACGTGAAAAATCACACCGCTTCCTGAAAACGAAAACAAAGGCTTCAAGACATAATTCTCCAAATCTTCCGGAATTTCCTTTAAATCACTCAGCAAAGTCGTTTCAATAAAATATTTTCCTTTCAAGAACGGCAGGATAAATTTACTGATCCTGAAAAACCAATTCGGATGTCCGGCCCATTCCACATCCAAATCATCTGAAAAGCTGAACTCCATTTTCAAGTCTTTTCGCAATTCCAACTCGTCAAAAATAACACGGTTGTAAATACGTTTTACTTCGATTTCAGCTCCAGCTTCATTCTTATAATACAATTTTCGACCTTTCTTAATCAATTCGGTTACACAAACAATCGGGATTCCGATGTCTCTTTTACAATAATAGAAATCAATCTTGGTGTTTTGTTTTTCAGGTTCAATCTCCAAAAGGATTACATTTTCTTTGGGATGACCGTTGCGAATTGCTTCATCGATAATCTTCAAATATTCTTCAGGGGAAATGTCGTTTATAAAAGGCGTGAGTTCATCCAAAAAGGGATAATGTGCCTTAAATTTATCATACAAAACATATTGATAATTGAATAGCGAAGGAAATCCTTGCACCTCAATCAGCTTCGGAATGACCTTTCCGTCTTCTTCACAAATACCAAAATCAATGGCTAAAAAAGTAGTATGTTCATCTTCGTTTGGAACTTTACTGTTTAGTTCTAAAGATTTATTTGTCAGTTCTTTGAAATTGTCCTGTTGAATTAAATCAATAACATCCTGACAACCTTCTAAAAGTTGTGCTTTTAATTCATTTGAAATAAAAAAAGGTGATTCTGCCATCCTGAAAGTAGGCATGTAATCAAAATCGGAAGCAATATCTTCTTTAAATTCCTGGTATTTTTTCTCTGAAAAACTGTCGTTGAAAAGTTGTCTGTATTTTGAAATCATCTTTGGTTTTGGTTAGTTGGAAATTAAGAAAGCCACAAATTCAAAATGAAATTTGTGAATTCGTGGCCGTTTTTCTGTGAAAATGAATGATAATTAATTCGATAAAATCTTCTTCGTTCGCATCAAATCATTAATCGCAATTCGAAGGAAATTTGGAATCAAGGTTTCATTGGTTTTATAAATTTTATCCTCATCAAGCAAATCTTCAAGCATATTTCGGAACTTTCGTTTGCCTTTCATCTTCTTGATCTTTTCCCTTTTTTCAGTATTTCGCATATTGGCTACAAAACTGATAGGGTCGGCTTCTGGATGAAACTGAGTTCCCACCATATATTCTGAAAAACGCACGGCCATAATAGCTCTTTCGTATTGCACATGGTCGCGGATTTTTTCCAAAGAAATAATCTTGGCACCTTTTTTCGCAAAAATAGCCAGCTTCGGTTGAACAACTTGATAATCACGGGAATCAATTCCGTAGAAAGGATCTGCTAAGCCTTCAAAAATAGGATCGTTCATGCCTTCTTTGGTTTTATGTATCGTCATCACACCAAAAGAAGTATCATTTCGCTTTGTCAATTCGGCCAAGCCAAAGTGTTTGCACGCCATCTGAAACGAATGACAGATAAAAAGAACGTGCTTTTTGATATTGTTTTCCTTGTTCCAAACGGTCAAGGCATCGATGAAATCGTAGTATTTCAAATCCCAATTTCCATCGCCTTCCAGCGGATTTCCTGGTCCTCCAGTTGAAATGAAAATATCAAATTTCTTAATATCGGGCAATTCTGATTTTCCTCTTACATCAAAAATCTTGAAGGTCACGACTTGATTGAATCGGTTGATGATATCGATAATGCAACGCATCCCTTGATTCGGTTCTCCATCATACATGTCAAGGATTGCAATTTTTATAGATTGGTCACTCATTCTATTTTATTTTAACGGATTGTAAACTAAATGCAAAGATAAAATATTAATTATAAACCTTTTGTAAACTCGCTCGTAATAAAATCAACCACTTTTGTCAGGTCGTTTGTTTTTTCGAAAATGGCCAATTGTTTATCGGCTCCGGTTCCTTCGGCCATAATTTTATGCACATAATTGATTTCATCACGGCTTCCCAATTCATCTACAACATCGTCAATAAATTCCAATAATTCCAGGATCAGCATTTTGGTTTCTACTTCTTTTTGCAACCCAAAATCAATCATGTGGTTGTCGATTCCATAACGTGCGGCACGGAATTTATTCTCCCGAATTAAAGCAATCCTATAAATATTGAAACTTGTATTTTGCATCGTAAGCTTGTACAATTTCGCGACAACGGCTTGTATAATCGCAACGATGCACATTGCTTCGTCAACGGTCAAGCTCATATCGCAGATTCTGAATTCGATTGTATCATAGAAAGGATGCAGTCTTAAATCCCACCAGATTTTCTTAGGATTATCAATGCAATTCGTCTTTACCAATGTTTCCAAATAATTGTCATACGCTTGGACACTATCGAAATATTCCGGCAAACCTGTCCTCGGAAATTTATCAAAAACCTTGGTTCTGAACGATTTGTAACCGGTTTGTCTTCCTTCCCAAAAAGGAGAATTGGTAGAAAGCGCAAAAATATGAGGCAGGAAATAACACGCCTGATTCATCAATTGCAGTCCGATTTCACGGTTTTCAATTCCAACATGGCAGTGCATTCCGAAAATCAGATTGGAACGCGCGGCATCCTGCAATTCGTTTACAATGGTGTGATAACGCGGATCATCGGTAATAGGCTGGTCCTGCCATCTTGAAAAAGGATGCGTTCCGGCTCCACCCACAACAAGGTCCTGCTTGTCGGCAAGTTCAACGATTTTCTTTCTTAAAAAAGTAATTTCTTCTCGTGCTTCCTTGACACTCTTGCAGATGTTGGTTCCAACTTCTACAACCGATTGGTGCATTTCGGCCTTTACTTGTTCGTTTAAGAAAACTTTCGCACCATCGACAATTTTTGATAGATGAGAGCGTAGATCCCTTGTAATAGGGTCAATAATTTGGTATTCCTCTTCAACTCCAAGAGTAAATACGGGTAATTTTTTCGTCATTTTGTTTTTGTTAATTGCCTTATTTTATTTCGCAGCATCTTTTATAAATGTTCCCCATGTGAGGTTCATCTGGCCTGGTTTCTGTTTTTTTGCGGCAGCGATTGCCATCTTAGCGGCTTCTTCCACAACCCAATCAAAATTTTCCTGACCTACCGAATTGATATCGGCATCGGGAGCTGGATTTCCAAAATCGATCGCATACGGAATCCCATCTCTTACGGCAAATTCTACTGTATTGAAATCATATCCCAAACCTTTGCAAAGTCTTAGCGTATAATCTTTTATGGTGGCCAATAACTTTTTATCGGTATTTGGATTTTCAACTACATAGCGCAAATGATGCGGATTTCTTGGTTCATAAGGCATAATTCTAACCGCTTTCCCGCCAAGGCAATACACGCGGTAATAATCTTGGAACACAATTTCTTCCTGTAGAAGCATTACCAATTGTCCGGTTTCTCTATGTTTCTCCCAAAACTCTTCCTTGCTTTCAAGGCGATAAACGTTTTTCCAACCACCACCAGCATACGGTTTCATATAGGCTGGAAAGCCGATATAATCGAAAATACCATCCCAATCCAAAGGGAAAGCCAAGTTTCTAAAAGATTTTCCGGTTGTATCGGTTGGGTGTTCTGCAGAAGGAAGGATTACAGTGTTTGGAAGCGGCACTCCTAAAGTATCAGCCAAAGCGTTGTTAAAAAATTTATCATCGGCACTCCACCAAAAGGGATTGTTGATGACGTTTGTTCCCGTCAATGCGGCGTTTTTCAAATAAGCACGATAAAATGGTACATCTTGAGAAATTCGGTCAATGATTACGGCATATTCGCCACCTTTATTTTGAACTACTTTGTCAATAGAAACGGCTTCGGCAATAATTCCTTTTTCGTTTTTTGAGTTTACTCTGTCTATAAATGCTTGCGGAAAGGTATCTTCCATTCCAAATAAGATTCCGATTTTTTTCATAATTTTTTTTGTGTTTTGTTTTATTTTAAAGGTATGCTAGAAAAATTTGATTCGTGATAAATAATGCGGAAACATTTCTTTCCACACAGGCCAATCGTGCTGTCTGTCACGGCGAATGTCAAGCCAGTGCTCAATACTTCGGTTGCTTAAAACCCTGCTCATATTGAGATTGGCGTCTAAACAGATGTCCCAATTTGAAGTGCCCAAAACGATGTCCATCTGCCATAAATTCGGGTCGTCCAATCCGTAAAGGAAATCTTCCGGACTGTTGAAATAGACATCTTCGTTATGAAAACCGTCCATAAAACTCTTGATATCGAAGGCGCCACTCATTGAAAACATGTGGCTCACATAGCCCGGATGGCGAAAAGCAAAATTAGCAGCGTGATAGCCGCCAAAACTGCAACCCGCAACGGCCACTTTTCCAGAACCCGTGTTGTGTCTGACTTTTTCAACAATTTCATGACAGATCATCTTGTCGTACCACACATGGTTTTGAATTCGGTGGACGGGGTGGATTTTCTTGTTGTAAAAACTATCCTTGTCGATACTTCCCGGACAAAAAATTTGGATCAAGCCTTGTTCGATATACCATCTTGCAGATTCTATAAGTCCTTGGTCTCTGTTTTCGTGATAACTTCCCATTGAAGTAGGGAAGAGGATTACTGGGTATCCCGCGTGACCAAAAACAAGCATTTCAATTTCACGGCTCAGGTTAGGTGAGTACCACTTGAAGTATTCTTCTCTCATAGTAATTATTTTTAATGGTAATTAATTTCTATTTGGTTTAAAAAACTGTTAAACAATTATAATGAAAATAATCAGTAATTGTAAGAGGTCTATGCAGATACTAAAAATAATTATTATAATGATTGAATATAGATGTTTATATTAACAAAACAATAAATTATATTAAAAATAAAGTTGCTTGTTGCGTTTTAATCAATAAAAAAGGTCTGATTATTGCTTAAACATAGGGTATAACTGATGAGATTTTTGTCATAACCTATAATTTTTAGTTAATTTGAAGTTAGTTGACCCGAATTTTAATTAGTAATTTTTACATTTAACGCATTGAATAAATTGACTTTTTCTAAACTATGAGATATCTCATTTTACTCGTTTTTACATTTTTTCTTTTCTCAGAAACGCATGCTCAGGATATCATCAGCAATCCTAGAGTGATTCCTGCCATGCCCGCTCCAACGCCAAACCTTCCTACTATTACTCCAGAAAAAAAGCCGAGCATTTTTGACGTTAAGCCTAAGATGAATGTTCCTGATGAATGGACAAACAAGAGTAACGTGAACATGAAAAAGGAAGAATTTTTAAATCCAGCCGACCGATATACGAAAAAAATGAATGATGGTCTAAAAACCGAGGGCAATGGAGATGCAAAAGTTTTTAGACGCGATCAATATTTTGGAGATTTCAAGACAAAATCGGAAACGATTAAAGTCCTTTATCGTGATCCCCAAGCCGTTGATGGTGATTTGCTGAAAGTAACGCAGAATGACAAAGTGGTTATGGATAATATTTTCCTCGAAGGAAATTTTAAAACGCTCGTCATAAAACTTGTTCCAGGTTTTAACAAGATTGATTTTATCGCTTTGAATGAAGGACAGTATTTTCCAAATACAGGTGCTTTTATTATTATGGATAAAGGCAATCAGCTTTATTCAAGCGAATGGAACATGTCTACTGGTTTCAAGGCTTCGTTTATTATTGTAAAGGAATAATCAGAACCATTTTCTGGTAAACAAATTCACCAATACGCTAGGGCTGAAAGTAATGATAAACCGCACTTTTTCCTGATAGTTCTTATCGGCAATTTCACAACCATTGTTTGAATATACTGGGAAATACAACTCAAAATAATCGGTTACAAGGTTCAATCGAACACCGCTGTCGTAAACAAAACGCTCTTTTTGGCCTTTGTTTTTCATAAAACCGGCATCTCCGTATATTTCGACCCAATTCCAAACATTAAAGCTGGCATTTGTAGTTGCAATCCATTGATTGGCATACGGATTTATCAATTTAGATTTGAATCCTCCTTCAGCAATAATCAATTGCTGGCTGAAAAAACCAGTACTTTCGGATCTTCCGTAATAGTTGTAATCAAACAAATAATCTGTAGGGCGATCCAAGGCAAAGCTGAAATAATCCGAATCGGTTTTGTTGTATAGGAAGGCACCGGCAAACAAACGAATATTGATTTGCCTGTTGTCATTGAATAATTTTCGATAGCCTATTTCTGCTGCTGTTTTTCCAAATTTTCCTGATAACTGCAAATCCGTGGAAATATTGAAATGCTTGGTGATTTCCGTTCGGGTATCGTAATATTTTGCGTTGAAAACACTGTAGTTTTCATTGATATTATTAAAGGTTGCTTCGTAGTCCGTTTTTTGCATATTGACCATTACCTGACGTGCAATAAAGCCGCGTTTTCGATTGTCTCTAAAATCAGGTTCTCTCAAGCGTAACGAAACAGTTGGATTTATCTTCAAATAGGTCGCGTCCGGAGCATAGTGCATATAGGTTCCGTTAACCGAATATCTTGTGTTGTAGAGGTCACTTTTTCGGTCATATTGGTTGACTGCCAATGAAAAACTTCCAACCAAAGATTGTGTATTCGGTGAATACGTTGGACTTACATCAAAGATAAAAGGTTTGTCCAATATCGTCTTGTTGTGAAATCTCAATCCCGGAGCAAGACCATCATACAAATTGTAAATCAACGATGGAACATACAAAATCTGATTGTAATACGGATCTTCCAAATCCTTCATCAACACAAATTTAAAAGGCCTGTTGTTGGGATAGAAAGACTGCAGCGATTTCCAGTTGTTTCTTAAATTGAATTCTGGAACTTCATTTTTATAATTGATGACGATTTTGTCGGCATTCTTTCTGTCAACCGTAAAAGTGCTGTCGGTACTGATGTTTTCATACCATTGCTTGAACACAATTTCTTTCCCTTTCAAGCCATAAACAGGAATCGGAACCGTAGTATTGGTTCTGTTTTTTACAGTAAATGTAATGCTGTCCTTTGTTCGGGAATAATCACTGAATTTATAATCCACAATTTCCCTAGAGTCGATAATAGTGGTGAAAAACCAATCGATATTTTGGGAAGCATTCGTTTTTAAGATGCCTTCAAAGTCCTCACGATTGCTTTGTCTTTCTTTATTAAGTGCAAAGAATTCCTTGATACTTTTATCTACAATGTTGTTTTGAAGATAATGATCTAAATACTTAAAGCTCAAACCAGCTCTGTATTTTCCGGCAATCTGCTCGTTGAATTTGATGAAGGTGTTTTTAGGATCGCCAATTGGTTGGTCGAGGTTTTTTCGAGCCATCAGCATATAAAAATAGCTGTATTGGTCGTTAAAGGGCAAATTGGTAAGATTATAGCTTTTCAATAATCTAAACTTCGAAACGCTTCCCATCATCTTGCTATCGGGATGAAATTCATCGATGTAGCGCATCATCATATACATTTGCATCCCATCGTAAATCCAATTGTCCTTTCTTGGGTCTAGCCGAAGACTGGTTTTGAGGTAATTGTTTAAATAAGTCTTCAGAAATTTAATTTCAAACAAAAAATCATCCTGAAACGGACTCAAAAATGAAGGCAATTGGTTCAATCCGTAAAAAGGATTTTGGTCGTAATCGGATTGCGAAACTACTAGTTTTCCGTGTGGATAAGCTCCGATGTTTTCTTTGACAAAATCCATCATCTGACTGATCAACAAAGCTTTTCGAACATCGTCTACATTCTTGGTTTTTAAATCGGTAACCACTTCAATGTCGGATTTTTTGAAGCTACGGAAATTGCTGTTCTGCTCCACATAAAGACTGAAATCAATGCGGTTTTTGCCTGATAATTTATAGGTTTTTGAGTTATTATCAGTTGTGTTTTCTGAAAAAAGGTCTGAGGTAACGTCATACGCTTTAGGAACTCGAACGGTTATATCAAAATCAGAAACAGCATTTGCTATATCGTTCAAATTATTGTTGCTGTATTGTACAAAATTCCCATTTTCATATCGAGCAGGAGTAATGAAGCCACTTTTGAGGGTCATTTTTCCATTATCGCCATACCCATAATTGGTAAAACGGTCACTAGGAAGTTTAAGACTGTAAGTCAGGACGCACTTTATTTTTTGATTAGGAAGTAATCCTTGTGGCAACGAAACCTGAATCAAATCAGGATGGTTGAAAGGTCTGTTCCATTCCAGATTCGTATTGCTGTCATCCGTTATAATGATTTCGTTGGTACTGCCACGTTCGTCTTCTTTTGCAACGTGAAAACTTCTCACAAATTCATCCGAAAAACGTTTTGCTAGGGGAGTGGTTTTAGAAGAATAGGCATTGTTCCAATCGTTTAAAATCAGTGTTGCCAAGGTATCATTCGTTTGGTTGTAGAACGTCAATTCTTGCCTAACAGTAAGCGTCTTGCTGTCTGGATTGACAAGGACTTCCATTTTAGAATGATGCTGTGCATAAAAACCCGTTGAAACCAACAAAGCAAGGCAAACTATAATTTTAGGAATGTATTTCAAGGGGTTATTTTTCAAATTTCAATAGCAATTGTAAACACTATAAGATGTAATTTATTGTATAGGTTGCTTTGGATTCCACTAAAAAAACAAAGTTCACAAAGAAAAACAAAAAATGTTACATCCTTGTGAACTTATACGTAAAAGCGTTCCTAATAGTTTTAGAAGTTAGGGCTTAGGTTGTATTTCTTGTAGAAATTATCCAACACTTCCACCACTTCTTCTTCAGTATCTACAATTTTAATCAGGTCGAGGTCGCCCGGACTGACATTTGCATATTTCTCAACCAAAACAGTCTTGATCCAATCCATCAAGCCTGACCAGAAGTCACGCCCTACAAGGATTACAGGGAATTTTGCTACTTTTTTGGTTTGAATCAAAGTAATCGCTTCAAACATTTCGTCAAGCGTACCAAAACCTCCAGGCATCACTACGAATCCCTGAGAATATTTTACGAACATTACTTTCCTTACGAAGAAGTAATCAAAGTTCAAGTTTTTATCCCTGTCGATATACGGATTGAAATGCTGTTCAAAAGGCAATTCGATATTTAAACCAACCGAAGTTCCGCCACCTAGATGTGCTCCTTTATTACCCGCTTCCATAATTCCAGGACCTCCTCCAGTGATTACACCATATCCAGCCTTACTGATTTTAAAGGCAATTTTCTCTGCCAAAAGATAGAAATGGTCTTCCGGCTTCGTTCTGGCTGAACCAAAAATCGAAACACAAGGACCAATTCTTCCCATTGTTTCATATCCGTTTACGAACTCTGCCATAATCTTAAAGATGGCCCAAGAATCGTTGGTTCTTATTTCATTCCAAGTCTTTTGTTTTAAACGGTCTTGGATTATTTTATCCTCATCATTGTCAAAATCTTCTAATCTCATTTTAAAATTCAATTTATAATTACTTTCTAGGGCAATTAGGTTCTACGATTATTATGCTACTAGTTGTGTTGTCATAGTAATCAGTGGCAATATAGAAAAACTTTATTATTTGACAGTATTATTTTAATGCAATTCTTTCTTTAAAAATTGAGCCGTATAGCTCTTCTTAACCTTCGCTACTTCTTCGGGAGTTCCTTTGGCTACCACGGTTCCGCCACCTTTTCCGCCTTCTGGTCCGATGTCGATAATATAATCCGCTAGTTTGATAACGTCCATATTATGCTCGATAATCAAGATGGTATTTCCCTTATCCACCAATTTATTGATGACTTCCATCAGTACGCGGATGTCTTCGAAATGCAATCCTGTTGTTGGTTCGTCAAGAATATAAAAGGTATTTCCAGTATCTTTTTTAGCCAATTCTCCAGCCAATTTGATACGTTGTGCTTCACCACCCGAAAGTGTTGTGCTTTGTTGTCCCAATGTAATATAGCCTAAACCAACATCTTGTAACGTTTTTACCTTACGGTAAATCTTAGGAATGTTTTCGAAAAAAGGAACGGCTTCATCAATTGTCATGTTCAATACATCCGAGATGGATTTTCCTTTGTAACGGATTTCCAATGTTTCCCTGTTGAATCTTTTTCCTTGACAAGTTTCGCATTCCACATACACATCAGGAAGGAAATTCATTTCAATGGTTCGTACACCTGAACCTTCACAAGTCTCACATCTTCCGCCTTTTACGTTGAAGCTAAAACGTCCTGCCTTATAACCGCGAATCATACTTTCTGAAGTCATCGTGAAGAGGTTTCGTATCTCTCCAAAAACTTCCGTATAAGTAGCCGGATTCGAACGTGGCGTTCTTCCAATCGGACTTTGGTCGATGTCAATTACCTTATCGATGTGTTCCAAGCCTTCAATCTTTTTGTAAGGCTGAGGCTTTTTTACACCATTAAAATAATAAGCATTCAGAATCGGGTAGAGGGTTTCGTTAATCAAAGTCGATTTTCCACTTCCTGAAACTCCCGTTACACAAATCATCTTTCCGAGTGGCAATTCTATCGAAACATTTTTAAGGTTGTTTCCGGTTGCTCCCGTAAGTTTCATCGACTTTCCGTTTCCTTCACGGCGTTGTTTTGGTACTTCAATTTCACGTTCGCCGTTTAAATACGAAGCCGTAAGGGTGTGTTCTTTCAGAATTTCCGCAGGCGTTCCCTTGCTGATGATTTCACCGCCGTATTTTCCTGCTTTCGGACCAATATCTATCACATAGTCGGCACGTTCTATCATGTCCTTATCGTGTTCTACCACCAAAACAGAGTTGCCAATATCACGCAATTGTTCCAACGAACGGATGAGTTTTTCATTGTCTCTTTGGTGCAAACCAATACTTGGCTCATCCAAAATATACAATACACCCACCAATTGCGAACCAATTTGAGTTGCCAATCGGATGCGTTGTGCTTCACCACCCGAAAGTGATTTTGAACTTCTGCTCAACGACAGATAATCCAGACCAACATTCATCAAAAACGCCAAACGGTCCTTGATTTCCTTGATGACCTCGGTTGCAATTCGTTTTTGTTTGTCCGATAAATGGTTTTCCAAATCATTGAACCAAACCGTCAAATCCGAAATGTCCATTGAAGACAGTTCATGAATGTTTTCGTTATTGATTTTGAAATACAATGCTTCCTTTTTCAATCGGGAACCTTCGCAAACCGGACATTTTACTTCGTCCATAAATTCTTTCGCCCAACGTTTGATGGTGGTTGAACCACTTTCGTCGAATTGGTTTTTGATGAAATGCGAAATACCTTCAAATTCGATCTTGTATTCTTTTGTGATGCCTAAGACCTTAGATTCTACTGCGAATTTATCTTTTCCACCATTCAAAATGGTATCCATCGCTTCTTGAGAAATTTTCTCAATCGGGTCGGTCAATTTAAAACTATATTTTTCTCCGATGATTTCCAATTGCTTGAATATCCATGTCGATTTGTATTCGCCCAAAGGAGCGAAACCACCTTGTTTGATGGACATTTTTGGATTTGGTATGATTTTCTTGATGTTGATTTCATTGACCGTTCCCAATCCGTTGCAATGGTCACAAGCTCCTTTTGGAGAATTGAACGAAAACAAATTCGGTTCAGGATTCTGATAGGAAATACCGGTTGACGGACACATTAAATTCCTACTGAAATAACGCACCTCTTTGCTGTCTTGTTCCAAAACCATCAACACATTTTCGCCGTGGTACATAGCGGTATTGATGCTTTCCATCAAGCGTTTTTCACTTTCGGGACTGTTGTCGGCTACGATTCTATCGATCACAATCTCTATGTCATGCGTTTTATAACGGTCGAGTTTCATACCAGGCGTGATGTCTTTGATGTCGCCGTTTATGCGAACTTTTAAGAAGCCTTGTTTGGCAATCTGTTGGAAAAGTTCGGCATAATGACCCTTTCGAGCACGGATGACCGGAGCCAAAATATTGATGCGCTTGTCCTTGAAATCTTCTGAAATCAATTCCTTGATTTGTTCATCGCTGTAGCTGACCATCTTTTCTCCCGTATTGTAACTGAAGGCATCGGCACCACGGGCATATAGCAAACGAAGGAAATCGTATATCTCGGTAATGGTACCAACGGTTGAACGCGGACTCTTACTGGTCGTTTTCTGTTCGATGGCGATAACAGGGGAGAGGCCATCGATTTTATCCACATCAGGACGTTCCAATCCACCGAGGAATTGTCGGGCGTAGGCAGAGAAGGTCTCTACATAACGGCGCTGTCCTTCGGCATAGATGGTATCAAAGGCAAGTGATGATTTTCCAGATCCTGAAAGTCCGGTAATGACTACGAGTTTTTCACGAGGAATGGAGATGTCGATGTTTTTGAGGTTGTGGACGCGGGCGCCCAAAACTTCTATAGTATTGTCTGATTCTAGCATATTTTTGTCAATCCTGAATAGGTCGGAAGCAAAGTTAGCACTTTGGCTTGGAGTATGTAAATTATTTAATAAATTGTTTTGAAAGGGGAGGCGGTGGGTTGCGGTTTGTCTTTTGCAGGGTGTCTGTTATGGATGCATAGAAAAAGGGTTTGGCTGCGAAGCCAAACCCTTTTGATGTTATAAACTGCTTTTAAGGTTATTCTACAGCTATTTGATGTCCTTCGACTTGGCCGTTTACGTCGATGTTTAGGATGTAAACTCCAATTGGCAGGCCTGCTACCGAGAAGGAGGCTTGGTTGTTGTTGATCTGAACGGTTGTTCTGGTTTGTCCGTTCATGTCTACCAATTCGCCGGATACGGCAGTATCTGTTGAGGGGATGTTGTT
>NZ_JBMGQS010000034.1:0-28282 GCF_049060005.1 Flavobacterium sp. PLA-1-15 | reverse complement strand
GTATTTAATCTTCAAATTTGCAGAAACATAACTAATTATAATTTTAAAAATGAAAAAATCAATTTCAAAAATTTTCGGATTGGCAATTCTATCTCTTGCAACAATCGCAACTTCATGTTCTAGTGATGATAATGGAGGGGAAACTACCCCAGGAAGTACTTTCGTAGTTAATAGAGAAGATCTTAAAGGTACTATCAATGACGGGAATGTTGTTTTGGAGTCTGGAACATACAAACTTACGGGTAAACTTATTGTTGCTAACGGAGCTACTTTAACAATCAAGCCAGGTGTAAAGGTAGAAGCTACAGCATTAGTAGCTGGACAATTTCAAGAAGTACGTTACATCGCAATTTCTCAAGGAGCAAAAATCGATGTTCAAGGAACGGCTACTAATCCAGTTGTAATGACTGCTGCGGTACAAGCTCCTGCTGCATGGGGAGGTTTGGTAATCTGTGGAAAAGCTCCAATCAACAAAGGAACTACTGCTACTGCTGAAGTATCTGAATTGACTTACGGAGGTACAGTTGCTAATGATAATTCTGGTACAATCAAATATTTGAGAATTGAATATTCTGGATATTCTTACAATGCTGATAAAGAATTCAACGGTCTTTCTCTTTTTGGAGTAGGTAATGGAACTACTATCGAGTACGTACAGGCTTACGAAGGATCTGATGACGGATTCGAGTGGTTTGGTGGAACTGTAAATGCTAAATATTTAGTAGTATCAAACAAAGGGGCTAACGTAGGTGATGACTTGTTCGACTGGACCGAAGGATGGAACGGAACTGGTGAAAACTGGTACGGAATCAGAACTAATGCTGGAAACAGAGGTATCGAAGCAGATAACAACTCTGGTAATCCATTAGCGACACCTATTTCTAATCCAACAATCAAAAACCTTACATTGGTAGGAACTGAAGCTGGGTCTGAAAACCAAGGTATTAAATTAAGAGTAGGTACTCAAGGTAATTTTGATAACGTAGTATTGAAAGGTTGGAAAACAGGATTCGATGTGCAGCACGATGCAAGCGTTGGTTATGTAGGGACTTCTTTAAAAGCTACAAGAGTGAAATTTGAAGAAGTGGCTGTAAAATCTGTAGGTAAGAAAACGGATGACACAGTTGTTGATGTAAGCGCTGTTTTCACAGAAGACAACACTGCTACAGGAGCTGGTAACGGTTCAGGTGTTCCAACTTGGACAGCTGGTTGGACAGTAGGTTTGTAATTTACAAGCTCAAATTATTTAAAATTTAGGTTTAAGTTTAAATAGAAACATCCGTCAATCTGGCGGATGTTTTTTTGGTATACTATTTGATTTCCAATTCAAGAAGATAAAAATTATCGCTTTTATTATAACTTTTAAATTTAATTCATAATTTCTATTTCGCAATTATTTAATACCTTTGACCTAATCAAACCCTACTGATGGCTAAAAACTACTTTTATATTATATTATTATCGCTATGTTTCTTTTCTACAGCTGCTTCGGCTCAGGAAAGCAAGCAGCCTAGTGCTACTATAGAAGAATTGAGTTTCTACCCAAATCCTGTGAGCACTGGTAAAATCTACATTACATCTAAAACATCACAGAGCAAGGAAATAGCTATTTATGATGTATTAGGGAAAAAAGTACTTCAGGCTAGCTTAAATGTAAACACAAAAGAGTTGAATATTGCAACACTTTCACCGGGAGTTTACATCATCAAAATCAAGGAAGGCGAGGCTACAGCTACTAGAAAGCTGATTGTGAAGTAATTTCAATTTTAAAATTGTTATTATTTAATAATTTTTTCACATTGGATGTTGAAAAAAATTCAAAATACTTCTTACATTTGCACTATAAATAATTTTAAAAAAAACTCAAGATGAAAAAACTTTACACTTTATTATTTGTTGCATTCGCAAGTATTGCTTCGTTTGCCCAAACAACAACAGAAGATTTTGTTAACTCTACAGCAACAGCTTCTTACGGAGATGGAACTTTTGTAGGGAATGGAGGAATTACATATAGTTTTGTGCATTCTAGAAATGCTGGAACTGGTTCTGATGATTACACAATTAATGCGGAAGGATTAATGTTGAGAAGACCTTCAGATAGTTATCTTGAGGCAACTTATCCAAATGGACTTTCGTCTTTTTCTTTCCAATTTAGAAAAGCCTTTACTGGAGGCGCTATAAGACAATTAGAAGTATTGGTAAACGGAGAGGTTGTTTCAACTACTCAAGAATTTGGCGAAGGCGCAGGAGCTGATGCAACAGTATACACACATTCATTGACTATTAACCAAGCTGGACCAGTTACAGTGAGAATTAAATGTGTTGGAGATGCAACTATTACTGCAAACAGACAAACTACGCTTGATAATATTGTATGGGCTCCTCAAAATTTATCAGTTAAACAAAACTCAATCGCTGGTCTTCAAGTATACCCAAACCCAGTAACAAACGGAACTCTTTACATCAACACTACAGCTAATGCTTCAAAAGAAGTAGTTATCTATGATGTATTAGGAAAGCAAGTTGTAAAAACTACAACTGAAAATGCAGTAAACGTTTCTAAATTAAACGCTGGTGTTTACATCGTTAAGGTTACTGAAGAAGGAAATACAGCTACAAGAAAATTAGTGATCAAATAATTGATTGTTATAAAATATTTAAAAAGCATCCGCCACGGCGGATGCTTTTTTTTGTATTATTGCGGTTATAAAATTAAAATATAACAGCTATGAAAAAACTTTACACCGTTTTATTATCCATTTTTGCAGCTACAAGCTTTGCACAGACTACCATTTTCTCAGAGGATATGGGAACTCCTCCCACTAATCCTGCTCAAACCCAAATTGCCAACCATACGTTTCAAAACAGCAGTCCTATTGTCTTTTCAGGCGATGCTGTAATGGTGCTTCCAAATAATCCGGATATTGCGATCCCTTCACACGGATACGAAGGCGCTTCTGGTGGCGGATGTGCAGCTATTTTTGCTACCGATAAAACCTTTATGATCGAAGGCATCAATACATTGGCTTATTCTGATATAAGCTTGTCATTTGGCCAGTTAAAAGGAAATTCCCAAAATTCCAACACTATCACGATAGAGGTCAGCGAAGATGGAACTACTTGGAGCCCGCTCACATATACGGGAGTACCAGGTAGTCTTTCAGTTTGGTCATTGATCACCACATCAGGAATCATTCCTTCTACCGAAAATTTAAGAATCAGATTTTCGAATCCAGCTTCTACAGTAGCTGTTTTCAGAATTGATGACATTAAACTTGTAGGAACAACACTAGGAATTAGTAAAAATGCAATAGAAGGATTGAAAATATATCCAAACCCTGTAACAAACGGAACACTTTACATCAACACTACAGCTAATGCTTCTAAAGAAGTTGTGATCTATGATGTATTAGGAAAGCAAGTTGTAAAAACTACAACTGAAAATGCAGTAAACGTTTCTAAATTGAACGCAGGTGTTTACATCGTTAAGGTTACTGAAGAAGGTAATACAGCTACAAGAAAATTGGTTATTAAATAATTCAAATTTTAATAAACTTCAATAGCCTCAATTAACGTTGAGGCTTTTTTTATTTTCATACTTTTGCAAAAAAAATCTTGATTCCAGCTTCCGACATATTTAATATTTCCAGCCAAAAGCAATTTGAAAAAATTGCGCTTAAGGTGTTTCGTTTTCAATACGAAAACAATAGTGTTTATCGTCAGTTTTGTGAATTGTTGAAGGTCGAGAAAGGAAGCGTAAAATCGTTAAAGGAAATTCCCTTCCTCCCGATCCAGTTCTTCAAAAGCCATGAAGTGCTTTCTGATGAAAATCCGATACAGCAAACATTCACAAGTAGTGGTACAACGGGAATGATTACAAGTCGGCACCTCGTTACCGATATTACTTTATACGAAGAAAGTTATCGAAAAGCTTTCTCAGAATTCTACGGAAATATAGAAGATTATGCTGTTTTGGCATTGCTTCCTTCATATCTGGAACGCGAAGGTTCGTCGCTGATTTATATGGTAGCGGATTTAATTAAGCTATCTAATAACGAAAACAGCGGTTTTTATCTGCACAATCACGATGATTTAATCGAGAAACTAATCGAACTCGAAAAACAGGAACAAAATGTTATTTTGATAGGTGTAACCTATGCCTTATTGGATTTAATCGAAAAGCGAAAATTCAATTTAAGCAATACCATCATCATGGAAACCGGTGGCATGAAAGGCAAGCGTAAAGAAATGATACGCGAAGAATTGCACCAGCAATTGTGTGATGGTTTCGGCGTTTCGGCCATACATTCGGAGTACGGCATGACCGAATTGTTATCTCAGGCTTATTCGCTCGGAAACGGAATTTTCGAATGTCCGTCCTGGATGAATGTTTTAATTAGAGATACTGAAGATGCGCTAACTTACGTGGATAGCGGAAAAACCGGTGGTATCAACGTGATTGATTTGGCTAATATCAACTCCTGCTCCTTTATCGCTACGCAGGATTTGGGCAAAAAATATCCCAATAATTCTTTCGAAGTGTTGGGACGTTTTGACAACTCGGATATTAGAGGTTGTAACCTTATGGTTTTATAATTTCTTTAAATAAAGATACTTATTCGAGTAATCAATAATGGCTTTTCCTTCCAATAAAACATCTGCACCAATAATTCCTTGAACGGGCTTGGCCTTATGTTGTGTCAAGGCTTGGTTAACGTGTGATAAGTCAAAAATCACTAGGTTGAAATCCTTCCATTTCCAAAGTCCCAATTTCAATATGTTCTTCTGAGATACTTGTGTCAGCATTCCCACGGCTCCCGCTCCCGCCGCCTTGGTTTTTGATTTTTGAGCAGATAAAGTAAAAAGTTCAATGGATTCAAATCCCACACAGCTGTTGGAAGCTCCCGTGTCCAGTATAAAATCTCCCTTCACTCCGTTGATGGTTGCTTTTATCAATAAATGTTGGGTTTTGGTAACTTTAAATTTAATTTTCTTATAGCTTTCCTTCTTCAGGATTTCTTGAATCTTTTTCATTTGAATAATTTGAAGTTCAAAAATAAATTAAAAAAGCGGAAACACTGTATCTATTAACGTTTTCAAGATTCAAAAAATTTAAACTTTGTATCTTTGCGCCATTCAAAATTTAAAAATGACAATTACCGATACCCATAGCCACATTTACAGCGAAGAATTTGCCCAGGACCGAAAGGAAATGATGCGAAGAGCCTTTGAAAATGGTGTTACCCGAATATTTGTGCCTTCGATTGATTCTTCTTATGCTTCTAAAATGTATGCGATGGAAGCCGAATATCCGGAAAATGTGTTCCTGATGATGGGGTTGCATCCCACTTATGTAAAGGAGAATTATCTCGAGGAATTGGCTTTTGTAGAAACGGAACTTGCTAGAAAAAAATTTTATGCCGTAGGCGAAATTGGAATTGATTTATTTTGGGACAAGACTTTTTTAAAGGAACAGCAATTTGCTTTCAGAAGACAGATCCAGTTGGCAAAACAATATAAATTGCCCATCAACATTCATTGCAGGGATGCATTTGATGAAGTTTTTGAAATTTTAGAAGAAGAAAAATCTCCAGAATTATGGGGAATTTTCCACTGCTTCACAGGAACGTATGAGCAGGCCTTACAGGCTATTTCATGTAATATGAAACTCGGAATAGGAGGGGTTGTGACCTTTAAAAACGGAAAAATCGATCAGTTTTTAAGTGAAATCGATTTAAAGCACATTGTTTTGGAAACCGATTCGCCCTATTTAGCTCCAATTCCTTACCGAGGAAAGCGAAATGAAAGCAGTTATGTCGTGAATGTTATAAAGAAATTAGCCGAAATCTATAACGTTAGTGAAGAGAAAATAGCGGAAATTACCACCGAAAATTCAAAGACAATTTTCGGGATTTAATGAAAAGAGAACAAGGATGTCAATAAATTTTTGTTCTTTTGTTACACCAAAACTAAACTATTAAAATGCAGAAATTTGACGCAATTCGTCCGTTTTATGATTCTGAGATAAACGAGGCCATCAAAAAAGTGGTTGATCACCCAATGATGAAAGCATTGATGAATTTTGCTTTTCCAGATGTTGACGACGAAGTTTGGAAGGAACAACTCAAAAAAACGCATTCTATACGCGATTTCCAATGTAATTTTATATACAAGGCATTGATGCAGGTGCTCGAAAAAACCTCGGAAGGATTGACGACTTCTGGTTTTGAAAAGCTCGAAAAAAATACGCCTTATCTTTTTATATCCAATCATAGAGATATTATCCTAGACACTTCTTTGCTGAATGCATGTCTTTTTGACCATGGATTGACGATGACGGCTTCGGCCATTGGTGACAACTTGGTAAAGAAATCATTCCTTTATACACTCTCAAAACTCAACCGAAATTTCTTGGTTCAGAGAGGTCTGCCGCCAAGGGAATTGTTGCAGAGTTCCAAATTGATGTCGGAATACATCGGGCAATTGCTGTTGCGCGAAAACCGCTCGGTGTGGATTGCACAGCGTGAAGGAAGAACCAAGGACGGTAATGACGCAACCCATCAAGGTGTTTTGAAAATGCTTGGAATGGGTTCGGACGAAGCCAATCTGATGGATTATTTCAAGAAGGTAAAGATTGTTCCGGTTTCTATTTCGTATGAATACGATCCTACGGATGCCTTAAAGATGCCGCAATTAATGGCTGAGGCGAATAATGAAATCTACATCAAGGAAAAGAACGAAGATTTTATGACCTTGCTGAGCGGGATTATGGGTCAGAAAAAACGCATCCATATTCATGTTGGGGATGTTTTGGATACCGAAATCGATGCCATCAAGGCAGAATTCGACAATTCGAACAAGCAGATTCAGGCATTGGCTCAGGTAATTGACGATTCAATCTTGAATACATATAAGCTATGGCCTACGAATTATATTGCTTATGACATTTTGAACAATACTGATAAATACGCTCATTTATATACCGAAAAGGAAAAATCACTATTCGAAAGAAGACTTGAAATTCGGATTGATGAAAATAATCCTGTGGAGATGCAAGGCTTCCTGGCGATGTATGCCAATCCGGTTGTAAACAAATCAAAGTACGAAAATGCAGTCTAAATCCAAGATACTTTTAATTTATACCGGAGGAACCATCGGTATGATGAAGGATTTTGAGACCGGTGCCTTGAAGGCTTTCAACTTTAGCAAACTGCTTCAACGCATCCCCGAATTGAAACAATTGGATTGTGAAATCGAAACCTATTCGTTCGAAAATCCGATTGATTCCTCTAATATGAATCCCGAAAAATGGCAGAAGATTGCCGCGGTGATCGAAACGAACTACACTTCCTTTGACGGTTTTGTGGTATTGCACGGTTCCGATACGATGTCCTATTCGGCTTCTGCATTGAGTTTTATGCTGGAGCATTTGGCAAAGCCGGTGGTTTTTACAGGTTCGCAGTTGCCGATTGGGGATTTGCGTACCGATGCTAAGGAAAACCTGATTACGGCTATACAGATTGCTTCTTTGCAATACAAAAACAAGCCCGTAATTGGTGAAGTTTGCCTTTATTTTGAATATAAATTATACCGAGGAAATAGAACGACAAAGATAAATGCGGAACATTTTAATGCGTTTACTTCGCCAAATTATCCACCATTGGCAGAATCGGGAGTGCATTTGAAATTAAACAAGGAAACTTTTCTACCAAAATCCAATTCTAAAAAACTTTTGGTACACAAGGAATTGGATCCAAATGTGGTGATCCTGAAGATGTTTCCCGGAATAAATGAAGATGTCCTGTCGGCTATTTTCAATATACCAAATCTAAAAGGCGTGGTTTTGGAAACATACGGAGCCGGAAACGCGCCAACGGATGAATGGTTTTTGAACTCCTTGAAAAAAGCAATAAAAAGTGGACTGCACATCATCAATGTGACCCAATGTTCGGGCGGAAGTGTAAGCATGGGGCATTATGAAACCAGTACTTCGATGAAAAAGATCGGTGTGATTTCTGGGAAAGACATTACGACCGAAGCGGCAATCACCAAACTGATGTACCTTATCGGGCAGAAAGTTTCGCCTAATGTCTTCAAAACTATTTTTGAAACCCCATTGAGAGGCGAATTGTCGTAAAAAGTCCCGTTTAAATTTCGTTAACTGATATTTTTTTTTGTTCTTTGCACGCGGAAATTAATAGAGAGGTGTCCGAGTGGTTGAAGGAGCTAGCCTGGAAAGCTAGTATATGGGTAACTGTATCGAGGGTTCGAATCCCTTCCTCTCTGCAAAATCAGTTATAAGAAAAGGGTTCAGCATTTGCTGAACCCTTTTTTTTTATGATATTGTTGGTTTATTCGATGTCTACGGTATTGTGTTTGTCGTAGGAGCATTTTCCTCCGTTTAGTGTTACTACAGCCTTGGCGGTATATGAGCCTGCTGTTGTGTAGGTATGAGTGGCAGTTGTTCCGGTTAGTGTTTGAACTGGAGTGCCATCGCCAAAATCCCATTTTATGTTTTCGTCTAGGTTTTTCTCTCCTCCGTAGGTAATTTCAAAAGTTACTTTTTTAGGATCTTCGGTTGCCTTGGTGTGGTCGATAAGTACAAGTGCCGACTCGAAAAGGCAGTCTGTTGCGCTTTCAATTAGTTTATCGGGACTGCAGGAGGTGATGCCGAAGATTACGAATGCGAGCAATAGAGTAGTTGTTTTTTTCATTGTTGGAGTTCTTAAGTTGTTGCTCAAATGTAATAATTATTGTGGCAGGGTGTGTATTATGTTATGTTGATTTGTAGGTGTTTTTTTGTTTAAATGAGTGTTGAGGGGGTGTGTTTTTGTGCTTGGGGGCGGTGGGGTAGCTCTGGGGGACACGGCGGAACTCTGGGGGCTGAGGGGAAATGCTGGGGGACGGTGTGGCAGCGCTGGGGGACGAGGGAAAATGCTAAGGGCTGCGGAGGAACGCTGGGGGATGGTGCGGTTTTGTTGGGGGACAGTGGGGCAGCTCTGGGGGACGAGGCGGAACGCTGAGGGCTGCGGGAAAATGCTGGGGGATGGTGTGGTTTTCTTGGGGGACGGTGGGGCAGCTCTGGGGGCTGTGGGAAAATGCTAAGGGCGCAGGAGAAATGCCGGGGGATGGTGCGGTAGTGCTGGGGTGTGGTATGGGAAGATGAAATATAGGGGAAACACTGATTGAATAGTGTAGTTAATTTGTTAAGTTTGTTTTGGTTAAAATTTTTGGATGTGGAAAATCGTAAAAATTTGATGGGAATGCGGGGTAGGTTTGGGAGAGTTTGTCAACTAACGAACCGTATTTTAATTTAAAAAGTAGATAGATGAGATTAACCGCAAAAGGAATGGCGAAATCAGGCAATTGGAGCATAAGGGATTAGGTATAGGTAGATTATACGCTTTAAAGGCGAACTTGCATGTCAATAGCCAATTAGCATTAGAGCATCTTAATAATAATTAAGGTTAACATTTAATTATTTTATAATTTGAAAACACTTCATAAAGCAATAGCGATTCTGATTTTAGTAGCGAATATTTATTTTTTGTATGCTACGATTGGGATTATTCGAACAGCTGGGGGACCGATGGGATGGGGATATTTGGTTTTGCCTTTTACTGTTTCGGCAAATTTGCTAATTGTTCCTGCGGTTATGGTTTTGCAGAAGCGGTTTGAGGGCTATGGTTTTCTCACAGCTATTAATGCCTTGGGACTTTTGGCTATTATGGTGGTTGTGTCGTTGCTGTTTTTTCGGTTGTAATTAAGATGTTTGTGAACAATTATAAAAGCTGTGAGTGATCACGGCTTTTTTTGTTTTGTGGTGTTTCTGTTTGGAAGTGCTTTGCTGGATGTTGATTTGGTATTTAACTTTAAAAATTGGTTTGTTTTATAAAATTGTTTAATTGGTTGTTGAAGTAATATATTTATTTGCTATTTTGCATTGAATTCTTAAATGAGTAAAAATTTTTATTAAAAAACCCCTATGAGCCGAATTTTTAATTTAAAACTAATATTGTATGAAAAAAAGGGGTTTTACTCTGGAGGAATATGTTCCCGGAGGTACGTTTTTATTGACGAGTTTTAAGCTTCATCTAAAGCTTATGGAAGTAAGGTTTAGGGAGCTGACGCCGGCTTATGAGGCTGCGTTTGAGGCGCAGTTGGCAAAGGTTGACGTATTGGAGAGTTCGCTGGTGAAAACGGAGAGGCAAAAGCAGGTGACGCAAAAGCTGTATCTTGAAACGGGCGCGACGACTGCTGATTTGGAGTATTTGGCTTATTACTTGAGAAGGGCGAAACTTGGCGTGAAGGTCTTGAGTGCTGTTCGTAAGGATTTGAAAAATGGTAATGTTGAGGGGGCTTGCAAGGGTCTTGAGGATGTTATCCAGTATGTTAAGGATCATAGTTCTGTTCTTGAGGTTAAAGGTTTGGATACTCATTATGTTAGTGTATTGCGTTCGAAGAAGGATAGCTTGCTTGCTTTGAATGTGTCGCAAAATGAATTTATTAATGCGAGAAAGAAACTGACTTCTGATAACAAGGGAGAATATGCGGCGCTTTATGAGTATATCAGTGCTGTTGCGGAGGCTGGAAAGATTTTCTTTGCCGGCAAGAAGGAAGAGGATGAGTATACTATTTCTAAAATTTTAGCTCGATTGCGCAGCGGGAATAGCGGTGGCGACGATAAAAAAGATGTTATTGAATAATTATAGAGGTCTGGCGAAAGCTGGACCTTTTTTATTTTAGATTGCAGATTTTAGATTTTAGAATTCAGATTGAGGATGGAAGACGGAAGATTTTTTTATGGGTTTTGATGCTGTTATTTGTTTTCAAATACCTTGTAGCTCGGATCGGTAATGATGTTGACCTCGATAATGGCTTCGGCATTTTTTAATAGCGCAATACAGTCGGGACTGAGGTGGCGCAAGTAAACCGTTTTTCCCGATTTATGATAACGCTTCGTAACTGCATTCAACGCTTCTATGGCCGACATGTCTACTATACGGCTTTCGCCGAAATCGATGATGATGGTTTGTGGGTCGTCCTGGACATCAAACTTTTCGGCAAATCCTGTTACTGAACCAAAGAACAGAGGTCCGAAGATTTCGTAATGCTTGGCGCCGTTTTCGTCGATGAACTTTCGGGCTCGGATGCGCTTGGCATTGTCCCACGCAAAGACGAGTGCCGAAATGATGACGCCTATCAATACGGCTAAAGCCAAATTGTGAAGGAAAACGGTAATGAGCGTAACGGCAAGCATCACGAAAACATCCGATTTTGGCATGCGTTTGAAGATTTTTAAACTCGCCCATTCAAACGTACCGATTGCGACCATGATCATGACACCTGTTAGTGCGGCCATGGGCAACAGCTCGATAACGGGGGCGCCAACTAAAATAATAATCAATATAGTCAGTGCGGCCACAATCCCCGAAAGGCGTGCTCTCGAACCTGCGGAAAGATTCACCAAGGTTTGGGCAATCATAGGGCAACCTCCCATTCCGGTAAAGAAGCCGTTGAGGATGTTGGCACTTCCCTGGGCAATGCATTCGCGGTTGCTGTTTCCTTTTGTTCCTGTAATTTCGTCTACCAGATTTAGGGTAAGCAAGCCTTCAGTAAGTCCTACTGCGGCCATGATTACTCCGAAGGGAAATATGATTTGAAAGGTTTCCCAATTCAAAGGGAAATCAGGAATATGAAAAGGTGGGAGTGAACCGCTTATGGACGCGATGTCTTTTACCTGTTTGGTGTCGATGTTGAGGAACATGACCAATGCAAATACGATGATGATGGCGGCTAGGGAAGCCGGTATGACTTTGGTAATTTTCGGGAAGGTTTTTACGAGGACAATTGTCAGGGCCGTCAAACCTGCCATGATGAGCAATGGTGTTCCTGATAGCCACTGGATTTCTCCCTTAATGATGGTTTTGAACTGCTCAAATTGCGACATGAAAATAACGATGGCCAATCCGTTTACAAAACCAAACATGACCGGTTGTGGAACCAGGCGGATGAATTTACCGAGTTTTAATAATCCGACGGCTATCTGTATAACGCCTGCAAGAGCAATCGCTCCGAAGACATATTCGATACCGTGGGATTTCATCAGGGCAATCAAAACAATTACGGTTGCGCCAGCTCCACCCGAAATCAAGCCAGGTCTTCCGCCGAAGATAGCGGTGACGATTCCCATGATAAAAGCTCCATACAACCCAACCAAGGGAGGGAATCCCGCAAGTATTGCAAACGACAACGATTCTGGGATCATGGTCATGGCGACAGTGAGTCCGGCCAGGATTTCGGTTTTGTAGTTTACTTTTTGGGAAAAGTCAAACAGGCTGAAGGTATTTTTCATAGGATTGCTAATGGTGCAAAAGTAGTTTTTATTGGCAACACTTTTTGAATGTTGTAAAAGTTTGAAAAAATTTTGTAACCCGTTTCAAGCTATTGCGTTGTTACTTTGTAATGAACTTTTAAATGATACGATTATGAAAGCATTATATGTAGCGTTAGTAGCGTTGGCAATGTTCTCCTGTAGAAATGCAAACGACGAAGCTAAAATTTATGAAGATGCTAAACAGGCCGCTGTTGATTCTATGAAAATGGAAATTGCAAAGCAAAAAATTGTTGATTCAATGAAGATTGAAGCCCAAAAAGAACAAGAACGAATTGCTAGAGAGCAGGCAAGACAGAAAGAAGTGATCGTGGTGAACCAAGCTGCCGCTACCCCGGCCGAAAAGCAAAGGAAAGGATGGAGCTCTACTGCTAAAGGTGCGGTAATTGGAGCCGGAGTTGGAGCTGCAACGGGAGCTATTGTCAGCAAGAAAAAAGGTGAAGGAGCCATTATTGGTGGTTTGGCCGGAGCTGGAGTAGGAGCCGGGACTGGAGCCATCATCGATTCTGAAAAGAAAAAGAAGAAATAACAACCCTATATATCCTCCCCAAGAACGCGTTTGAAATTATTTCGAACGCGTTTTTTTATTTCATTCTACCGCGCTAATTGTAATTTAGTACCACCTTAACAATCCTATTACATTATAAATCCCTATTTTTACGCACTTATCCTATTAGAATATTTCTAGATGCAAAAATCCTTAAAAATAGCCGTAGTCGGCTCCGGATTAGTAGGTACTTTGTTGGCAATTTACTTGAAGAAATCGGGTCATACTGTTCATGTTTTTGACAGAAGTCCTGATATTCGGAAGATTCAGTTTTCGGGGCGGTCGATAAACCTTGTGATGTCCGACCGTGGTTGGAAAGCTTTAAGAGATATTGGCCTTGACGAAGAAATCAAGAAGATTGGTATTCCGGTGGACAAACGCGCCATACATACGGGCGAAAAGCTCAACTACCAGTATTACGGAAAGGACGGTGAAGCTATTTTTTCGTTATCGAGAGGATTGCTCAACAGGAAAATGATTGATTTGGCAGAAGAAGCAGGTGTGGAGTTTTTCTTTGATCATAAGGTTTGGGATGTTAGTCTTTCAGAGGCTTCCCTGCATATTGGAGAAACAGAAAGAGGTGAGTGGACAGAATTGAAATACGATAAGGTTTTTGGTGCCGATGGCGCTTTTTCAAGGGTACGCCATAGAATGCAACGCCAAAGCATGTTCAATTATTCACAGGAATTTTTAAAGATAGGTTATAAGGAATTGCATATTCCAGCCAATGCCGATGGAACGCACAAGCTCGATAAGAATTCGTTGCACATCTGGCCAAGAGGCGAATTTATGCTGATGGCTCTTGCTAATCCTGAAGGAAGTTTTACGTGTACGCTGTTTATGCCACACGAAGGAAAGAACTCTTTCGAGGATTTAAAAGATAAGGAAACTTTGGTAGACTTTTTTGCCAATCATTTTCCAGATACTAAAGAAGTGATTCCAAATCTGGTTGAAGATTTCTTTAAGAATCCTACCAGTTATTTGGTTACAATGAAATGCTTTCCGTGGACATTTGGCGACAAGGTAGCCTTGATTGGCGATGCCTGTCACGCAATTGTACCTTTTTATGGTCACGGAATGAACGCCGGTTTTGAAGATATTACGGTCTTGAGTGAAATAATGGCAAAACATGGCGACGACTGGGAAACCATCTTTAAGGAATATGAAACATCAAGAAAACCCAACACAGATGCGATTGCAGAACTTTCCTATCGCAATTTTATGGAAATGAGTTCCAAGACGGCAGATGAGAAATTCCTTTTGCAGAAAAAAATAGAGAAGCATTTCTCTGAAAAGCACCCAGACAAATGGATGCCGTTATACAGCAGAGTGACCTTCAGTTCGCATCCTTATTCCGAAGCTTTAGCAATGGGTGATTTTCAAGACGGCATTATGAAACAAGTTTTGGAAATGGAAAATATCGAAGCTATTTGGGACAGCAAGGAAGTGGAGGAGAGGATTATTTCTTTGTTAAACTCCAAAATATAAATTCCAAAAAACAATTTCCAAGCTTCAAAACTTGGATTGTAAATAGAAATTCCAAACCGTTGCCGTGGAGTAACAGTTTGGAATTTTTTAGTTTCAGTAGGATTGTTATTTTGAGCTTATTTGTGTTTTGGGAATTGTTATTTGGAATTTAAAGCTTTTACTTCTTAAAAATCTTCGTCAGTACTCCAAATATGCCTCGAATAAAAGTGGCGCTTGTCAGTACTTTTATAACGCTTTTTGTGGTTTGGCTCATCGGTTCGGAAGCGGCCTTTCGTTCTTGTTTTTCTTCCTGTTTTTTAGCTTCTACTTCTTTGGTTTCGGCTTCTATATCTTGCAGTTTTTTATTCAGCATTTCATAGGCGCTTTCCCGGTCAAAAACTTCACTGTACTTTCGAACCAGTTTCGATTTGTTGTTGATATCTGCAATTTCATTTTCTGATAAAACATCCATTCGGCTCATTGGCGCACGCATCATGGTGGCTACAAGTGGCGTTGGAATTCCTTTTTCGTTTAAAGCAGTTACCAATGCCTCTCCGATTCCGAGATTGGTCAGCGTTTCATCAGTTTTATAATACTCCGAAATTGGGTAGTTTTCCGCCGTCATCTTGATGGCTTTTCGATCGTTTGCCGTAAAGGCCCTCAAAGCGTGCTGGATTTTCAATCCCAACTGTGCCAATACGCCACTCGGAACATCCATCGGATTCTGGGTAACAAAATAAATTCCGATCCCTTTTGAACGGATTAGTTTTACGATACTTTCAATTTGTTCCAACAAGGCCTTGCTGGCTTCGTTGAAAATCAAGTGCGCTTCATCAATGAATATTACCAATTCAGGTTGTCCAGAATCGCCTTGTTCGGGCATTTGCTGATAAATTTCTGCCAATAAACTCAACATAAACGTCGAGAATAATTTCGGCTTGTCTTGGATATCCGTCAAGCGGATGATGTTGATGTAGCCTTTGCCGTTTTCGTCGATGCGCATCAAATCATTAATATCGAACGACATTTCTCCGAAGAATAAATCGCCACCTTGCTGTTCCAGTTCGATAATCTTTCTAAGAATCGTTCCGGTGGTTGCCGTTGATATCTTACCGTAATGTTCTTCGATTTCTGCTTTTCCTTCTTCGGTAATATAATTTATGACTTTTTTGATGTCTTTCAAGTCAATCAGAGGCATTTTGTTGTCGTCGCAATATTTGAATATTACGGCTACAACTCCAGCTTGGGTATCGTTGAGGTTTAATATTCTTGAAAACAACACCGGCCCAAATTCGGAAACGGTTGCACGAAGTCGAACGCCATTTTGAGCTGATAAAGTCATCAGTTCGACTGGAAACCCTGAAGGAGCATAAGGCAATGTTATTTTGGCATGTCTTTCGGTGTTGAATGGAAGTTCTTCTCCGGGTTTTGCGATGCCGCTGAAATCACCTTTTATATCCATCATCAAAACCGGAATCCCGAACGATGAAAGTTGTTCTGAAAGTACTTGGATGGTTTTTGTTTTTCCGGTTCCGGTTGCACCAGCAATTAATCCGTGTCGGTTTAAAGTTTTCAGCGGAATTTTTACATGTGTATCTGGAATAGCCTCGCCATCCAATAGGCTTCCTCCTAAAATTATGCTTTCGCCTTTAGCAGCATACCCTTGATTTATATAGGCTGAAAACGTTTCTTTTTTTGACATTTTGCTTCGGATTTAAATTATTGCTAGTCTTTACTTCTAAACAAAAATAAAATAGTTTTTGACTTGATGTGTATTTTGAATGAAAATATTGATGAAAACCTATTGTTTCTTATGTAAAATTATTGTTATGCACAATAAAATTAATAAGAATGAAGTTATTAAAGTAGAATAATCGATCTTGATGTTTTGGCAATGAAATAAGTCAAATCAATAATCTGATTGTTGATTTTTGAATAATTTATTACGAAATCGATTTATTATTAAAAATATCAGATTTAATATTGATTTAACACGCTGTTATTGTTATCAAAATTTATTGTTAATAATCAATAAAAAGGGATTTTTTATTTTTTTATATGGTGTAAAAATATAAATTTGTCGTTCTGATATTAATTATTAATCAAACTTAGAATTAAGTATTATCAAAAATTTTTAAAAAACTAAATTTAAAAGAAAAATGGCAAATGCATCAAACGCTAGTGCAGCGAAGAAAGAAAGTGGTTCAAACGGTGGGAACTTATTTACAGTAATAGCAATCATAGCTTGTTTTGTTATTGGTTTTCTGGTTTGGAAATTTTTAATGGGATCTCCAGCGAACTTTGAAGGAGGAGATACAGAAAAAGGACATCCATTGAATACACTTGGTATGGTTTATAAAGGAGGAGCAATCGTTCCTGCATTGTTAGGGATGTTTTTGATGGTAGTTGTGTTTTCTATCGAGCGTTTCTTCGTTATTTCTAAAGCTGCTGGTACAGGAAGCTTGGATAAATTCATGAAAAATATTCACAGTAACATCAGCTCTGGAAATGTAGAAGCTGCTATTGCTGACTGTGACAAACAAAAAGGATCTGTAGCAAACGCTATCAAATCTGGTTTGATCAAATACCAAGACGTTAAGAAAGAAGGATTCACAAGTGAAGAAGCTTCTGAATTGATTCACAAAGAAGTAGAAGAGGCTACATCTCTTGAAATGCCAATGTTGGAGAAAAACTTGACAATCATCTCTACACTTGTATCTTTAGGAACACTTGCAGGATTGTTAGGAACAGTATCGGGGATGATCAAAGCGTTTGGAGCTTTGGCTAGTTCAGGAACTCCAGATCAGGCAGCTCTTGCAACAGGTATCTCTGAAGCACTTATCAATACTGCTACAGGTATTGCTACTTCTGCTTTGGCAATTGTAATGTATAACTTCTTTACTTCTAAAATCGATACTTTAACTTACTCAATTGACGAAGCGGCTACCACATTGGTAAACACTTACAGAAAAATGAGAGGAAGTTTGAAATAATAATAGTATTATAATATTTTAGAAAAGGAATTATGGCAAAAATAAAAATGTCCAAAAAGGCTACTGCAATCGACATGACAGCGATGTGTGACGTGGCTTTCCTTTTGCTGACTTTCTTTATCTTGACCGCTACTGCAAAACAACCAGAAGTGTTGCCCGTAGAAACGCCATCGTCAACCGTACAAGTGAAATTGCCTGAAACTGATTTGGCAATTATTACAATCGGTGATAGTGGAAAAGTGTTCTTCGGGGTTAAAGAGCCGAAAGTAAGGATGAAAACACTTGAATTTATTTCTGAAAAGTACAATATCCAATTTTCAGAAGATGAGAAAACTAAATTTAGCCTTATGGATGAATTTGGTGTTCCTGTAAATCAATTGAAAGTGTTACTTCCAATGAAATCAGCCGAAAGGAATCAGAAAGGACTTCAAAAAGGAATTCCGCACGATTCAATTGATAATCAATTAGCGGAATGGGTAAGAGCAGCTAGAGAAGCAAACGCTGAAGTTAATGAAGCGCAATTAAATTTTGCAATCAAAGGTGATGCTAAGGAACAATATCCAGAAATCAAAAAGATCATGGATATTTTGCAAAAACAGAAAGTAAACAGATTCAATTTGGTTACGGGATTAAGAGGAGAAAATTTTTAATATAAAAGAAAAAAAATGGCACAATTAGATACTGGCGACAGTGGAGGTGGTAAAAAAGGTGGCAAGGTAAGAAGTAAAAAACAAAATTCATCAGTCGATTTAACGGCAATGGTAGATTTGGCTTTCTTATTGATTACATTCTTTATGTTAACGACTTCTTTGTCAAAGCCTCAATCGATGGATTTGGCTATGCCAGATTTAGATGATAAAAGTGAACCAGTTAAAATTGCTCAGGAAAGAACACTGAATATCTTGATTGGTCCAGATAATAAGGTTAAAACTTATATGGGACAATTTGACTCTCCTATTGAAGGGCCAAAAGATGAAAAATATGGCAAAGATGGTGTACGTAAAGATATTCTTGCAAAGATGGTTTCAGTGCCTCAATTAATGGGAGATTCCAAAAAGGGATTAATTGTTTTGATCAAGGCGCACGAAAAATCTAATTATAAGAATCTAGTTGACATATTGGATGAAATGGCAATCTGTAAAGTGCCAGTTTATGCGATTGTTGAGATAACTAAAGAAGAAGCAGCTCTGTTTGACTAAGCAACTTTTTCTATAAAATAATAAATATGAAATTAGATATTTTTAAACAGAAATGGATTGATATGGTCTTCGAAGGGCGTAACAAAAGTTACGGCGCCTATGAACTCCGCAAAAAAAATCCACGTACAACATTGATAGCTTTGGCTATTGGATCTTCTGTTTTTGCTACAGCTTTGGCTTTACCGTTGATTGATTTTGGAAGTGATAGCGAAGACGAGAAAGAGAAGGTAACAATGGTTGATATGGCAAACATAGCGCCACCGCCTGAACCGCCTAAGCCAATTATTCCTCCAACTGCGCCACCGCCGCCGCCTGCTCCAAAGATTGATGAAGTAAAATTCGTTAAGCCTAAAGTAGTTAAAAAAGAAGAGGTTGTTGAGGAAATTAAGACAATCGAAGAGCTTAAGGATAAAAACGTAGGAACTAAAGATGTAAAAGGACAGGAAGATGGTAAAATCGTTATCGATGCTCCATCTGGCGACGGTCCACAAACTGACTCTAAAATTGTTGAAGACAGTAATCAAATCTATACAGCTGTAGAGGTAAAACCTGATTTTCCAGGTGGAATTCAAAAGTTTTATGATTTCGTAGGTAAAAACTATAGAGTTCCTGAAGGTGAAGAGCTTAAAGGAAAAGTTTTTGTACAGTTTGTAGTAGAAAGAGATGGATCGTTAACTGATATTAAAGTATTGAGAGATCTTGGTTACGGAACTGGAAAAGAAGCTATTAGAGTTTTACAAAAATCTCCAAAATGGAAGCCGGGTATCCAAAACGGACGTCCAGTTAGGGTTTTATATTCTTTACCAATTAGTATTGTATCTGGGAATTAAAGAATGTATAACAGAGAAAATAGATATAAAAAAGAACAGAAATCGCTTAAAGGGCGATTTCTGTTCGTTATAGGAATACTCTTCTTTCTAATTTACTTTGTGTTAGGGATTATTATTATCTTTTGGGAAAATTTTCCAATTGCATTGACAGATGGTTATAGAATTGCTTTCGGGATTTTACTCATCGTATATTCTTTTCTTCGATTCATTCGCCTTCTTCAAAGTAAATAACTAAAAAACGTAATCATGAAATCTTCATTCTATAAAATAGTGCTCTTTATCGCAATCATTTCTGCGGTTGTTTATGCTTGCAAGGAAAAGAATAATGATGCTGAGCAAGAAGAAACTGTAATAAAAGGAACCGCTACAATTTATGTTGATCAGACGTTGATGCCCATTACTGAAGATCAGGTTTCGGTTTTTCAAAGTCAATACGATGCAAAACTAAATTTGGTTGGCAAGTCTGAATCTGAAGTAGTAAATGATTTGTTAGGAGGGAAGACAAGTATTGCAATTTTGTCTAGAAAGCTTACACCATCTGAAGAAAGTTATTTTAAGCAGAAAAAAATTAAAGGTAAAATTACACATTTTGCTTCTGATGCAATTGTATTTGTAACCAGTAAAGGATCAAAAGATACTTTAGTTGATTTACAGGAAGTGATTAATATTTTGCAAGAAAAGGAAAGTAAAATTAAAGGTTTGGTCTTTGAAAACCCTAATTCAAGCACAGTAAGTTATTTGAATACATTGGCAGGAGTAAAAAACGGCCAGAAGAAAAATATTTATTCGCTTAATTCACATAAAGAAGTATTGGAATATGTGACTAAAAACCCTGGAACAATTGGGGTGATAGGCCTCAACTTGTTGGTGCAGCCTTATGCAGACACCGAACAATATAGCGACAACATTGCCGTTATGAGTGTCAGAAATGTTAAAAGTCAACCTAACAGCGAAGATTACTATAAGCCCAGCCAGCACAATCTTGGAGAAGGATTATACCCTTTAAAGCGTCCTATTTATTTGTTAAATTATCAAGGAACGAATGGATTGGGTATGGGTTTTGCTTCCTTTGTTGCAGGAGATATAGGACAAAGGATTGTTCTTAAATCAGGATTGTTGCCTGTTAGAATTCCTTCAAGAGAATTGAATGTCCGAACAGAAATTATCAATAATAAATAAATTCAGAATACTATGAACAAGTTAAAATTATTCAGCCTTGCCTTTCTAGCTTTCGGTGCCGGAGCTTATGCTCAGGATTTAGACCAAGCAAAAAAAGCGATTGATGCTGAACAGTATGAAAAAGCCAAATCGATTTTAAAAACCCTAATCAGCACTAAAGCTGATGAAGGAAAGAATTTCTTCGTATTAGGAAATTTATATTTGACACAAAAATTAGAAGATTCAGCAAAAGTAACGTATGAAAAAGGTTTGTTGGCCAAAAAAGATGGTACTTTTAACTATATAGGTCTAGGTCAGATTGATTTAGATAATGGAAATGTTGCAGGAGCAAAATCAAATTTTGACAAGGCTACTGCCGATATGAGAAAGAAAGATTTCGAGCAATTCCTTTACATCGGTCGTGCTTACATGAACATCGAAAAACCAGATTATAAAGCAGCTCTTGTTCAATTGAATAAAGCAAAAGCAATCCAACCGATGGACGCTCAAGTATTATTGTCTTTAGGTGATGCATATAAAGGTGATGGAAATGTGAACGAAGCTTATTCAGCTTACCGTAATTCTTTTGATGCTGACAATTCAGTACTAAGGGCAAAGTTGCAATTGGGAGTAATCACAAAAGGATCAAAAGCATTCAAGGAAGCAAAAGCGGCTTTCGATAACATCTTGGCGACAAATCCTAACTACGGACCAGCTTACAGAGAAATCGCTGAAACGTATTATTTATGGGCATTGAACGACAAAGCACAATATGCGGCTTACAACAAATTGGCTATTCAGAACTACGAAAAATACATGAGTATGACCGACTATTCTTTGGATTCTCGTATGCGTCATGCCGATTTTCTTATCTTGACAAAAGATTATGCTGCATTGGAAAAAGAAGCTAACGAAATGCAAAAATTGGATAAAGTAAACCCAAGAATCTTGCGTTACTTAGGATATTCAGCTTATGAAAACAAAAACTCAGAAGCTTCAATCAAAGCTTTAACCGAATTCTTGTCAAAAAGCAATGCAAAACCAATCGGACGTGACTACCTATATTTAGGTATGGCAAAAACAAACAAATCGCTTACAACAACAACTGCTGCAGACGGAAAAACTGATAGCAAAGTTGACGCAACATTGTTTACTTCGGGAGTTGCAGATATCAAAAAAGGGGTTGAAATGGATCCTTCAATGGCAAACGAATTGAATGATATTGGTAAAAAATTCTTCGACTTGAAATTATATAACGAAGCAGCTTCCATCTATGAAGTAGCGACTACAAATCCAAATTCAAGAAATTTCCTTTATGATAATTTCTATCTAGGATATGCCTTGTACTTTGGTAACGTAAATTTAGAAGAAGGTAAGAAAATCGACCCAATCATCGTTTCAAAAGCAAACACTGCTTTCGATAATGTAATTGCTGCTTCGCCAACAACACAGGACGCCTACATTTTCAAAGCGCGTATCAACAGTTTGCTAGAAGACGATGCAACTGCACAAGCAGAAATGGTTAAAAATTATGAAGAATACATCAGAGTTGTAACCGAAAAAGGTGCAGAAGAAATGGCAAAACCTGCAAACAAAACCAAGTTTGTTGAAGCTTATAATAACTTGGGAATCCACTTTGCCAAAACCGATAAAGTAAAAGCGAAAGAATATTTCCAAAAAGCTTTAGCGATTGACCCGGCAGACGAAACCGCAATAAGCACTTTGAAATTGTTAAAATAATAAAATCAAAACCGATAACACCACGTTATCGGTTTTTTTTATTTAGGAGCAAATGGTTAGGGCATTTTCAGAAACCATATTCCTGCTGGAGCCACTCGCTTTGAAATGCTTTGACAAGCATTTCAAGAGCTCAGACAATGGCACCATCAGGGCTAGAAGAATAACTTTAGGCATCTTTTAAACATTTGTAAAAAAGAAGCGTATCTTTGCACACTATTTTAAAAATAAGATGTTACCAAAAGAAATACAAACCGAAGTCGAAAAAGGAACAATGCTTCCCCTCATGGAAGAATTCTACACCATCCAGGGAGAAGGCTACCATACAGGAACTGCCGCCTACTTTATCAGGATTGGTGGTTGCGATGTAGGTTGTCATTGGTGTGATGTAAAGGAAAGCTGGAACGCCGCGCTCCATCCACCAACACATATCGACCAGATTGTAGAGAATGCTTCGAAGTATTCAGAAACGGTGGTAATTACCGGAGGTGAACCATTATCTTGGGACATGACTTCGCTTACGCAAAAACTGAAAGACAATAACCGCCGTGTTCATATTGAAACTTCTGGAGCCTATCCGTTGACGGGAACTTGGGACTGGATTTGTCTTTCACCAAAGAAAACAAAATTACCAACTCAAACCGTTTACGATAATGCACACGAACTAAAAGTCATCATCCACAACAAGCACGATTTTATTTTTGCCGAAGAACAAGCCGAAAAAGTAAATCCAAATGCAATCTTGTTTCTTCAACCAGAGTGGAGCAAAAAAGAAGAAATGACCCCACTGATTGTTGATTATGTGATGAACAATCCGAAATGGAGGGTTTCATTGCAAACACATAAATATTTGAATATTCCTTAATTATGAGGAAACTACTATTTTTATCGGTGTTTTTTCTTTTTTCAAGCTTAAGCTTTTCTCAAATTCAAGGAGAAGATGAAGTGTATTTGAATGGTGATTTGATTGATGCTAAATTTCAAGATGGTGATATCGAAAAGTTCTACAACTATGTTATTCAAAATTTCAATGTACAAACTGTAGAGAAGCCAGGACAGATTTTATTTGAATTTACAGTCAATGAGAAAGGAGAAGTGAAAAATATAAAAATTCTTCGTGATTTAGGAACTAATTCAGCTTTAGAGTTAATCCGTGTTTTACGGGAATCACCTAAATGGCAACCGGCTTCCAGAGGAGGGAAACCCATCAGTATTACACTAAAAATGCCTTTGAATTTTAAATAAGAATTTTAATATGGTCATTTATTCTATTGATAAACGGGCCAAATAATCGAAATGCTCCCCTTCTTCAATCAATTCACATTTCAAACCATTATCAAAACAGGCATTCTGCAAGGTGTTGTAATCTAAATACAGCCAATCGAAAGAATCCTCCTTTTCATTTTTGTAAGTAACCGTAAATGTAACTTCGCCATAATAGTTATCGGAAGGAATCCATTTTCCACCGTCTTCGTCTTCATCAAACATATAGATGATATCCGAACTGTCAATTAAAATATGTCCTCCAGGATTTAATAGTGATTTTAATTTCTGTAAAAAAGCAGGAACCTTTTCCAATCTTCCAAAAATTCCAGTTCCATTCATCAAAAGCAAAATGGTGTCAAATTTAGTTGCATCAGCATCCAAATCCAAAACATCAATTTCAATGGCATTTTTCAATCCGCGAAGTTTGCAACATTCAATTGCATTCGCAGAAATATCTATTGAAGTCACATCCAAGCCTTTCTCGTTTTGAAGATATAAACTATGGCTTCCGGCTCCAGATCCAATATCGAGCACTTTTCCTTTGGCAAGTTCCAGCGCTTTCTCTTCAATCAAAGGCATTTCTTCGAAAGAGCGAAACAAATAAGCCACCGACATTACATCTTCTTCCGAAATGGAAGTCTCGGTAATCAAATCTTCATGAGCATTATTGGTTTGATAATCTAAAATGGCTTTTCCGAAAAGGTCTTTCATTGTAAGTTTATGTAGTTATGGGTTATTTGTTGATTAGTTTTCTATAATTTTGCACTCCATTTTATCAAGCAAGCAAATTGACGAATCCTCAAATCAACATATTACAAAAGTTAGCCAAAGATAAGCATATCGAAAACAAAAAGTATTTTGATAAGCTGAAAAAGAAACCGCCACGTGATTTGGATTATGTGATGCAGGAAATCCATAACAATGAGTTTAAGAAAACCGATTGTTTAAAATGTGCCAATTGCTGTAAAACTACAGGTCCGCTTTTTACATTGGCGGATATCGAACGCATTTCCAAACATTTTCGTCAAAAACCACAGCAATTCATCGACCAATATTTGAGAATTGATGAAGACAAGGATTATGTCTTGAAAAGTGTTCCTTGTACTTTTTTAGACAATGAAAATTATTGCATGATTTATGATGTTCGGCCAAAAGCATGCAGGGAGTTTCCACACACGGACAGGAAAAAGTTTCAGCAAATTTCAAATCTTACTATGAAGAATGTCGAAATCTGTCCCGCAGCTTATAATATTGTAGAAGAGATGAAAAAGAGAATCAAACTATAAATGAAAAGTCCTGCTCAAGGCAGGACTTCTTTATACAAACATATAATCGTCTGAGGATTCAATCAAATCTAAAGTTCTTCCTCTTACACTGTCAACAAAATTTCTGATTCTGATTTCAAGGTATTCAATCATTCGGGATACCCAAATTTTTGCCTGTTCGAAAAGTTCAATTCCTTTCTCTATGCCTTCGTTCAAAAACCCGATGAACTTCTTCAGTTCATCCATAAAGGTCATTATAATTTCTGCTCGTTTCATATGATTTGTGTTAGTTGATTAGATTCTTTTATAATTCCTACTAATTTAGGAAATAGAACAACAATAACGAATAATCGATATGATAAAATTTTCTTATTTTTTCAGAAATGCAAAAAATTAATAAATCAAGTATTTTTGACGCATGATTTTAAATTCCTCCAAACCTAAAACCCAACTTTCCCTTATTTGTTCCTCCGGCATTCCGGCCTGAATTTGAAACTGTAGTGTTTTGTTTCCTGCAAGTTTAGTAAAAAAGGGCGTGAAGAACTTCGGTTTGTCGAGATTTTCCTGATAGGCTTTGATCAACCATTTTAGCTCCAAACGAGTTACTTTTTCCACATTTCTCAAATCTTCACCATAGCAAGTCATTCCCTTCAACGGCGGGTTTGATGAGCCAACATTTGGTTCGGGTACAAAAGAAAAGCCACTGTAAGGCAAATAAGGCGAGCCATAAACCTGAAATTGCATATCGGTTCCACGCCCAAGGCTGATGTTTGTGCCTTCAAAAAAGCACAAACTTGCATACAAATTTATGGATTGGTCGTTTGGCAAGTTCGGAGAAGGCTTCACCGGAAGGCTGTAAGGCATTTCGCGTTTGTAATTTTCGCACGGAACAATCTTTAACTCGCATTGGATTCCGTTTGCAAGCCAGCCTTCACCATTAATCATCAAGGCATATTCGCCAATGGTCATTCCGTGTAAAACGGGAATAGTGTGCATTCCGATAAAGCTCGAATGTTCTTTTTCTAAGATCGGGCCATCAACAATTCCACCATTCGGGTTTGGTCGGTCCAAGATAATCAGCGGAATCTTTTGTTCTGCACAGGCTTCCATTATGTAATGTAGGTGCGAAATATAGGTATAAAAACGAGCCCCAACATCCTGAAGATCGAACATCAAAACATCAATACCTTCCAATTGTTTTGGACTTGGCTTTTTGCTGTTACCGTATAGCGACAAAATTGGCAATCCAGTTTTGGTGTCTTTTCCATCCGAAATGAGTTCGCCGTTTGAAGCCGTTCCTCTAAAACCATGTTCGGGAGCATAAATTTTTACCAATTCAACATCCTTTTGTTTGACCAAATAATCTACGATGTGTTCCGTTTTGATCGCAAGTCCTTCTTTATACAACCCATCTTTAAAAATAGAATCATAAGTAATCAATCCCGTTTGATTGGTTACAATCCCAACTTTCTTGTTTTCAATCAATTTAAAATAGCTTTCAACATTGTCAGCACCGGTCTGAAATTTTTCCGTTTTGATTTTGGTTTTAACCGTCGTTTCTGCAGGAAGGGAATAATTTAGTTTCTTAGTTGGTCCACAAGATGCAATTACCAGTATAAGGAGTAAAGAAGAAAAGACTTTAGAGAGAAATGTTTTTGGGAATGAATCAGGAACCATTATGATCGATAAATATTATATTATTTAAAATTTGACGAAAATTAAACGCCAAAACCGTATTTTTGAATTCAAATCTGCAAAAATATCAAATTGAATTTAGAATATTTCATAGCCAAAAGACTTATTACGGCTAAAAACCATAAAAGTAGTATATCTGCACCAATTATAAAAATTGCAATTTCCGCCATTGCAATCGGAATGATTATGATGATTGTTTCCGTAGCAACCGGTATCGGTCTCAAGCAAAAAATCCGCCAGAAGGTTTCCGATTTCAACGGACACATTATTATTTCCAATTACGACGACAATCAATCCGAAGTAAGTCTGGTTCCTATTTCTACAAATCAAGATTTTTATCCAAAGTTCAATTCAATTCCAGAAGTTAGCCACATCCAAGCAGTCGCTACCAAGATGGGAATCATCCGAACCGAAACTGCTTTCGAAGGAATACTATATAAAGGAGTAGGGAAGGAATACCAGTGGAACAATATAAAGGAATATTTAGTTGAAGGTCGAATCCCTAATCTCAATAAAAATTTAAACGAAGAAGTTGTCATCTCAAAATTCCTAGCCGATAGATTAAGGCTAAAAGTTGGCGATAAATTCACCACCTTCTTTATGAAGGATGAAGCAAACAAGCTTCCAAACCGTCGCGCGTTTCTAATTACCGGTATTTTCAATTCAGGATTTCCTGAGTTCGACTCCAAATTCGTTCTCGGCGATATCCGTCATATTCAAAGAATGAACAAATGGGAATCCGATCAAGTAGGTTCCTTCGAAGTCTTCGTAAACGATTTTGATAAAATAGAAACGATAGGCGAGCAAGTTTACGAAAACACATTCAATAAAGCCGATGCCTCAAAAGCACTCGACACCAAAACCATCATCGAAAAGTACTATTATATATTCGAGTGGCTCAAAATGTTCGACATCAACATCCAGGTCATCCTCATCGTCATGATCATCGTCGCTACCATTAATATGATAGTAGCACTTCTCGTTCTCATTTTAGAGAGAACCCAGATGATAGGAATTTTAAAATCCCTCGGGGCCAACAACTGGACCGTCCGAAAAATTTTTCTCTTCAATGCCTCCCACCTAATATTCCGCGGGCTACTTTGGGGTAATATAATAGGTATAGGATTAATTTTACTGCAACAGCATTTCGGCATCGTCAAACTCAACCCCGAAAACTATTATGTAAACGAAGCGCCAGTCTATATAAATTGGCTCTATATTCTCCTCCTTAATATAGGAACCATCATAATATGTATACTCGTATTATTAATTCCGTCCTATATCATAACAAAAATTTCGCCTATAAAAGCAATTCGCTTCGATTAGGAGCAGAACATTCGGGCATTTGTTTCTTCCATATTCCCACTTTCCGTTACAATCTTTTCCTTTTTAAAGAAAAAAGCAAAAGGATTTCCACTGCAATCGGGGCTAGGAAGGAGGTTTTGGGTGTGTTTTTGGAAACATTCCGCCCTAATTGCGCAGAAATCACCCCTCAAAAACCCTCCATCTGGGAACAATCCAATCCCCCGGGCACGGTATTTCCGCCGATTCCGCCTCTATACGACCAGCCTGGTTCCAAAACATGCAAAAAACTTCGATATCCAAACCCCACGTTTCCAGTTATTTGAAAAAAACTTTGAAAAAAAGTGTTTAGAAAGCTTGCGTTAGTGGAAATCTTGTGTACTTTTGCACCCGCAATCAAGGCGACGTTCTTAGGAAAACACTGGAAGA
>NZ_JBMGQS010000033.1:0-29053 GCF_049060005.1 Flavobacterium sp. PLA-1-15 | reverse complement strand
CCAATCCTAGCAGTATGAAGGTGGCATTGGAGAATTTCATGCAACTGGAGCTTACAAAAAAAGTGGCCATTCTTGGAGATATGTTTGAATTGGGAATTGAAAGTCTTGAGGAACATAAAGGAATAGTTGCTCTGGCCTTAAATGATGAAAAAACTGTTTTTTATTTTATAGGAAAAGATTTTTATACCAATAAAACAGAACATAAAAATCTGTTTTTTTATGAGACATTTGAAGACTTAGCAAAAGAACTCACGGAAAATAAAATTGAGAACTCGACGATACTTATTAAAGGATCGAGAGGGATGGCACTCGAACGCAGTTTGGATTATTTGCCTTAACTGAAATTTTTAAAAAAAATGCCGGAGAAAGTTTCTTCGGCATTTTTTTTAACTCATTTTTTATTTCTTCTTCGATATTTTTAGATTATCAAAATTAGAAACATCTATGACCTCTTCCATATCTACATCATAGGATATTTTTACGCTGTCACCAACAATTGTTACAGGCAATTCATTTGATAACTGTGAAGAACCCACGAAGACGTTCGGGTAGTCTTTTACCATAAAATAATAGAAGCTGTTACCATTTTTTACGTCGTTTGATATCCTTGTCACTACGGATGTGAGGGTCTTTTTGGATGTAACACTTTCAGACTCTATTCCGTTATCGGCCATATTGTAGACGTTCTTGTAGGCCATCAAGGTTTCTCTCATCGTGTTTCCTACTCCTACAATAGTATAATCGTTGATGGAAACCATGGCAAACATTTTAACCAAACCACCATCATCTTTTAATGTCATCACATAGGTCGGGATGTTGTTGATGATGTATGGAATTGGGAGAGAGCTGTGATATCCTTTTTCCTGTACTTTTCCTTCAGCTGAACTTTGTGCGGCATATTCGGTTGCTCCACTCTGCTTGTAATAGGTAGCTTCTTTGGTTCTTGTATCGACCAAAACGAAACCTACGGTAGATTCTTCTTTTCCTACGGATGAAAGACCCGTGTACCAATAGGATTTATGGTTCTCGCCGTACACGAGTGTCAATCCTTCGGTGGTTTCCAACTTGTTTTCGTTTGACCAGTTCCAGTAGCCGTGAACATATTCTCCCCAATCGTTTAATTGATCTTCAATAAAACTAATCGGCTGGATTCTATCAACCCAAAGCGGTGTGTCGTTGATTCCATATTCCTTGATTTCACCTGTTTGGGCATTTACCGTAAGGACACCTGTAGCATTATTTCCTCCAAAACCAATTTCCTTGCTGTAGGTGGTTACAATCCAATATGGCTCTCCTTTATCGTCAATTTCGAAGTTATAATCAGCCAGACCAGTGGTCATGTAACCATTTATATAAGTATGCCTTTTGATGTGGGAACCGAAGAAAGCTGCGGGTTGATACTTGATTTTTAAAGGCTGTCCGTTGATGCTTTGCACCAATTTCACATCTCTTTCATTGGTTGCAGAAACCATCACATATCCCGGAGTACCCTCTGAATTTCGGAACCATTTGAAAAAACCGGTGTGCAATAATGGCGCAACCCAATAAAGTTCATCATTTACTTTTTGGATAGTGAAGTCTCCTATTTCGGCTTGGGAACCCAATGATGGCTGAGAACCAATGATTTTTTCACCTAGAAGCATTGCCAGATTTTCATCGACCACTCGGATTTTATCTAATGAAATGGGTGCGATGTGGTTTTTGAGATTTTGTCCGTCTTCTACCTTTCCTATCAATGCTCTGTATGACTCACTGCGGAACATTGGCAAGCTTGTAAGCAGTGGTGTGATTGTAATATAGGCCAATACGACAATCGCTGCTACAAAAAATAGTTTGTGTGGCAGGGCAGTTATAGTTACTTTATTGGTTACTGGTGTTACTTTTAATCGTGTGTAGATGATGATTCCAACAAGCAACACAATCAATATAAAAAATGGAAGTTTAAAAAAGCCATAATTTATAACAGGCAAGCCAAGGTAGAACAGCAGGAATGTAATAACAAGCAATAATAAGATGGACGTAATTTTTTTCATGATTTGCTATTTGATTTTCGTAATTAGTCGGGGAATATTACAAATGTTACAGGGTTTATTTTGAAAAGTTAAAACGGAAATAAGGGTTCTAAAAAAATAGCTATTTTTGTGGTCTAACAAAGAATGAGAAAATAATAAAATAAAAAATATGAAAGCATACGTTTTCCCTGGTCAAGGGGCACAATTTACGGGAATGGGTAAAGATCTGTATGAACAATCTCCGTTAGCGAAAGAGTTGTTCGAGAAAGCAAACGAAATTTTAGGCTTCAGAATTACGGACATCATGTTTGAAGGAACGGCAGAAGAATTGAAAGAAACAAAGGTGACACAACCTGCGGTTTTCCTGCACTCGGTTATCTTGGCAAAAACTTTAGGAGCTGATTTTTTTGAACCTCAGATGGTGGCGGGACATTCGCTTGGAGAATTTTCTGCATTGGTAGCGAATGGTGCTTTATCATTTGAAGACGGCCTACGATTGGTTTCGAAAAGGGCACTGGCAATGCAGAAGGCATGTGAAATCACACCTTCTACAATGGCGGCAGTTTTAGGACTTGAAGATAGCATTGTTGAAGATGTTTGCGCTTCGATTAATGGTGTAGTGGTTGCAGCAAACTACAACTGTCCTGGACAATTGGTAATTTCTGGTGAGACATCGGCTGTAGAAAAAGCGTGTGAGGCGATGAAAGCGGCGGGAGCAAAACGTGCATTGCTACTGCCTGTTGGTGGTGCTTTTCACTCTCCTATGATGGAACCTGCAAGAGAAGAATTGGCGGCAGCTATTGAAGCAACTACTTTTTCTACTCCTATTTGTCCGGTTTACCAAAATGTAACGGCGAGTGCAGTTTCTGATCCAGAAGAGATTAAGGAAAACTTGATTATCCAATTGACGGCACCTGTAAGATGGACCCAATCTGTACAGCAAATGATCAAGGACGGCGCGAGTATTTTTACGGAAGTAGGCCCAGGAAAAGTATTGATTGGATTGGTTGGAAAGATTGACAGAGAGGTTGCTGTGGCGAGTGCATAGTTAGTTTTTTAGCTATTTGCTAAGTCACCTTACAGATAAATAAAAGTCCCAAATCTTTCGGTTTGGGACTTTTATTTTTATTATAAATACTTTGCATCTTCGCAATGGCTGTTTGTGATTGCAGTTATCAAATATTTATTGTTTCTACTTTCATAAAATATGTACCATATTGTTCGTGTATTGGCTTTGTAGAAAATATATTTTGAGCCGAGGTGTTTTAGTGGTTTTGGGGTGGTTTTGTGCTTTTGAACTTTTATATTTTCATCAACAGCATCATATATTTGATCAACATAATTTTCTGCCGTTTCGATAAATCCAAAATATTCTTTTTTGTACAATACTTGAACAAGACCATCCAAATAAAGAATAACATCGGGCGTAAATGTTATTTCTATTTTCCCCACCACTCCCTAATTCTTCTTTTTGACTCTGCTTTTGCCTCTTCAACCGTCAAACCGTTTTCCCATTCCTTTTCTAAATCAAAAGCTGTTTCGGATTCTGATTCTTCCTTGATTTTGGCAATTTGATACAATACACTTGGTTCTTCTAATTTAGAAAGCCATTCCAATAGTTCTTCTTTCTTATCCTCTGCATCCATAGCTATTGATTTAGATGACTAATTTACAAATATTTAGAATAAGATAAAACTAGCTTCTGATTTTCTGCTCCCATTTCCAGGCAGATGCCAAAGACTCCTCCAAGGTTGATTTTGCTTTCCAACCCAGGACATTGTTTGCTTTATCAGTATTGGCGAAGGCTTCAACAACATCACCTTCTCTCCTATCCACAAGTTTATATTGCAATTTTTGACCGCTTACTTTTTCAAAAGCATTGATAACTTCTAGAACAGAACTTCCTGTTCCAGTACCTAAATTGAATGTTTCCACCTTGTCGATGTTCTTTTTATTGAGCAATCTTTGCAAAGCTACCACATGGGCTTTGGCCAAATCAACTACGTGTATATAATCACGAATACAGGTTCCGTCAGGAGTTGAATAATCCGACCCGTAAACAGAAAGCTCTTTGCGCAAGCCAACTGCAGTTTGTGTAATAAACGGAACCAAGTTCTGAGGAACCCCAATTGGCAATTCACCCAACTCAGCAGTTGGATGCGCTCCGATTGGATTGAAATATCTTAAAAGGATGGAATTGATGTTGGTAACTTTGGCAACATCAGTGATGATTTCCTCCCCAATTTGCTTGGTGTTTCCATAAGGCGACATAGCTTGTTGCACCGGCGCATTTTCGGTTATCGGCATCAATTCGGCTTGACCGTAAACCGTACAAGAAGAGCTGAAAATAAAATGTGCTTCAGGTTTCTGCTGTAATTCCTGAAGCAAATATACTAACGTATTAATGTTGTTTTCGTAATAAAGAAGCGGATTCTCTACACTCTCACCCACTGCTTTCGAGGCAGCAAAATGGATTACACCAGCGATATCGTTGTGCTTTTTAAAGAATTCTTTAACGGCTTGCTTATCTCTCAAATCGATTTGCTCAAAAATAGGTTGCTTGCCGGTGATGGCTTCAATTCCTTTTAGAACTGAAATGTCAGCATTCGATAAATTGTCGATTGCAACCACCTCGAAACCTTCGTTTTGAAGCTCAACAACCGTGTGTGAACCAATAAAACCTAAACCTCCCGTTACTAATATCTTCATCTTTTCTCTTTGAAAAATTATTTGTTTAAGAACTCTAAAATACTGTCGGTAATGAATTTTATTTGATCATCTTCCAACTCAGTATGCATTGGAAGTGAGATTACTTCTTTTACCAATTGATTGGTTATTGGAAAATCCTCTTCTTTATAACGTACGTCCAAATAGGCCTTTTGACTGTGCAACGGAATTGGATAATAGATGGCGCAAGGAATGTCCTTGCTTTGCAAATGCTGCATCAAGGCATCTCTATCGGCATCAATAATTCTTAGTGTATATTGGTGGAAAACGTGATCGTCTCCACTTAGATCAAACGCAGGAACTACGATGTTTTTATGTCCAGAAAGAGCGGTGTTGTATTTATTTGCTGCAGCACGACGTTCAGTATTATAGGTATTAAGATTTGGCAATTTTGCATTTAAAACTGCCGCTTGAATACTATCTAAACGTGAATTTACACCCACTACATCGTGGTGGTAACGCACATACATTCCGTGGTTTACAATTCCTCTTAACTTGTGCGCCAAGTCATCATCATTGGTAAAAATGGCACCACCATCTCCATAACAACCTAAGTTTTTAGAAGGGAAAAAGGATGTAGAAGCCACGTGACCGATTGTTCCCACTTTCTTTTTAGAACCGTCAGCCGATTTATAATTAGCGCCAATTGCTTGGGCGTTGTCTTCGATTACATATAGATTATGGTGTTTTGCCAACGCCATTATCGCATCCATGTTGGCTGCTTGTCCGAATAAATGTACCGGAACGATTGCTTTTGTTTTTGGAGTGATGGCTTTCTTGATGGCTTCAATCGAAATATTGAAGGTATCGATTTCTACATCTACCAAAACTGGAGTCAATTGCAATAAAGCGATCACTTCAACAGTTGCAGCGAAAGTAAAATCAGCCGTGATTACTTCATCGCCCGGTTTTAAATCCAATGCCATCATTGCGATTTGCAAAGCATCGGTACCGTTTGCACAAGGAATTACGTGCTTTGCTTCTAAATAATGCTCAAGATTTTTCTGAAAAGATTGCACTTCAGGTCCGTTGATGTAAGTATTAGTATCTAAAACTTCCTGGATTGAGTTGTTTACTGTTTCTTTTATTTTTTCGTATTGACCTTTAAGGTCTACCATCTGGATTTTTTTCATTACGTCTGAATTTATGTTTAGGTTTAAAAACTTGGATTTTTAAACGACGTACAAAAATAGTCATTAATGATATTCCTTCCTCAAATTAATGCAAGAATCCTTATTTTAGCCATTCAAATAAATCGATATGTTTTTTCTCTATAATCTTGTTGTTCAGGTTGCTTCATTTTTGGTAAAAATAGTAGCACTGTTCAGCCCGAAAATCAAACTTTTTGTAGACGGAAGAAAGCTCGTTTTTCCAACTTTGGAAAGCGAAATAAAACCGACCGACAGAACCATTTGGTTTCATGCCGCATCGTTGGGCGAGTTTGAGCAAGGTTTGCCGGTGATTGAGAAAATCAAAGAAAAATATCCAAATCATAAGATTGTAGTGACGTTTTTTTCGCCTTCGGGTTATGAAGTTCGAAAGAATTCTAAGGTTGCGGATATGATTGTCTATTTGCCTTTGGACACCAAGAGCAATGCTGAACGATTTTTAAAAGAGGTTCATCCTGATTTGGTGTTTTTTATCAAATATGAATATTGGCCGAATTATTTGAATGAATTGAAACAGCTACAAATTCCGACTTATCTTATCTCTGGCATTTTTAGAGAGAATCAGGTTTTCTTTAAATGGTACGGTGGATTTTACAGAAAGGCTTTGGATACTTTTGAGCACTTTTTTGTTCAGAATGCCAAATCGAAAGAACTATTATTGAAGATTGGAAAAACGAATGTGACTGTTTCGGGTGATACCCGATTTGACCGTGTGGTTTCGATATTGGAGAAAGACAATTCGCTTGATTTTATTTCAGAATTTAAGAATGATACGTTGACGATTGTGGTGGGAAGTTCATGGCCAAAGGATGAAACTTTATTGGTTGATTTTATCAATTCGAATAATTATGATGTAAAATTTATCATTGCTCCGCATAATATTAAGGAAGAACAAATCAAGCAATTGACGAATAGTATCTCTAAAAAGACGGTTTTGTTTTCGGAAAAAGAAGGCAAGAATTTAGCGGATTTTGATGTTTTTATTATTGATACGATTGGGATTTTGACGAAGATTTATAGTTATGCCGATATTGCCTACGTAGGCGGTGGTTTTGGAAATCCTGGGGTTCATAATATTTTAGAGCCTGCTACTTTTGGGGTTCCGATTGTGATTGGTCCGAATTTCTCGCATTTTGCTGAGGCGATTGCATTGGTGAACATGGAGGGTTGTGTTTCAATTTCAAGCCAAAAGGAATTGAATGAAGCTTTTGAGAATTTGATTCAGAATGAAGATATCCGATTTGAGAAGGGACATATTTGTAGCACTTTTGTACAGATGAACAAAAATGCGACGGAGATTATTTTGAAGAGTTTGAACACAGATTTCACAGATTAGCACAGATTTTTATGACGACTTTTAAATCTTTACAACACTCTCATATTGACACCATTTTACCCATGATGCAGGATTTTTATGCGATTGATGGTTATCCTATTGATGTTGAAGTGTCGCGAAAATTGTTTGAGGAATTTATAGCAGATGAAAAACTTGGCAGAGCTTGGCTCATTTATTTCAATGACGAAATCGTGGGTTATGTAATCCTGACGTTTATTTTTAGTTTTGAATACAAAGGAACGATTGCGTTTTTGGATGAATTGTACCTGAATGAAAAATCCAGAGGAAAGGGAATTGGCAAACAGGTTTTGGATTTTATTCATAAGGAAGCCCTTTTGCTTTCGCTGAAAATTATTTATCTGGAAGTGGAAGGTCATAACGAAATGGCTCAGAAACTATATTTATCAAAAGATTTTGTGGTTCATAATCGGAAGTTGATGAAGTTGGTTCCGAAGCCACTGTAACCACAATATGGGCAACTGCGATTATAAAGATGCCTGAAGTTTCCTCCTAGCCCTGATGGTGCCATTGTTTGAGCTCTTGTTCCTGCCTTTCAAGCAGGAACAAAGCGAGTGGCTCCAGCAGGAAAATGGTTTACCTAAAAACCCAACCGATTCGCTCCTTTGACTTATGAAAATGTTAATTCTGCCGTTTTTTTGACTGAAAATCCTATATTGCCGAACATTTCGCAATTTGCGGATTGTTTTTTGAACCTAAATTAGTATTGTATGAAATTTTTAAGAGTATTGCTTCTATTGTTCGTTGTTTCGACACAAGCTCAACAAGGTGGCATGTGGATTCCTTCGTTATTGAAGGGGATGAACGAGAAGGAGATGAAAAGTCTGGGGATGAAGATGTCGGCTTCGGATATTTATGATGTGAACAAATCGAGTTTGAAGGACGCGGTTCCGCATTTTAACGGCGGTTGTACATCGGAAGTAATTTCTCCGAAAGGACTTTTATTGACGAACCATCATTGTGGTTTTGATGAAATCCAGTCGCATTCTTCACTTGAAAACGACTACATTACAGATGGTTTTTGGGCGATGAAAATGGAAGATGAGTTGCCAAACAAGGATTTGGTGGTGACGTTTATCGTAAAAATTGAAGACGTGACGACTCAGGTTTTGGAAGGAACTCTAGGACTTACTGAAGCTGAAAAACAGAAAAAAATCCAGCAAAATATTTCTTCGCTTTCGAATTCTTTACCGAAAGAAAGCTGGCAGGAAAATAAAATTCGTACGTTTTATGATGGAAACCAGTACATGCTTTTCTTAACGGAAACGTATAAGGATGTCCGTTTGGTTGGAGCTCCACCAAGTTCTGTTGGAAAATTTGGGTCGGATACCGATAATTGGGTTTGGCCACGTCATACTGGAGATTTTTCGCTTTTCAGAATTTATGCGGATAAGAATAATCGTCCGGCGGAATATTCGAAAGATAATGTTCCTTATACTCCAAAACACTTCTTGCCAATTTCGTTAGATGGTGTTTCGGAAGATGACTTTACGTTGGTTTTTGGTTATCCTGGAAGAACCACGGAATATTTGCCGGCAATTGCTGTTGACCAAATTGTGAAAGAATTGAATCCTGCTAAGGTTGAAATTCGTGACCGTGCTTTGAAAGTGGCGGATGGTTTTATGCGAAAAGACAAGGCGATTAAGATTCAATATGCTTCGAAATATGCAAGTATCGCGAATTATTGGAAAAAATGGTCGGGTGAAACACAAGGCTTGACCAAATCGAATGCGGTTGCAATCAAAAGACAACAAGAAAAAGAATTTCAAGACAACGTTGTAAAAGCTGGAAAACAGGCTGAATACGGTAATTTATTAGCCGATTTTGAAAAGAATTATACTGAAATTTTACCTTATTCTTTGAGTAGGGATTATTTTACCGAAACAGTTTTAAGGAATACGGAAATGCTTGGATTGGCGTATAAAATGTATCAATTGGAACAAATCTACAACATCAGAGGAGAGCAATCTTTTAATGATAGAAGAAATAATTTGGTTGAAGGATTGGGCGCTTTCTACAAAGATTTCAATGCAAAAGTAGACGAGAAAGTTTTTGAGCAACTGATTGATTTGTATGCTACAAAATCTCCGAAACAGTTTTTACCACCTTCTTTCAACAATCTTGACGCTTCAAAATTAGCAACCGAAGTTTACGGACAGTCTAAATTGACCACTTACGAAGGTGTAAAAGAATTATTGAAAGGTGATTCTAAAACTGTTTTGGCAAACTTGAACAACGACAAGGCTTTTCAAGTGGTGAAAGCAATGGCGGATGTATTCTTGAAAGATGTGAATCCGAAATACGAGGAAATCAACATGAAGATTACGGCTTTGCAACGTACATATATGAAAGCACAATTGGAATTGAGTCAGAATTCTAGAATTTTTCCAGATGCGAATAGTACGTTGAGAGTTACCTATGGAAAAGTAAAAGGTTATGAGCCGAAAGATGCTACATTATATACACCTGTAACTTATTTGGATGGTGTTATGGAGAAATACATTCCAGGCGATTATGAATTTGATGTTCCTGCGAAGCTGATTGATTTGTATAAAAAGAAGGATTATGGCCAATATGGTGAAAAAGGAAAAATGCCTGTGAATTTCATCGGAACCAACCACACAACGGGAGGAAATTCTGGAAGTCCTGCTCTTGATGCAAAAGGAAATTTGATCGGTTTGAACTTCGACAGGGTTTGGGAAGGAACGATGAGCGACATTTATTACGACCCTGCTCTTTGTAGAAACATCATGGTGGACATGCGATATGTACTTTTTATCATTGACAAATATGCTGGAGCTAAGAATTTGATTGATGAAATGAAATTAGTACACCCTAAAAAGAAAAAATAATCCCTTTAAAAACAGGTATTTACGGCTTTTTAGGAAAAACATTTAACGCTTATTAACTTTTTTTTAGTGTTTTATGTTTTTGGCACAGTAATTGTAAAATGTTTTAGCGTTGCAAGGGAATTTATTTTTTAAAAAATATTTTCAAAAAAAAATAATCATAATAAAAAATTTATATCTTTGCCTCGAATTAATAATTAACCTTTTATAATTAAGTAAGATGAAAAAAGTATTTTTAAGTTTAGCATTAGTAGTAGCATTGAGCGTTTCTTTCGTATCTTGTAAAGAAACTAAAACTGAAGAAACTGTAGTTGAAGAAACTGCTGCTCCAGTTGAAGAAGCTCCAGTTGAAACTCCAGCTGTTGATACAACTGCAGTTGATACTACTGTAACTACAACTACAACTCCAGCTCAATAATTTTTGAGTAAAAGAGAAAAAATTAATCCCGCTTTTAGCGGGATTTTTTTATGCCTAAAATTTAATAATCTTTTTTAATCGGCGAAAATATCTGCTCCGGAGAAATCAAGTGTTTCCGCCTTTGGAACATACAACTTTACCTCTGCAATTCCTTTTTCCAAACGCAATACGGTATTAAACTTCCTACTCGTTGCATACACCTTGTCATTAATAATAAGTCGGTAAAAAAACTGGCCTCTTGATGTTTTGAATTTCATACAGAAAGCGGTTTCCGCATTTGCTTTTATCAATTCAATATCCTCTTCGATATCCATCTTCAACTCATAGGAAGCACTCGAAAAGACTATCTTGCCTTTTCTGGAAGTATAAACAAACTTATAATGATCCTCATCTTTTTTTGTAATGACAAATGCACCCATATTTTAAATAACAATTGAAATTAAAATTTCCAATTTAAAAATTTTAGAAAAAAATTTACTGAATAGCATAAATAAAAAAAGCTCGTAATTTTCATTACGAGCTTTAGTACTCAGAGCGGGACTTGAACCCGCACGAACATTGCTGTTCACTGGATTTTAAGTCCAGCGTGTCTACCAATTTCACCATCCGAGCATGTATGGTTTTTGAGCGAAAAACGGGGCTCGAACCCGCGACCTCGACCTTGGCAAGGTCGCGCTCTACCAACTGAGCTATTTTCGCATTTTGTATTTAAAAGAACTACAATACTTGTTCCGTATTGCGGATGCAAATGTAGCACATTTATTTACTTCTGCAAACGTTTTCCTCAAAAAAATATTTTAAAATATATAACTTTCTGATAACGTAGTTTTTACTTGCTTTCATTTTCAAAACTATTTTTTGGTCAGCATTCTTTTGATTTCATTGAGCTTCATTAATGCTTCAACTGGCGTCAAAGTATTGATGTCAAGGTTTAGAATTTCATCTTTTATTTCTTCCAATAAAGGATCATCCAGATTAAAAAAACTCATCTGCATTTCATCTTTAGCCGATTTTATACCGTTTAAAGCTTCTCCCGAATGGTCTTTTTCTAATTTTTTCAGAAGCTTTTGTGCTTTCACAATTACAGTTTGTGGCATTCCCGCCATCTTTGCTACGTGAATTCCGAAACTATGAGCACTTCCTCCCTTTACCAATTTCCTTATAAACAGTACCGTATCTTTTAGCTCTTTTACCGAAACATTATAGTTTTGAATCCGTGGCAAAATATCCGTCATTTCATTCAATTCGTGGTAATGCGTTGCAAACAAAGTTTTGGCTTTCGCAGGATGTTCGTGCAGGTATTCGGCTATTGCCCAGGCTATCGAAATACCATCATATGTGCTTGTTCCTCGTCCAATTTCATCCAAAAGCACCAAACTTCTATCGGAAATATTGTTCAAAATTGAAGCTGTTTCGTTCATCTCCACCATAAAGGTCGATTCTCCCATCGAAATATTATCCGAAGCTCCAACTCTTGTGAAAATTTTGTCAATCACACCCATTCTAACCGAATCAGCAGGAACAAAACTTCCCATTTGGGCGAGAAGTACAATCAAAGCGGTTTGCCTTAAAATTGCCGATTTACCCGACATGTTCGGACCCGTAATCATGATAATCTGTTGGGTTTCTCTATCAAGAAAAACATCATTAGCGATGTATGGAACTCCAACTGGCAATTGTTTTTCAATAACTGGATGACGACCATTTTTAATTTCCAATTCAAATGTATCGTCTAATTCTGGGCAAACGTATTTATTTTCGATGGCAAGCTGTGTGAACGACGTCAAGCAATCCAATTGAGCAACCAAATTCGCATTCAGCTGAACTGGTTTTATATAAGTAGCAATCCAACCCACCAATTGCTCAAAAAGTTCTACTTCAAGTTTGTATATTTTTTCTTCGGCACCTAAAATCTTGGTTTCGTATTCTTTCAATTCCTCCGTGATGTATCGTTCCGCATTCACAAGGGTTTGCTTTCGAATCCATTCGGTTGGAACTTTATCTTTATGGGTATTTCGAACTTCGATATAATAGCCAAAAACATTATTGAATGAAATTTTCAACGATGAAATTCCAGTTCTTTCCGATTCTCTTTTTTCAATTCCTTCTAAAAATTCCTTTCCAGAAGTTGAAATTGCTCTTAAATCATCCAACTCTGCATTGATTCCTTTTGCAATCGCATTTCCTTTTGCAACAGCAACAGGAGCATCTTGATTTAAAGTAGTTTTGATTTTTTCTCGTAATAAATCGCAACTATTCAAACTGTCGCCAATTATTTTCACCGCTTCATTTTTGCTTTCAAGAGCCAAACTCTTAATCGGAATAATTGCATCCAGTGATTCTTTCAAATAAACCACTTCTCTCGGACTTACTTTCCCCGTTGCAATTTTAGAAATCAAACGTTCCAAGTCGGAAATCTGCTTGATTTGATATTGTATGCTTTTTAAAACCTCTTGATTTTCATTTAAATAAGACACTACTTCGTGACGATTCCTAATTTTATTGATGTCTTTCAACGGCAAAGCCAACCATCTTTTCAGCAAACGACCTCCCATAGGCGAAAGCGTTCTATCAATTACATCCAAAAGTGTGACGGCATTTGGATTATAGCTGTGGTACAATTCTAAATTTCGAATCGTAAAGCGATCCATCCAAACATAAGCATCTTCTGCAATTCTTTGCATGGAAGTGATATGCTGGACTCTGTTGTGTTGTGTTTCTCCTAAATAATATAAAATTGCTCCCGAAGCAATGATTCCTTCCTGCAATTCTTCGATTCCAAATCCTTTTAAAGAAACGGTCTGGAAATGATTGGTCAATGTTTCAAAGGCATAATCTTCTTTGTAAACCCAATCTTCTAAATAAAAAGTATGAAAATCTTCTCCAAAAATCTCCTTGAAATCGCCTTTATTTTGTTTTGGAACCAAAACTTCGCTAGGATTGAAATTTTGTAAAAGTTTGTCGATGTATTCATCATTTCCTTGAGCCGTAAGAAATTCTCCTGTTGAAACATCCAAAAATGAAACTCCAATTGTCTTTTTACCAAAATAAAGTGAAGCCAAAAAGTTATTCGATTTTGATTGTAAAACTTCGTCGTTCATCGAAACTCCAGGTGTTACAAGTTCTGTGACGCCTCTTTTCACAATCGTTTTAGTCATTTTTGGGTCTTCCAATTGGTCGCAAATGGCAACACGGAGTCCGGCTTTTACCAATTTTGGTAAATATGTATTCAAAGAATGATGCGGAAATCCCGCTAAAGCCGTTTCTGTTTCCGAGCCTGCTCCTCTTTTCGTCAAGGTAATTCCTAGAATCTTGGAAGCACGAACCGCGTCTTCGCCAAAAGTTTCATAGAAATCTCCTACTCTAAACAACAAGCAAGCATCAGGATATTTCCTTTTGATTTCGTTGTATTGCTTCATTAACGGCGTTTCTTTCGGAGTTTTTTCTTTAGACGACAAGGTGTTTTGTATTAAATTTAGAGGTTACGAATTTATAATTTTATCCTTGAAAACCCTAATGATTTTCCATTTGCAAGTCGTTAACAAGTCATTAACAACGGTAATTTTATTTTTCTTTAAATTTGCTTATATAAATTAGAAACTTAAATTTTAACAATATGAAAAAAGGTCTTTTATTATTTTCAGCAATTGCATTGTTGTCTTTCAGTGGTTCTTATGCTCAAGAATCTTCTAAAAAAGTAAAAACTAAAGCAAAAACCACTACAACAACTAAAACACCAGTTGCAAAAGTTACAGGTCCTGGAATTGTTTTCGAAAGCGAAACAATTGATTATGGAACAGTTGAGTACAAATCTGACGGTAAACGTGAGTTCGTTTTCACAAACAATGGTACTGAGCCGTTAATCATCAAAAACGCACAAGGATCTTGCGGATGTACAGTTCCAACTTGGCCAAAAGAACCTATCGCTCCAGGTGCTAAAGCGGTTATTGGTGTAAAATATGATACTGCAAGAGGTGGTCAAGCATTTACAAAAACAATCACTTTGACTACAAATGCTGCAAACCCAACAACAACTTTGACTATCAAAGGAAATGTTTTAGCTGATCCAAATGCTGCTAAGCCAGCTCCAGCAAAAAGCTAATTAAAAAAAAGGTTATATCTTTGAAAGCTCCCTTCTGGGGGCTTTTTTTTATTGAAAACAAACAACATTTATGCGAAAGCTAGAAAATAACGAACTCGAAAGAAAATCCGTAGAAGATTTTAAAACTGCCGAAAAAACCCCGATCATCATTATTTTAGATGACATCAGAAGTCTTCACAATATTGGTTCTGTTTTTAGAACTGCTGATGCTTTTTTGATTGAAAAAATATATTTGTGCGGTATCACTGCAACGCCTCCAAACAAAGAAATTCACAAAACCGCTCTTGGAGCAACCGAAACTGTTGCGTGGGAACATCATAAAAATGTTTTGGAAGTTATTGAAAATTTACAACAAGACGGTGTGAATGTTTTTGCGGTTGAGCAAGTAGAGAATGCTGTTTTTCTTCAAGATTTTAAAATTGAAAAGCAGAAAAAATACGCACTCGTTTTTGGAAATGAAGTCTTCGGGGTTTCGCAGGAAGCTGTAGCGCTCTGTGATGGATGCATCGAAATTCCGCAATTAGGAACCAAACATTCCTTGAATATTTCAGTAAGTGCCGGAATTGTAATTTGGGATTTATTCCGAAAACTAAATGCTTACAGTTAATTTTACTTGGAAGTATTTTTAATCTTAGCCTTGATTTCGTCCAAAATAAAGATATAATCTTTTTGATTATTTACAAAATCCATGTCCGAAACATCGATAATCAGCACATTCAAATCGGTTTGTGATTTTATATAATCCAAATAACCGCTGTTGATTCTTTCCAGATAATCGGGCTGAATTTCCTGTTCGTAGCTTCTGCCTCTTCGCTTGATGTTTTGCAAAAGTCTTTCGGTATTTTGATACAAATAAATATACAAATCCGGTTTTGGCATTTCTTTATAAATGATATCAAAAAGCTTTCGGTACAAGCGGTATTCATCTTCGGTCAACGTTACTTTAGAAAAAATAAGCGACTTGAAAATGTGATAATCGGCTACGATAAAATCCTTGAACAAATCAAATTGAGCCAAATCATCCGATAATTGCTGATAACGATCAGCCAAAAATGACATTTCCAATGAGAAGGCATAACGGCTTTGGTCTTTGTAAAATTTAGGCAAAAAAGGGTTATCTGCAAAACGTTCCAAAACCGTCTTGGCATTGAAATCTTCCGCAATTCTTGTAGTCAAAGTTGTTTTTCCAGCACCAATATTTCCTTCAATAGCAATGTAGTTGAATTGATTCAGATTGATTTTTTGCAAAGGCGACTCAAGCTCTGAAATTGACTTACATTCACTTTTATCAGAAGTTGCCAGCAACAACTCTTTTACATTTTTATTCAAAATAGGATGAAAAAAATCCGATTTCAAATCATTCATCGGTTGTAAAACAAACAATCTGTTTTGCATTTGAGAATGCGGAATCTGCAAGCTTTCTGTATCGATTATTTCATTATTAAATGCAATGATATCAATATCAATGGTCCTTGCCTGATAACCTTCTTCCCCATTTCTAATCCTTCCTAACTTATTTTCAAGCTGTAAAATTTCTGTAAGGATAATTTCGGCAGATTTATCAGAATGAAGCAAAACTGCACAATTATAAAAATCATCACTCTCAAAACCCCAAGAAGGCGACTGGTATAATTTTGAAACACGAACAACCGTACCTATACTATTATGCATCAAATCAATACAACTTTTGATGTTCTCAAATCTGTCGCCCTGATTGCTTCCTAATGATAAAATAATTTGATTCTGCCTCTTCATAGCTACAAATTAAGGAAAACAATTTTGATTATGAATCATTCCAAACTGTAACATTTGAGAACTTTTTGATACTAATTCTAAAAATGAATTTAGTATGCGATTTTTAGGAAATGTTTTGGCAACCATAGTCGGGTTGTTTTTATTTATGATGATATTCTTCTTCGGAATATTAATTATCGGAGCGCTTTTCGGAGGCGATTCTGAAACTGTAACGGTAAAAAGTGATTCGGTCATCGAATTGGATTTGGAAAATATATCGAACGATTATGCAGGAAAATACAAAGATCCGCTAATTACGCTCTTTTCGGAAGGTAAAAATGTTGGGATTTCAGATGTAATAGATGCCATCAAAAACGCGAAGGAAGACAGTGATATTAAAGGAATTTCAATTCTCAACAATCATTTTATGCCAGGAATGGCACAAAGCAAAGCCTTGAGAGATGCTTTGGAAGATTTTAAAAAATCAGGCAAATTTGTAGTGGCTTATGCCGATTATTATACCCAGAAAGAGTATTATATGAACTCTGTAGCCGATACCATTTATCTGAATCCTGTTGGCCAAATGGATTTCAAAGGTCTGTCTTCTGAATTGATGTTCTTTAAGGACCTGCAAGAAAAATCAGGTGTGAAGATGGAAGTCATCCGTCACGGAAAATACAAAAGCGCGGTTGAGCCATTCTTGGAAAACAAAATGAGCGATGCCAATCGTGAGCAGATTTCTACTTTATTGAATTCGGTTTGGAATTCGGTTGCAACCGATATCTCAAAATCGAGAAACATTCCCGTTTCACAATTAAATGTAATTGCTGATGGACTTTTGGCAAGAACTCCTGAAATGGCAAAATCGCAGAAATTGGTTGATAAGATTGGTTACGAGGACGAATACCACAACGGAATCCGTAAGGCTTTAAAAGTAAAAAAAGACGAAGATTACAATACTGTTTCCATAGCAGATTATGCCTTTAAATATTTAACGACCGGTAAAAAATCCAGTTCAAAGGATAAAATTGCTGTGATTTACGCTCAAGGCGAAATAACAAGTGGCGAAGGCGATGTAAATTACATCGGAGAAGGATCGATGCGTCGTTCCTTGCAGGAAGCCCGAAAAGACAAAAACGTAAAAGCAATTGTCCTACGAATTGACAGTCCAGGAGGAAGCGCTTTAACCTCAGAATTAATTTGGAGGGAAGTTGAACTGACCAAAAAAGTTAAACCTGTCGTAGTTTCGATGGGAAATTATGCTGCCTCGGGAGGTTATTATTTGGCTTGCAATGCTAATAAGATTTTCGCAGAAGAAAATACCATAACTGGATCGATTGGGGTTTTCGGAATGCTGCCAAATTTCACAACTTTAACGAACAGAATCGGGATCAATGTAGAACAAGTGAGCACTCATAAAAATGCAGCTGATTACAGCCCATTTGTTCCTTTGAGTGACAATATGAGAAATTTTACACAAGAGAGTGTAGAACAAGTATACACAACTTTTGTTCAACGTGTTGCTGCTGGAAGAAAAATGACGTTCGAACAAGTAGATGCCATTGCACAAGGTCGTGTTTGGGCAGGTTCTGAAGCTGTAAAAATTGGGCTTGTGGATAAAATTGGCGGACTTGATGCTGCTTTGAAAGAAGCTTCGGCTCTAGCAAAAATCAAAGAATACAAGACGCAAAACTTCCCAGAATACGACAAAACCTTCGGAGAAATGTTTGCAGGTTTTCCTTTTGCTCAAACAAAAGAAAATCTTATCAAGGAAGAAATTGGAGAAGAAAACTATCTGATTTTGAACGAAATTAAAAAAATGAATGCACAAACAGGCATTCAAACCAAGATGTCTTTCAACATCAATATTAAGTAAAACCGTAAAAAGTTATTTTTAAGCCAACTTATTTAAATTTATTAGATAAGTTGGCTTACTATTTGATAATTTTGTCATAAAAACCATCCAATATGATAAAGAAGATTCTAAAAGGACTAGGTATATTTCTTGTAATCGCTTTGATTGCCCTAGTCTCGATACCATTTTTGTTCAAGGACAAAGTAAAAGAAATGATTGTGAAGGCAATCAATGAAAATGTTGATGCAACCGTTGCTTTTGAAGACGTTGACCTAAGTTTACTGAAAAGTTTTCCGCAGGCAAATGTTACCATTGACAAATTAAGTATCATTAATAAGGCTCCTTTTGCCGGCGACACTTTGTTCTATTCTGGCGAAGTAAATCTAAAAATGTCGGTCAAGGAACTTTTTAAAGGCGATGGCGAAGCGATGAATATCGAATCGTTTTCTTCTACAAATGGTGTCGTAAATATTCTTTTTGACAAGAATGGAATTGGCAATTTCGATATCGCCATCAAAGATGAAAAAGACAAATCTGATACTTCTGAAAGCAAGCCTTTTGCAATGAACATTCAGAATTATGAAATAGAAAATCTTCGTTTCAAATATTTCGACGAACGTTCAAAAATCAAGATGATGATTGATAGTTTGAACCATACGGGAAAAGGAAATTTTGCCGCATCAAAACTTGATTTGGATACCAAAACTACTGCACGTGTTTCGTTGGACATGGACAAAACCAACTATATGAACAATGTTGCCTTGACGCTTGATGCCGTTTTGGGAATTGATTTGGAAAACAGCAAGTATACCTTCAAGGACAACAAAGCCTTGATCAATAAGTTGCCTTTGGAGTTTGACGGTTTTATCCAACTTGTTGATGCTGGTCAGGAATATGATTTGAAATTTAAAACACCAACTTCTAGCTTCCAAAATTTCTTAGGATTGATTCCTTCTGCCTATTCGGGAAGTTTGGAGAACGTGAAAACAACCGGAGATTTCACGATTGCAGGATTTGCAAAAGGATTATATTCTGATACAACGGTTCCAAAATTCAACTTGGCAATTGCTTCAAACAATGCTTCATTCAAATATCCTGACTTGCCAAAATCGGTTGAGAACATAGTTATTGACACTAAAATCATCAACGAAACAGGGGTTTTGAACGATACTTATGTGAATTTAGATAAACTCTCTTTTAGAATCGATCAAGATGTTTTTGACGCAAAGGCCAATATCCGAAACATTACCGACAATCCTTTAGTAGATGCAATGTTGAAAGGAACCATCAATTTGGCAAATATTTCAAAAGCCTATCCTATCAAATTAGACACACCGTTGACCGGAATTTTGAAAGCCGATGTCAAAACGAAATTCGACATGAAATCGGTGGAAACCAATAACTACGACAAGATTTTAGCTTCGGGAGATGCAACAATAACTGGTTTCAAATATGTAGATGCTGATAAGAAAACCTATTCCATCAACACGGCTTCCGCTCAATTTTCAAATCAAAAAATCAACTTGAAACAGTTGGATGTAACGACTGGAAAAACCGACATCAAGTTAAACGGTACGTTAGAAAACTTCTTGGGATATGCTTTTAAAAACCAAGAATTGAGAGGAACTTTCAATATGAATTCCAACCAACTTTTGGTGAGCGATTTCATGACGGAAACGAAAACAACTGTCAATAATAAAACCACAACAACAGAAGCCGTTAAGATTCCTAAATTAATCAACGTAACATTGAATGCTTCTGCAAATTCAGTGGTTTATGACAATTTGAATCTAAAAAATGTATCAGGTAAATTGATTGTAAAGGACGAAAAAGTATCGCTACAGAACTTAAAAACTTCAATTTTCGGTGGTGTGATTACCGCTACAGGAGATGTTTCAACTAAAACGGCAACGCCTACTTTTAATATGAATTTAGGCTTGAATACGGTTGATATCCAGCAAGCATTCACCCAATTGGAAATGCTGAAAAACATTGCACCGATTGCAGGTGTCATCAACGGAAAATTAAACTCCACCATCAAATTATCAGGAAATTTGGATGCGAAAGAAATGACGCCTGATTTGAAAACCCTATCAGGGGATTTGTTAGGGCAATTGCTTTCTACAACCATCAACGCCAGCAATTCTGAAATGCTTTCGGCTTTGAGTTCAAATGTGAAGTTTATCGATTTGAAAAAAATGAACCTCAACGATTTGAAAGCCAATCTGACATTTGATAATGGTAGAGTTAACGTAAAGCCTTTCGACCTTAAATACCAAGACATCACAGTAAATGTTGGCGGTTCGCACGGTTTTGACCAATCGATGAACTATAATGTGAAGTTTGATGTTCCGGCAAAATATTTAGGAAGTGAAGTCAATAATCTATTGGCAAAATTGACTCCAGCCGAAGCTAATAAATTGGATAAAATCCCTGTAAATGCAGTGTTGACAGGAAACTTTAAAAATCCTAAGGTTTCTACTGATATGAAAGCAGCGGTTACCAACCTTGCAAATCAATTGGTGAAACAGCAAAAAGACAAATTGGTGAATCAAGGAACAAAAGCGTTGGAAAATCTAATCAATAACAATACTAAAAAAGATACCACTAAAACGCAAACCAAAAAAGAGGAAACCAAAGAAAAGGTGACGAATGCCATCAAGGATATCTTTGGCAAGAAGAAATAATAGTTCTAGTAAATATAGAAAAGCCTGTAATTCAAATTACAGGCTTTTGCTTTTTATACGTTCATCGAAACGACATAACCTTCAAAACTTCGGACATTGAAAACTGTTCCGTCTTCGAAGATTAAATATTGCCCTTTGATTCCAATCAGTTTGCCTTTGAAGTTATTCGTTTTATCCAAATTCAAACCGGTTACCTTTTTCGGGTGTTGCAAAACGGGATAGTTTAAGATAAAATGTTCGTTCAAATCGGGATTGAAATACGGCTTCACTTCTTCCGGGAGATAGTCGAAAACGCGTGTCTTTTCCGTCAGTAAATCCAATGAAAGCACCTCGTTTTGAAGCATTTTTCGCCAATTGGTTTTATCTACAAAATAGTTTTTCAGGACAACTTCAGTGATTCCCGCCAAATATCTGTTCGGAACTTCCACCACAGATACTGCTTCACAAGCACCCTGATCGATCCATCTGGTTGGGACTTGGGTTTTTCTGGTCACGCCTACTTTTACGTCGCTTGACAAGGCCAAATAGACCACGTGTGGTTGCAACTGCACTTTTGTTTCATAATCCAAATCCCTGTCGGCTATTCCGAGATGAGCAGTGCTCAATTCCGGTCGCATGATCCAGTCTCCTACTGCCGGACTGCTGTAAAAGCAATCGTAACAAAAGCCTTGACGGAATATTTTTTTCTTCTTATTGCAATTCAAACATTGATAGCCCACGAATGAAATCTCAATTTCCTTGTTGAGTAATTGATTGACATTTAGGAAACTGTTTTCAAAAACCATATAATATTGAATAGGGTTTCCAAATTCGGTTTGCATTTTTTCAAGTACGCCTTCGTAAGTCATTTTAGATTTTAAATTTCAGATTTTACTTTTTGGGTATATTTTTACTATTTTTGGTAAAGTTAGATATTCATAACCCATAATCATAATTCGTAACTAAAAAATGGCACTACCAATTATCAATTCTGTTGCTTCTTGGATTTTGAAGAAAAGAATCCATCAGATTGAATTGTTCTTGAAGTATCCTAACGAAGTTCAGGAGGAATTGCTTTTGAATTTAATTCGTACTGCCGAAAAAACACAAATTGGGGAGCAATATCATTTTGAATCTATAAAATCCTACCACACTTTTGCCGAAAGGATTCCTGTTTCTACCTACGAAGATTTGGAGCCTTTTATTGAGCAAACCCGCAAGGGCGAACAGAATATCTTTTGGCCAAATCCTATCAAATGGTTTGCTAAATCCAGCGGGACAACCAATGCCAAAAGCAAGTTTATTCCCGTTAGTTCCGATGCTTTGGAGAATTGCCACTACAAGGCAGCCAAGGATTTACTTTCACTGTATTTGAACAACAACGAAGATTCGCAATTGTTTACCGGAAAGAGTTTGCGTTTGGGCGGAAGCAAGCAATTGTATGCCGACAACAATACTTTCTTTGGAGATTTATCTGCGATTTTGATTGAGAATATGCCAATGTGGGCCGAATTCAGCAGTACACCCAGTAACAAAGTTTCGCTGATGAATGATTGGGAAACAAAGTTGGGTGCGATTGTAAATGAAACACGTTATGAAAACGTGACGAGCCTAGCCGGAGTTCCTTCATGGATGATGGTTTTGTTGAATAAAGTTTTGGAAGAAACTGGAAAAGAAAGCCTATTGGAAGTATGGCCAAATGCCGAAGTTTACTTTCATGGAGGTGTAAGTTTTGATCCTTATAGAGAGCAATACAAGAAGATTTTCCCAAGTTCTGGATTTCAATATTATGAAATTTATAATGCTTCGGAAGGATTTTTTGCCATTCAGGATTTGAACAATTCTAATGATTTGTTACTGATGCTGGATTACGGTATTTTCTACGAGTTTATACCGATGGATAGCTATGGAACACCTGAACAGAAAGTTATTAGGCTTTCAGAAGTGGAATTGAATAAGAATTATGCGATTGTGATCACGACGAATGCCGGTTTGTGGCGTTATCAGATTGGGGATACGGTTCGGTTCACTTCGTTGAATCCTTATAGGATTAGGGTTACTGGAAGGACGAAGCATCATATTAATGTTTTTGGCGAGGAATTAATTATTGAGAACTCTGATAATGCGATTGCTAGGGCTTGTCAGGTGACGAATACTGAAGTGATTGACTATACGGTTGCTCCAGTATTTATGCAAGGCAAGGAGAAAGGTGCTCATGAATGGATTATTGAATTCAGGAAGAATCCGGACGATGTTGATTTGTTTAATAGGGTTTTGGATGAAACGCTTCAAACTTTGAATTCTGATTATGAGGCCAAACGTCATAATAATATGACTCTGAATCCTCCGGTTGTGAATGTGGCGCGACCGAATTTGTTTTATGATTGGCTGAAAGATCAGGATAAATTGGGAGGACAGAATAAAATTCCGCGGTTGTCGAACCAAAGGCATTATGTGGAGCAATTGAAGGCTTTGCAGTTTTCTTATAAATAGGTTTTTATTTTTTGGATTACATTATACTACGGGCTTTATTGCCCGTTTTTTTGTTTTTTAAGGGTGTTTGGAAACTGAAAAAACCAGTGTGGAAGCCTCGGGGCGGTGTGGAAGCTCTGGGGGACGAGGGAAAACCCTGGGGGCGGTGTGGAAGCTCTGGGGGACGAGGAAAAACTCTCGGGGACGGTGTGGAAGCTTTGGGGGACGAGGGAAAACTCTGAGGGACGGGGCGGAAGCTTTGGGGGACGAGGGAAAACTCTCGGGGACGGTGTGGAAGCTTTGGGGGACGGTGTGGAAGCTTTGGGGGACGAGGGAAAACTCTTGGGGACGGTGTGGAAGCTTTGGGGGACGAGGGAAAACTCTGGGGGACGGTGCGGAAGCTTCGGGGGACGAGGGAAAACTCTTGGGGACGGTGTGGAAGCTTTGGGGGACGGTGTGTTTGTGTTTAAAGGTGGGTATTTGGGTTTGGGTTCTGGGTGTAGGATGGTTGGCGTACTGGTGGAGATGATTCCAAAGGGAAAATGGTTTCTTTCTAGCCCTGATGGTGCCATTGTCTGAGCTCTTGTTCCTGCCTTTCAAGCAGGAACAAAGCGAGTGGCTCCAGCAGGAATAGGGATTATTGAAATGCCCGAGCGCTTCGCTCCTAAAACTAGTATATAATACCTAACAGGTTTTGGAAACCTATTAGGATGGAACTAAAAAATCCCGTCTTGTTGTGGACTAGACGGGATTTTTTTTATGTTTTGGAAGGATTAGATGATTAGCATCGCATCGCCATAGGAGTAGAATTTATATTCTTCTTTGATGGCTTCTTCGTAGGCTTTTTTCATTAGATCGTGGCCACAGAAAGCTGAAATCATCATCAACAATGTTGATTTTGGGGTGTGGAAATTCGTAATCATACAATCCGCAATGCTGAAATCGTGTGGAGGGAAGATGAACTTGTTTGTCCACCCGTCGTAAGGATTTAGCGTTCTTGCTGACGAAACTGAACTTTCGATAGCACGCATTGAAGTGGTCCCTACGGCACAGATTCTTTTCTTTTTGGCCTTTGCATTGTTCACTATATCACAAGCTTCCTGCGTAATTTTTAGCTCTTCGGAATCCATTTTGTGTTTCGATAAATCTTCTACCTCAACTGGATTGAAGGTTCCTAGACCTACGTGAAGGGTTACTTCTGCAAAGTCAACACCTTTTATTTCCAATCTTTTTAGGAGGTGTTTTGAGAAGTGTAGTCCGGCTGTTGGGGCGGCTACTGCTCCTTCTTCTTTTGCGTAGATGGTTTGGTAACGATCTGCATCTTCTGGAGTTACCTCACGGTTGATGTATTTTGGGATTGGCGTTTCTCCAAGTTCTGTTAGCTTGTTACGGAATTCCTCGTAAGAACCGTCGTAAAGGAAACGTAGGGTTCTCCCACGAGAGGTAGTATTGTCAATAACCTCTGCTACCAACGAGTCATCGTCTCCGAAATATAGCTTGTTTCCGATTCTGATTTTACGTGCTGGATCGACCAAAACGTCCCATAGTCTTTGTTCTGCATTCAGTTCTCTCAACAAGAAAACTTCGATACGCGCTCCGGTTTTCTCTTTGTTTCCGTATAGACGTGCTGGGAAAACTTTGGTGTTATTGAGGATTAGAACATCTCCTTCATCAAAATAATCGATAACGTCCTTGAACATTTTATGTTCGATGGTGTTTTTTTGTCGGTCGATTACCATTAGACGCGATTCGTCTCTGTTTTCGGCTGGATATTCTGCAAGAAGTTCTTTTGGTAAATTAAAATTGAAGTGTGATAATTTCATAGTGGAATTTAGATTTTAGATTTTAGATTTTAGATTTGATATCCAGAATCTTAAATCGGTTGCAAATATACGATTGTGAGATAGGCGTTGTCAAGTGTTTTGGGTTTTATTTTTGAGATTGCCACAAAGACGGGAAGTCGCGAAGTTTTTTATTGGGAAATATTGAATCCGATACTTTCTAAATCTCCCCAAAAATCGGGATAGGATTTGGAAACTACCTCGGCTTTGTTGATGATGATATCGGTTCTTAAAGCCAAGGGCGCGAAAGCCATTGCCATTCGGTGGTCGTTGTAGGTATCGATAGCTGTGTTTGGGTTTATGGTTGTAGAAGCTTCTAAAGTCAATGTATCGTTAGTTACCTCAATTTTTGCTCCTAGCTTTTCGAGTTCGGTTTTGAGTGCCTCGAGCCTATCGGTTTCTTTTATTTTTAGGGTATGAAGTCCTGTTAGATGGCATCCAATTCCTAATCCGAAACAGGTTACGGCGATGGTTTGAGCGATGTCGGGGGAATTGTTTAGTTGTAGGTTCTGGGTTCTAGGTTGTGGGTTTTCAATCTTTGTCAAAAAGATGCTGTTTTCTTGAAAAGTGGTTTCTACTCCGAAATGTTTATAGATTTCTACTAAAGCGGAATCGCCTTGAAGGCTGTTTTGCTTGTAGCTGGAGAGTTTTATTTGGGTTCCTGTTTGTGATAGGGCGACAATCGAATAGAAATAGGATGCGGAAGACCAATCGCTTTCAATTGTAGATTGTAGATTGTAGATTGTAGATTTATGATGTACTTTGATTGAATTTTCTATAAATGATGTTTCAACTCCCATTTCTTCCAATAAGGAAAGTGTCATCTTGATGTAGGGAATGGAGGTTATTTCTCCTTCGAGGGTTAATTCCAGTCCGTTTTCGAGTTTTGGTGCGATGAGTAATAGTGCAGAAATGTACTGACTGCTGGTATTGGCTAGAAGCGAAACTTTATTGCTGGTTAGTTTTTTTCCTTTGATCTTTATGGGTGGAAAGCCTTCATTTTCTTCGTATGAAATTTCGGCTCCGAGCTGTTGCAGGGCTTCTACCAATATTTTTATTGGACGTTCTTTCATTCTCGCAGAACCTGTGAGTACTACTTCCCTATCTTCTTGAGTAGCAAAATAGGCGGTAAGGAATCGCATAGCAGTTCCGGCATGGTGTATGTCGATTACTTCTGGATTCAGGGTTTTGGGTGCAGGGTTTTGGGTCAAAGCCTTGGTCATTACTTCTGAATCATCGGAATTGGAAGTGTTTTCTAGGGAAACACCTGGGTACAAAGCCTGTAACAGCAACAATCGATTGGTTTCGGATTTGCTTCCTGTTATTTTAATTGAAGATTGAAGATTACAGGTTGAAGATTGAAGATGTAAATCCATACTATTTGTTTAAAATAAAGAAGCGCTGACTTTTACCTCAACGCTCTCCTATTATTTCAATTTCTCATTATTCTTATGGCGGTCCTTGTCGCGGTTGGATTTTAGGTCCATCTTTTTGTCAAAGGCTTCCTGAAGATTGATTCCGGTTTGGTTGGCTAGACACAAAACTACGAAAACTACATCGGCTAATTCTTCCCCGAGGTCTTTATTTTTGTCGGATTCTTTTTCGGACTGTTCGCCATAACGGCGGGCAATGATTCGGGCCACCTCTCCTACCTCTTCGGTGAGTTGTGCCATATTTGTGAGTTCGTTGAAGTAACGTACTCCGTGTTCCTTTATCCAGTTGTCTACTTCTAGTTGGGCGTTTTTTAGGTTCATTTTTATACTTTTTATTCTTTGTTTTTCGTATCCAATAAAATAGTCACAGGACCATCATTTAAAAGCGAAACTTTCATATCGGCTCCAAATTTTCCCGTTTGGATTTTCTTGCCGAATTCAGATTCTAATTGGCTGACAAATTTTTCATATAATGGAATGGCTACATCAGGTTTTGAAGCTTTAATGTAAGAAGGGCGATTGCCTTTTTTGGTGGAAGCATGAAGCGTAAACTGACTCACAACAATAATATCTCCATTGACATCTTGAACAGATAAATTCATCACATCATTTTCATCACCGAAAATGCGCATATTGATTATTTTTCCAACCAGCCAATTGATGTCTTCTTCTGAATCTGCATCTTCAATACCGACTAAAACCAAAAGTCCAGTTTTGATAGTGGCAACTACTTCTCCATCGATGGTTACTGAAGCTTGAGAAACTCTTTGTATAACAACTTTCATTTTATATTGAAGATTAACGAATTGTGATTTTAGATTTCAAAGTTAAAAAACTACTCACTTTTCCTCGTTTCATCACTTGCAATACGATCATCATTGTAGATATCGGTTCGATAATGTTCATCGTCTCCTTCGAGGATTTGCAGGTAACTTCTGTAGCGCGACCAAGGAATTTCATCATTTTCCAATGCTTTCTTGATGGCACAATGAGGTTCTTCCTTATGGAGGCAATTATTGAATTTGCATTGGTCTTTCAACTTAAAAAATTCAGGAAAATAACCACTGATTTCTTCCTTTTCCATATCTACAATCCCAAAACCTTTAATTCCGGGTGTGTCGATAATTTGGGCATCGAAACTCAAATCATACATTTCGGCAAAAGTCGTGGTATGCTGTCCTTGTTTACTTTGCTCAGAAATTACAGTTGTTTTTAGATGCAGGGAAGGTTCCATTGCATTTACCAAAGTAGATTTTCCAACACCTGAATGCCCAGAAAACATACTCACTTTTCCGATCATCATTTCTTTCAACTGGTCAACACCTTTGTTTTCTGTCGAAGAAATCCTGAGGCATTTGTATCCAATTTCCTGATAGGTATGCTGAAGGAACAATTGCTCGTCTAAAGTAACTTCGTCTAAGGTATCAATCTTATTGAATATTAGAATTGCCTCTATTCCGTATGCTTCGGCCGTAACCAAAAATCGGTCGATAAAACTGGTCGTTGTAGGAGGATTATTGATGGTAACCAATAAAAAAACCTGATCGATATTGGAAGCAATAATGTGCAATTGCTTGGAAAGATTCACAGATTTACGAACAATATAATTCTTCCTTTCGTGGATCTTGTTGATGGTTCCCGTTACTTTATCTGAAGTTTCTTCCAGTTCATAATCTACATGATCGCCAACGGCAATCGGGTTGGTACTTTTTATTCCCTTCATCCGGAATTTTCCCTTGATACGGCATTCGATAAAATCTCCTTTTTCAGATTTTACGGTGTACCAACTTCCTGTAGATTTATAAACGGTTCCTGTCATTCAAATTTTAGATTTTAGATTTTAGATTTTAGATTGCTCTAAATACTAAAAATGTAAGCACAAAATTACACTATTAGATTAGAATTATCCCTTTTTAAAAGGATAAACTACCCATTAATAATCTTTTCTTGATGGCTGATACTTTCCTGATGTATCGCTTTGAACAATTTCAAAATAAACTCCTCGCTCAAGCCTTTTTGTTCTCCTTCCGAAATCATCTTTCCGAGGATTTCATTCCAGCGTTTATTTTGCAAAACCGCCACATCATTCTCCTTCTTCAAAGCACCAATCTGTTCGGAAAATTTCATTCTATTGCCCAGAATTTCCAGTATTTTGCTATCGGCGATATCGATATTCGCTCTGAGTTTCGCCATTTCATTATTGAAACCGTCTTCTTCCGAAGTCATTTTCTTCACCTTCAAATCCGTCAGAATCTGTTTTAATTTCGCTGGCGTCACCTGTTGCGCCGCATCGCTCCACGCATTATCGGGATCAATATGCGTTTCGATAATCAATCCATCGTAATTCAAATCCAAGGCCTGTTGCGAAACTTCCTGAATCATATCGCGTTTTCCGGTAATGTGCGACGGATCGCCAATCAA
>NZ_JBMGQS010000032.1:0-29353 GCF_049060005.1 Flavobacterium sp. PLA-1-15 | reverse complement strand
AGGCCAATGTTGAGTGTTTTAAAGTCAACAGGACTGCCCTCTGTATTTTTCGTTTCTTTCAACAAGGAATTCATTCCGTAATAGGCATGGAAATTCCAGGTATTGAATCCGAATGAAAGTGACGGACCGAATTGTATCTTATTGAAATCATCGTTATTGAAAATGGTTATCGTTTCCTGCCCGACATATTTGGTTTTACTTAAAGCCAAATAGCGCACTTTGAAACCGGCATAGACTCTCCAAAACTTATGGCTTGCGGGAGTAGAATTCCGCCATCTGAATTCAATTGGAACATCCACAAAAACTTGCTCCATTTTATTCCTATCAAAAGAATTGGCATCTACAAATTCATATAAACGCTCGCTTCCTACTTCCGAAACCACCATGTTGGTATGGTATTTATTATAAGAAACACCCGCACCGATAGCAATAGCAACCGTACGGTTTTTATTGATGGGCATGTCCCGCAAAAAACCTAAATGAAAACCCGTAGAAATACCTTCCTGCGAAAATCCTCTAGGAGTACTCATCAACTGGTTGTAGGTTATCCCAAAGTAAAATTGATCCTCACGATAAAGCGAGTCGATCTTTGTGAAGAAAACAGTATCCTTTACAGCTGTTGGAATTGATTCTTGTGCAAATGCATTCACGGCACAAAAGAAAAAGATTATCTTGAAAAGTAAACGCATATTTTTATGGGTTATGCTACTTCAAAATGAAGCAGAACATCGTCACACAAATATATCAAAAACATTTAGCATCGGTTTCAAAAATATTGGTTTAATAATAATCATAAACTTATATTAATTGCACTTCAAGTGTAGAAATCTATTTCTAAATTTATACAAATCAAAAAAAAGCAAACGTTATGCAAATACAATTCAACACAGACAGTACACTCGAAAACCACGAAAGACTACAAACCTATTTTTCGGAAGAATTAGAAAAAACATTAAGCCGTTTCGACGACAAGATTACAAGAGTCGAAGTACACTTAGGCGATGAAAACAAAGACAAATTCGGAACGGATGACAAACGTTGTATGATTGAAGTGCGTCTGGCAGGTATAAATCCTCTAGCCGTAACTCACAATGCTGATACGATTGAAAAAGCTTTTAGTGGTGCTTCGGATAAAATCAAAAGGGTTTTAAGCACTACTTTCGAGAAGATGAAAAGCCACTAAGGCATTTTATGTTATAAAAAAAGCTCCTATGGTTTTTATACACTGCACCAAAAAAAAAACAGGCACTAAGCCTGTTTTTCTATTTATATATAAGTCTGTTTATCGCTTAAAAGCAATCTTGCTCCCCACATTCATGCCGTTGTTCTTCGCCAGCACCCCACACATGTGAAACAGCATTCGAGCACCAACATTTCCGTCCCAATCATCCTCGCCCGGAGCCACTTCCACCAAGTCAAACCCGATAATCTCCTTGCCGCTTTCGCTTAATTTACTCAGCAAATAAGCCGCCTCCTCAAATGAAAAACCACCCGGCACCGGCGTTCCCGTATTCGGGCAATACCAAGGATACATCCCGTCAATATCAAAACTGATCACGACTTTCCGCGGCAATTGTGCAATGATCGCATCACAATGCTGTGCCCACGTCTTGCCCTCAAAAGTGGCCGCCTTCAAGTCCATATCCGTATACACAATCACACGGTCCTTTTGCGCCACTTCCACCTCCTGCTCACAGAAATCACGGATGCCCACCTGCACAATCTTACTAATCTGCGGAAGCTGCAACGCATTATACATGATAGAAGCATGCGAATATTTAAAACCTTCATAGGCAATCCTCAAATCCATATGCGCATCCAAATGAAGAATACCAAAATCACTATGCTGCGTAGCCAACGCCTCATAATAACCAAGCGGCGTCGAGTGATCGCCTCCAAGAAGCACCACTTTCTTTCCTTTCTTTGTCCAATATAAGATGCGTTCCTTCACCTCGTCTTTCAACTCACGGCAAACCTTATTGATCTTATCCAAATCCGACTGCAAAGGCGGAATGCTTTCAATCACCTCGCCACTTTCCAATGCCTCGATGATTGGTTGTGCCAATGCCTTATATTTTTTGCTATCGGCTGCCCATTTATCCGTCTGCTCATTCAAGTCAAGATAGATCCCCAGCTTCCATAATTCCGGAAACTCCTGATGGTGCAAATCCACCTGAAACGAAGCATCCAGTATAGCATCTGGCCCTTCAGAAGCACCCGCTCCATAACTCACCGTTACTTCCCACGGCACAGGAACAATTACAATATCACTCTCCTCTGCCGTAAATGGCAACCCAAAAATGCTCTCATCCGCCAAACCCGGCTGCGATGGATCAAAGTTTTTTATTTTTTCTTGTTTGTTCATTTTTATTTTTATTGAACGTGGATACAACGGATGACGCTGCTGCCACGGATTTTCTTTGTCTTACTACTTAATACTCCAATCTCAATACGTTAACCGTGCGACTGAATCCCCTTCTTCAATATCTGTCCAAACTCATACATATCTTCGAATGAGCAATACAATGGAACAGGCGCAAGGCGAATAACATTTGGTTCCCTCCAATCGGTAATTACACCGTTCTTCATAAGATAATCAAACAAAGCCCTGCCTTCTCCATGTAAAAACACCGATAATTGCGAAGCCCTTTCCAAAGGATTTGTTGGTGTAATAATTTCGAACGTGCTGTCCACTTCCTTGTCAATTTCCTGCAGGATGAATTCCAAATACGATGTAATCCTGTCACGCTTCTCAATAAGTTTATCCATTCCTACTTCTGCAAACATCTCTACCGATGCCAAGTAAGGTGCCAATGTCAGTACCGGCAAGTTACTGATTTGCCATCCGTCGGCTCCTTCAACAGGATCAAACTGAGGCTCCATCTTAAAACGACGCTCCTTATTATGTCCCCACCAGCCAGCAAAACGAGGCAAGTCGTCATCCTTGTGGTGTTTCAAATGTACGAAGCATCCCGAAGCATTCCCAGGTCCTGAATTCATATATTTATAACTGCACCAGGCAGCAAAGTCCACTTCCCAATCGTGCAATTCCAACTTAATATTTCCAGCAGCATGTGCCAAATCCCAACCTACATAGGCACCGGCTTTATGGCCTGCTTCTGTAATGGTCTTCATATCGAATACCTGTCCGGTATAATAATTTACTCCTCCAATTAATACAAGAGCCAACTCGTCGCCTACTTCCTCAATCTTCGCCAACACATCTTCCAGACGAATGTTATGTTCGCCTTCCCTGCGTTGAATTTCCACAATCATATCGGCTGGATCCATTCCCAAATGCTGTGCGTGAAAATGCACTTGGCTTTGAATCATGTATTGATCACTAGGAAATGCTTTAGCCTCGCAGAGAATCTTGAATCGTTTAGCTGTCGGTCGGTAGAACGATACCATCATCAAGTGAAGGTTTACGGTCAAGGTATTCATCACAGTTACTTCGCTAGGCAAAGCACCAACAATCTTACTCAACGGATTGGCAAAACGTTCGTGATAATCCCACCAAGGTTTCTCAGCATAGAAGTGACCTTCGACGGCTAGTTTTGCCCAGTCGTCCATTATTTCGTCAACGTAGGCTTTTGTTCTTTTTGGTTGTAAACCAAGTGAGTTTCCTGTAAAGTAGATTACTTTTCTTCCGTTTACTTCTGGAAAAAGAAATTCGTTTCGATACTGATGAAGTGTGTCTTGTGCGTCGAGTTCCTGTGCGAACTCACGTGTATTTTGAAAAGTCATTGGTTGTTGTTTAGATGGTCGTAAAAATAGGAAAAAAGATTGATATGAAAATAAGGGTTTGGAATCGAAAGAATGCGGAATTAACAGATGTCGCGGATTTTCGCAGAAAAAAAGCCTTACTGATTATGCATACTTTCGAAAGATTCTAAAGTTAAAATGCTTTATCGCCTAGCCCTGATTGAAGAGGAAATAATTTTCTTTTTTTCTTTAAAAAAAAGAAAATTATTGTAACGGAAAGCAGGAATAAGGATTCCAAAAACGCCCTAACGATTCGCTCCTAAATAAAAAATCCCGCCATTGCTGACGGGATTGATTTGTATTTGAATCTAAGAAGCAATTTCCAATCGCTTGAGTAAATTCTTATTCAAGGTATCCTTTACATAATCCTTGTCGATTGCCAAAGCCTTGTCATCTGAACTTGGCAGCTCGTACATCGCATCGGTAAGAATGGCTTCGCAAAGCGAACGCAATCCACGGGCTCCGAGTTTGTACTCCAATGCCTTATCTACAATATAATCCAGCGCTTCATCGGTGATAGTGAATTCCACATCATCAATAGAAAACAGTTTTTGATATTGCTTGATGAGTGCATTTTTTGGCTGTGTCAAAATGGCTCTCAATGTTGCCTTATCCAAAGGATCCATGTGCGTCAATACCGGCAATCGACCAATAATCTCTGGAATCAATCCAAAATCCTTGATGTCTTTCGGGATGATGTATTGCAACAAATTGTCCTTGTCAATATTGTCGGCATTTTTAGATGTGCTGTAACCCACTGCCTGACGGTTCAATCTTTTTGAAATGATTTTCTCCACACCATCAAAAGCTCCGCCTGCAATAAATAAAATGTTCTGCGTATTGACTTCGATAAACTTCTGGTCTGGATGCTTACGTCCTCCTTTTGGCGGTACGTTTACAATAGTCCCTTCCAATAATTTCAATAATGCCTGCTGTACACCTTCACCCGAAACATCGCGTGTGATGGATGGATTGTCACTTTTACGAGCAATCTTGTCGATTTCATCGATGAAAACGATTCCTCTTTCGGCTTTTGTCAGATCGTAATCGGCCGCTTGAAGCAAACGTGTCAAGATACTTTCTACATCTTCTCCAACATAACCTGCTTCTGTCAATACGGTTGCATCAACAATTGCCAAAGGAACATCCAACATTTTTGCAATGGATTTTGCCACCAATGTTTTTCCGGTTCCGGTTTGTCCGACCATAATGATGTTGCTCTTTTCGATCTCCACTTCATCGTTGTCCTGTTGTTGCATCAATCTTTTGTAATGATTATATACCGCAACCGACATTACTTTTTTAGTCTGGTCCTGACCAATAACATACTGGTCCAAAAATGCACGGATTTCTTTTGGCTTCTTCAGAATCAAATCGCCTGTCATTTTCTTGGATGACTTGCTTGATTTTAATTCTTCGATTACAATTCCGTGTGCCTGCTCGATACATTTGTCGCAGATATGAGCATTGATTCCTGCAATTAATAAATTGGTTTCTGGCTTATTCCTTCCACAAAACGAACACTCTAAAACTTCTTTTGCCATTCTTTTTATTTAAAGTCGAAAATCGAAGTCATAAAGTTGAAAGTAAAAACTTTTGACTTTATGACTTTTGGCTTTTGACTAATTTATCCCCTTCTCAACACTTCATCAATCATTCCGTATTCTTTTGCCTCATCGGCTTTCATCCAATAGTCGCGCTCGCTGTCCTTGTGTACTCTGTCGAACGATTGTCCTGAATGATCGGAAATGATTTTGTATAATTCTTCTTTTAATTTCAACATCTCTCTCAAGTTGATTTCCATATCGGTAGCAACTCCTTGTGCTCCTCCTGATGGCTGGTGGATCATTACTCTTGAGTGTGGCAAAGCCGAACGTTTTCCTGCTGCTCCTGCGCATAGTAGAACAGCTCCCATAGAAGCCGCCATACCTGTACAGATGGTTGCCACATCTGGCTTGATGTATTGCATTGTATCGTAAATTCCTAATCCTGCATAAACGCTTCCTCCAGGAGAGTTGATATAGATTTGGATGTCTTTAGCCGCATCGGCACTTTCCAGGAAAAGCAACTGTGCTTGTACGATGTTTGCAATTTGATCGTCGATTCCTGTTCCTAGGAAGATGATTCTGTCCATCATCAATCTTGAAAAAACATCCAATTGCGATACATTCAGCTGGCGTTCTTCAATAATATAAGGCGTCATATTGGTTGGTGTCATTGCATTTACGATCTTGTCATAATACATTGCGTTTACACCTTGGTGCTTTGTAGCAAACTTTTTGAATTCTTTACCGTAGTTCATTTTTTTTTATAATTAAGTAAGTATTATAGTTTTTATCAAAGTTTATACCTTGTTGTTTGAAGTGACATTGTGTCTTGTTTGCACTTTTTTAGCCCAGATAGAAGTGGAAATCCTTTTTTGTAGAAAATCTATTTTTTCTTGCAGAAAAAGAGCGACCAGCGGAAGCTCCTTTTTGTGCTTAGAAAAAAAGATTTTTGCAAAAAAGATTGGAACGAATAGCTGGAATGGCTTCAAACAAAAGAGCGTCAAAAAAAACTTCTGACGCTCAAATATAATGATTTTTCTTTGAAATTATTCTCCGTAAGTAGCGGCTACAAACTCTTGGTAGGTCACTTCTTTTACTTTAGAGCTTACTTTCTCTTGGTAAAGGTTTAGCATTTTTTCGCTCATTACCTGATCTGAAAGTCTTTTTACTTCTTCTTGGTTTGAAAGCACTCTTTGTACGATTCCGTCAACATCTGCATCGGTTGGATCCATTTGTCCGAATTGTGCCATTTGCTTTTTGATTACTTCGGCAGCATAAGCTTTTAGATCTTCGAAGTTGATTTGCAAATTGTTTTGCGACATCACTCTTCCTTCGATTAATTGGTAACGCAATCCGTTTTCTGATCTTGCGTATTCTACTTCTGCTTCTTCTGGAGTCAGTTGTTTTTCACCAACCGTTTGAATCCATTTTTTCAAGAACGTAGCCGGTAACTCGAATTTTGTGTTTTCCAACAATGATTCTGTTACGTCGTTCAAGAATTTTTGGTTCGATTGTGTTTCGAATTGTCTTTCGGCGTCTTCCTTGATTTTTTCTTTGATTTCTTCAACAGAGGAAACATTTCCTTCTCCGAATAATTTATCGAACAATTCTTGGTTCAATTCAGCCGGTTCGCTTTCTGTGATTTCCTCGATTGTAAAATCTACGTTGATGTCCAAACCGTGAACGTCATCGTGACCTACTTTTAGGTAATCCATCAATTGGTGATCGTCTGCGAATAATCCTTTTGTGTTTAAAGTTACCACATCGCCTACTTTTTTACCTAGGAATAATTTTTCAACTGCTTTTTCGTCGTTGAAGATGTCCAATGAGAATTGAGCCGGAGCATCGATTGCTTTTTCTTCGTTACGAAATGTCCCTGAAACGTCGTTTCCGCTTTCGAAAGTAGCCTTAGCTATCATTTTTCCGTATTGCTTTTGGATTCTTGCTACTTGATCATCCAACATTTTATCGTCGGCAGAAATCTTGTATTTTGTTAAATCTTTGATTGCACCCAAATCGATATCAAAAGATGGAGCAAGAGCAATTTCGAAATCAAATTCAATTTTCTCTGCATTCCAATCGATGTTATCGTTCTTTACAGGAAGTGGATTTCCTAATAAATCCAACTTCTCTTGTTGAAGATATTTTGTCAAATCTTCTTGGATTGTTTTGTTTACCATATCCAAGAAAAGTGGCTGACCGTATTTTTTTTGAATAGTGCTCATCGGAACGGTTCCTTTTCTAAAACCTGGAAGTTCCGTTTGTTTTTGATACTCCTTTAGCATCTTTTCTACTTTGTAAGTATAATCAGATTTATAAACTGCTACAGTAAGAACTGCATTTAAATCGTCGATATTTTTTCTGGTAACGTTCATTGTTTTACATCATAAAATTGGGTTGCAAAATTATACTTTTTTTGCAACCCAACCAAGTTCTCTTGTCAACCTAAAATCCGCAGGTCTATTTTTTGGTCATGTCAAAATTTTTTAATATTACCTAACCCCTTGTGTTCATTGGAATTTATGTAATAATCATTTACAAAAATCCGTTTATATTTTTTTGCAAATAATTTGATACCCAGAAGTTTTTATACCGATATTAGGAGTAGTCAGCAAAATTTGGAGTGACGTTTTAGAATAATTTAATTCCATAATGTAGAAAAGCCCGTCTATTTTAGACGGGCTTTTCTATTTAAATGTTAATTTGAAAACTTGGTATATATGTATGAATATCCCTATGCCGTACCCCTGCCTTCTTCATCCAAAAAGCTACGAACATCGGATTGACATTGAATCTCCTAGCTTTATCATATATAAATCCATCATCAACCCACTCATTTCTAAATCCAAAAATATGTTTTCTTAAATTATCACCATTGAAAAGATATTTATAAGCAAAAGCATTTGCTTCTTTTTCTTTTTTAGTAATTGCAGATTTTGTTAAGTCGGCCTGACCTTCAAAAATTTCATCATTCTCATGCTCGATAACATGTCCAAATTCATGAAATAATGTATACCAAAAAGTAGCTAAGCACTTTCCTTTATCAGAAATTTGCACTAATGGCTTATTATTAAACCATCTAACGGCGCCAAATACAGTCTTATCTAAGTAAGGTGTATATACGAGACCTACACCAAATTTTTCTAAAATTTGAGGCAATTCATGGACATTTGAATTATTTCGTAAACTTTTCATCCATTCTCCATTATCTAACCACTCTAAAAATTTGTTCTTATCATAGTCCTCTAAATCCTTTTTGTAAAAATCCAATTCACCTCTTTTAAGCCACGCATACAAATTCAAGTCGTCAGGGGTGAAATTTGAAATTTTATACAATGCAATATTCTCTTTTACTCTTTCTAATATTTCGGCTTCTTCATCTATATCTAAAAAATTTGCAATGTCCTCTAAAGCATCAATTCCATCTGTAAATTCACCCCGTAATAATGGTCTTAAGTGTTCAACTTTTTTGTATATTTTAGAATGCTTTTTAAAAACTTCGATACTGTCAACTTTTGCCGCTTTGTATTTAACTTGAAAATCTAACAAATACGAAGAAATTTTTTCAACTCCCGTAATTGTTTCGACCTCTTTCGCTTGAGGCTTAGAAATTTTTTCAATAGTGCTAAATCCTTCTTTTGCCCAATCAACTTTTTGTTTGAATTCAGTAACAGAAATCTCATTTGAAGAAAGAATTTCTTCAATCTCTTCACCTACAGTGGTGAAATATGTTATCGGATTAACTACATTTACTTTTTCCATAAGGTTGTCTATCACACTACTGTGTAATCATGCTTATTTATATCGAAAACATATATTTTCGAAACTTTATTAAATTGACCAATCCAATTCTTAACTATACACAAATCCTCAATACCTGAAGTGTTTGTTTCAAAGAAATTAAAGAACTTCCTGTAAGAATCTTGAATACGGATTTTTAAGACAACTGGATTTTTATCTTTAACCCCTGAAGCAATCTCAATCCTATTTAAACCAGTTGTTGTTTGATTATATAATAAAGCATTATCACAACTACTTAGTTTTTGATAAACTTTAATCGAAGCCTTTAAAATTGTTTGGTTATAATTTTTTGTAAAATTCTTAATAGCCTTCCTGTCAGTAGGATTAATCATTAGTTGCTCAAAGGCGGTACATTCTTTCGTATTTGAAAATTTTATTTCCATATTGCCAAGTCTTAGTAGCATTATTATTTAAGCATACAAAGGCATACTTAAAATTATGTCGGGGCTGACAATTTTTAAAAGATAGTGCGAAAATATATAAAGTATTTCTAATTCCTTGCATTTTTCACACCAAAAAACAATTTTACTCCTTTTTACCATTCAAATCAAAGTTATAAATAGCCTCATTTGGCTACTCTTAGTCCGATAGGAAATCCAGCTTTACGAATTAAAATACTTCTAAGCATACCAATTAAAAACTAAGAACTTGTTTTACAGCATACGGAAAATCATTAGATTTGTTTCAACTAAAAACATAAGATGAACAGATAAATATTATTTCTACATATCATTAGCGTAAGCTATTAATCTTTTTGACAGAAACCGCCAAAACTTCAGAAAAAACATAAGATTAATGAGTGACCGCCGCGCTATGGCGTGGGCTTTCTCATATCTATGTTTTGGGTGCTTGGCGGTACCTTGTCAGAAGATTTTGAGTTTAGTTCCACGCTTTTGGTTTAACCTAACTCTAAAGCACTTCTTGGAACGGGGGTCACCAAAAACAAATCATGAAAAAAATTACGTTTGTTGTTTTGCTTACTATGTTGGCAAACATCTGCCATTCCCAGAAACTTCCTTATCCAATCATTTTCGTACACGGATTGAATTCAAATTCAAAAACATGGAATGATATGAAAAGCCATTTAATTAATAGTCAGCTATCCTATGGAGGCCAGATAGATTTTTGTCTGAATTATAATGGAAATAACTCCACATCAAACACAATTATGTATCCTGCATCAGGAGCCGACATAGCTGTCTACAATATTCAACCCATTACAAACGGAGACTTTTACATGATAAATTTTGACATCAATAATCAAGGTCAATTATATCCGTCTGAGCCATTTTCTCCAAATAACGATGTTCTGAGTAATGAGGCATCAATAACTAAGCAGGGGGTGGCCCTGAAAAAAGCAATAGAAATGATTCTGAATATCACTGGTCGCAATAAGGTTGTTTTGATGGGCCATAGCATGGGTGGCCTTGCTTCAAGGGAATACCTTCAGAATGAAACAAATTGGCAAAATGACGGGTATCATCATGTCGCTAAGTTGGCAACAACGGGAACTCCACATGGAGGATTTACAGGAATAAATTTCCAACTAGCAACATTTATCAATTCATCATCGGAAGCCTATAGAGATTTGAAAAAAGAAATGAGCACAAATGTAGCAGGTGTCTATCTCTATGGGGGTATTGAAAGCATTTCAAACATAGGTTCTGGCTTTTACAATAATGACATAAATTGTAACGGGGTCAATAATGATGGAAGTAATATTGTTGGATTAAACCAAAGGGACTTATTTGATAATGTAGATTATTCATATATCATAGGCAATTGCACTGACTGTGTCTTGTTCCAAGGCCAATTTCTTGGAGATGGAATAGTCCGATATGAAAATGCCAACCTAAGTGAATTTTACGAGCTTCCTTGGCCTAAAAACGAGTTTGTGTACACAACAAGTGCAATCACTCAGATACATTCTGATTTACCAAAACAAATATTTCAGAATATGCAGGCATTGGATGAACCAAATGAGCATTGGCTGGCATACGGAATCGAGGGAAATAATCAATACAAAGGATTTATTACAAATCAGCCAGTTGGAGGGTATTTATATGATTTTGATAATTATACTTTTGTCTTGAACGAAGACAGTCAGCTAAATCTTCAGGTAAATACAAGCCTGCCCAACGGCATAAATGTTAGATTGCTGGATTCTGATTATACCCAGATTGATGATATAATACAAATCACAAGCACATAAAACAATATTATCCCGATTTCATTGCCGGCAGGACAATATTATCTTGAATTTTTTGCGGAACCTACGGCTACAAGTTATTTGTATGATTATATTTTTTCCCTGCAAAACAACCTATCCGTTGATGAAAATGTAATTGCTGATTTCAAGGTCTATCCAAACCCCACCAGCTCTAAAATATTCATAGATTCCAATGAGGTGTTTGAAGAGTTCAAGATATTCAACATACTTGGGCAGAAAGTCTTATCAGGAAGTCTTTTTGGAACCAAGGAAATTGATTTGGGTTCATTGACAACAGGAACTTATATAGTGAAGATTTCAAATGTTGAAAAGACCATAAGCACGAAAATTTTAAAGCAATAGCGACATAGCTAGATGCTGCTCCATATCACAGTTATGCCATTTTATAAAAAAAAAGCCTTTAGTTGAACTAAATGCTTTTTTTACTTAAATGCCCAGCCAATATCTCGCGGGGATATCTGGCCAAATCAAGATAGATGTCATAGGTCTCTGCAAAGCAAATCCTTGCCTCTATGCTTCCCATAATGGATTGTGGGGAAGACATGTTGAATTCGGATTGAAAGTCCTCAATCTCCATCTGGATTTCATCCCTTAATAGAAATTCCAAATCTTGATGATTTTTGTACTTCAGACAGTATAGGTCTGTTTTTTCTTTGATTTCTTGGCTTTTCTGTCTTGCCTTGGTAAGTTACGCGTTTAGTATTTCGGTATTTGACATAAATATTTGGAAATGGGGTTATATCCAAATATAATAAGATTTGCTGTTTCAAAGAAATTTGGCGTAAACAACTTATGCCTGCCAAAATTTATTATGACCAGAACGCATCTTCTTCCCAATTAAGTGGAAAACCCATTTCATGTTCTTGTAGCATTGGACAATTACCGATAATGTCTTTTAGTCGTTGTTTGAAATCGTTTTGAGGACTAATAATGTTTAGTATATAACTTAGACAAGCTAGGGTAGCATATAGTTTATTTGGATATACATTCAAATTGTTAATAAATTCATTTCTAGTATTATAAGGAATAGTTATTTTAACAAGACGCCTATTCCAAACGCGTCCATGATGAGCGCATATATTTCGAAGGTTACAAAAACAAAACATCCAATTTTCAAAAATACGAACATCTGTTATCCCAAAATGCCTAGCTATAGTTTTCTTTTCTTCACTATGTCTTAAATTTTGAAAAATCTGTGAAAGCAAACCCATGCTACTTACTTCTAAAGCCATCCAGCAAGGGGGGTCTGATGGAGTAGTATATGTATTTTTATAATGATCAATAAAAGTTTCCTTACTTCTGTTGATTTCCGTTTGCAAAGATGTCAATTGATTAGCAAACCTCATGCTATCATGATAAAGAGCAGCGTTAATATGCCAGAAAGCTCCATGTTTTATTGAAAAATGATAAATTATTTGAGTTCTCATTGCAATCTCAACTTTTTCTATTGCATCAAAAATCAGCAGACGTAGCTTTCTGTCAAAAACATACAACTGTATAATTTGTTCAAAAGTAACTTGCGAAGTAAAAGGATGAGCAGGGTCAGAATTATCTTGAAAAGGATATGTATAAGCCCTTAATCTATAATAACTTATATGAGAAAGATAATTTTCCGCACTTTGCTCATTGGTAAAAATTAAACCCCTCGCTTTAAGCGTAGCAATTTGATTTGGTATACTTACTGAGGGTTTGGTATATTTCATAAAAATCGAAAACCAGCCTAGGTGCGCTGGTCGAGGGAAGCGTGGCTGGTATTATTAGTGCAAATGTACCATTAAGGTACAATATATGCGCTATCATTTCAATCACTTATATCTATAGTATCGACATTTGCATCATTTTTTTCTATACCAACACGTTGTTTAAGAACATGATTAAACGCAATGCAATATTCATAATCAACAGTTATGCCATTTCTATATAAGTTTCCTATTGTAGTTAAGCCCCAAATCACTTTTTATCATGATTGCTCAATAGTTTTGAAGATGTTATTATCAGATTAATATCTCCGTAAACAGCTTCTGTCACGCTTAATACCCTCGGGATTGCTATCAATAACTTCTTTCTTGATTTGAATTTTTGTGCAATCTAATATGACTATCTACTATTAAAAATTTTTCATGTACAATTACTGGTACTACATGTCGGGATTTCAAATAGCCGTATTGAAACGTTCGAATTTACCCCCAAAGTAGTTTTCATAAACTAAATCTTTTCTAAAAAATTTCTTTAAGATATTTTTCCTGCTTTTTCATTTTCATTTAAATTTAATCATTACATTTACATATCAAAATAATGATACGTTTTTATAATGAAAGATAAAACAACGCAATTCAGCGAAGAGTTGGAATCACTAAAGCAGTCGTATGATTCGATAACGAAGGCTGTAGAGGTTATAGAAAAGGAAAAGCCCATTCTCATTGAGAAGGCTCTTGAAGGATACTACAAGCAGAAACTGGAACTGATGACCGAGCTCGACAAGGTGACCCGAAGGATTGAGGTTTTAAATCCTCCTAAAACCAAGAAATATAATATGGCATCTAGTTTCAAAGACAAAGTAAAATGGGTGTTGCAAAAACACAAGAAGCTGTTGCCGGTTTCGTACGTCGCAAGGGAAATCAATATACAAGAAGGTGGAAACATAAAAGACCAGATAGCAATACTAAGACTAACAATGAACAGAATGGTAGACAAAGAAGAAATGATAAGATACAAGATTGAACATGTGGCCGGATACCATTACGGAATGCCAGAGTGGTTCGTGAACGGCATCCCAATACAGGGATATATGTTTTGATAAAAAAAGGGCATAAAAAAAAGGAACTTTGCAGAGTTCCTTTAATTCATACAGAGGGGCATTCAGGAGATTACTGAGGTCGGACAACTTTAAGTAAATCGGTTCGATACCGATATGCTCCACTATTTTATTTTAATAAGGTAAAATTATGAAAAAAATTAATACCAAGCAAGAATTTTTAGTCGTCTGACAAGATAATCCTTTCGGAGAAGAAAATCAATCCTTTCGGAGGCATCAATTTCGTAATCAATGAATTGAAAAGGAAAAAGATTTCCGATTTGATTGATGACAAACTTGGGTTAAGACCCAAGCAGTCCACTTATTCATTTAGCGACATCATACTGTATTGGATATATTCAAATCTCTGCGGGGCAGAAAGACTGGAGGATGCCGTGCAGATGAAATCGCACCTTGAAGGCATCCCAAATCTGGCAAATCCTTCTCCTGACAGGATATCGGGTATATTCCGCAAGCTTGCCTCCCAGAAAAAAGATGTTTTTTCACATAAGGGAATCAAGCATGAATTCTGCATTGACAGGAAAACCAACGGCATGATGCTGGATATCGCCAAAAAACTTGGGTCAGATTTAAACGGCACATTGGATTATGACAATGTTATCATAGAGACCGAAAAATACGATACGGAATGGACGTATGAAAAATACAAAGGCTATCAGCCGGGTGTTGCCTTTATGGGAGAGACGCCTGTATACATAGAAGGAAGAAATGGGAACAGCTCAGCCCAGTACAAAATGAAAGACACCCTTGAACGTTGCCTTGACTTGCTCGAAGAGAAAGGCATCAGGGTGAAACGCTTCAGGAGCGATTCGGCCGCATACCAGAGAGATGTACTTGGACTTATGGATTCCAAGGGAATCGACTTCTTCGTACGTGTTAGGAGCAGTACAGCCCTTGTCGACGACATAAGATATGCGAAGAACTGGCAAGCTGGCAAAACCAATGGATTCAGTTATGAATATTCTGAGATAGAGTACATCCCTTTCGTAAGCACTCCTGCAATATACAAAGACTACCCTACCTATCGATTGATTGTGAAGAGAATCTACGACGATAGTGGCGAGCCTGTTTACTATGCAATCGTAACAAACAATTGGGAGATGACACCTCTGGAAGTAATAGAATTCTACAATAAGCGCGGAGCAATCGAGCGAAACTTCGATGACTTAAAAAACAACTTTAACTGGAAGAGGCTTCCTTTTTCATTCTTGAATGAGAACACATTCTTTATGATTATCGGGGCAATTTCCAAGATAATCTATACACATCTAAGAAATACCTTCAGCGAGAAAGTTGACTTCGTAGAGGGCAATTTCAGGTTAAAAAACTTCATTTTCCACTTTATAACGGTAAGCTCTTTTTGGACTAAGAAGGGCAAATTACGCCTATTTACAGGGAAAGACTATACCCGAATTTTTGAGTGATTCAAAATTACAGGGGAACGTGCGTTTTGTCGTTACTTTTTTAGCCCTTTTTTAAGCATTTTTTCTTGTTTCTTCCATTAAGGCAAAATCAAAAAAATTAAAACCCTTGCTTGGCAAGGGTTTTAAACTCGTTTAAAGGGAGACCTGCGGATTTTAGGGTCAAAGAATTAACAATGTTCACTTTAATTATCAGTCTTTATCCGTAAAAGCAAATGTCAACGATTGAAGAATCGATAAAATGATGCTAAAAAACAAGGCTGTCCAGAAACCGTCAATTCCAAAACCGGTTACAAGCTTAGAACACAACATTATTATTGCGGCGTTTATCACCAACAGAAACAATCCTAATGTTATAACTGTTACTGGTAGTGTAAACAAAACAAGAATCGGTTTTACGAATAAATTCAGCAAACCCAAGACAATTGCCACTACCACAGAAGTCATAAAACTATCAACGGTAACGCCCGGCATAAAATTCGCAATCAACATTACAAGGATCGCGGTAACTAAAATTCTAATAATCAAACCCATCTTTTTTCTGTTTTTATATACTCAAATATAAAAAACTTGACAGAAACTTAAACACAAAGCAATTAAAAATTTCATACTTTTGATTATTAAAACCCTAAGCATCCTTTTATGAAAAAAACATTACTCATTATATTGAGCATAACTTGTTTTAGTGCTCATGCGCAATTTTGGACCTCTAAAGCAACAGGTTTCAGCCAAGTAAATCGTGGTGTTGACGACATCTCGATTGTGGATGACAATGTTATTTGGGCAAAAGCCTATGACGGAGCGAGCAATACACCTCAAAACGTAAGACAATTTACCAGAAGTACCGATAGTGGAAATACTTGGACATCGGGAACAATCAATCTGGGAACAGGTCAAAGCACATTGAACATTTCCTCTATTACTGCGGTTTCTGCCACAACTGCTTGGATTACGGCTGTTCCGAGTCCGACAGGTTCCGGTGGTGTTTGGAAAACTGCCGATGGTGGAACCACTTGGACCAAACAAACTACTGCTCTGTTTGACACTCCCGATTCCTACACTAACTTCGTTTATTTCTGGGATGAAAACAATGGCATCACACAAGGCGATCCTTCTGGAGGGTATTTTGAAATTTACACCACAACCGACGGAGGAACTACTTGGACAAGAGTTCCTAGCACCAACATCACAGCGCCATTAGCAGGTGAATATGGATATGCGGTAAATTATGACGTTGTTGGGAATACCATTTGGTTTGGAACCAACAAAGGAAGACTTTACAAATCGACCAATCAAGGTTTGAATTGGACTGCAACCCAATCTCCGATTACTGATTTTGGAGGGACCGTTCGTGGAAGTTACTCTTTTTCGGACATCAACAAAGGACTGCTCTACGGTTCAAATGGAACCTTGTATTCAACATCAAATGGAGGAACAACTTGGACTGCTAAAACATTTACAGGAAATATTGGAAACCGGAATATTGAATATATCCCAGGAACGGATGCCGTAGTTTCCGTAGGAACGACACCAAATTCAAGTACTTCTTATACAGCTTACAGTACGGATAATGGATCGACATGGACAGAAGTAATGTCTGGAACTCAAGTAACGACTTTAAAATTCAAAGACGCAAGCCTTGGATTTGGAGGAGGCTTTACAATAAATTCAACAACCGGTGGCATTTTCAAATACTCCGAAACAGTCCTGAGCACCGATCATTTCACCTCAAACAAAAACCTGATGGTTTATCCGAATCCAACGACAGGTTTGATTACTGTTTCAGGAAAGAATTTAAATGAAATCAAAATTTTCGATATGACAGGAAAAGTGGTGATGGCTAGAAAAGTTTCACTTTCTGACAATCTGAATTTAGATGTTTCTGCATTGTCTTCAGGAATTTATTTATTGAACGCTGTGGACAATTCAGGTTCGACATCAACTTTGAAATTTTCAAAACAATAAAAATATTAGCTTTAAACAAAAAGTCCTTTCATAACTGAAAGGACTTTTTTATTGTTTTAAGAAACTGATCGTCTTTTGATAAAATTCTTTCGGATTTTCGGCATGAAGCCAATGTCCTGCATTTTCGATTACTTCAATTTTTGCTTCTGGAAACTGACGTTTTATCGAATCGTAATCTTCTTCTTTTATATAATTTGAATTTCCGCCTTTTATAAATAATGTTGGCTTGTCAAAAACTGCTTCTTCGTTTAAAGCTTCGCCGATATTTTCAATTTCCAGATTGAAAACTTCCAGATTGAATCGGAACGCCAGTTGTCCTGGTTCTTTCCAATAAAGGCTTTTCATCAAAAATTGTCGTGTACCGAAATCATCGACATGCCCTTTTAGGATTTCTTCCACTTCCGAACGTTCTGGTTTTTGAGAAAAATCGACGGCATTCAATCCTGCCAAAATATCCTGATGATGTGGTCGGTAATACTTCGGACCGATATCGGCTACAATTAATTTGTCTATCTTTTCCGGGTATTGCATTCCAAAAAACATCGCCACTTTTCCACCCATCGAATGTCCGAGCATGTCAACCGTTTCGAGCTTATTTTCTATGCAATATTCGTAAACATCTTGCACCATTGCCTTATAATTAAATTCATCCGAATGAAAACTACGTCCGTGGTTTCTCAAATCCAGCATGTGCACTTGGTAGCCTTCGGATGCAAATTGTGTTCCTAATGTTTTCCAGTTATCAGACATTCCCAAGAAACCGTGCATGATGATGAATGGCTTTCCTTCTCCTTCTATTTTTGAATACAACATTTTTAAAGATTTTAGATTGCTGGTTTTAGATTTTAGATTGCTGATTTACAGCAAAAATCTTCAGCTATTATTTTAATTTGTTCAAATACATATTCACTACATTCTCCAAACCAAGATAAATTGATTCTGAAATCAAGGCATGACCTATTGAAACTTCTAACAGATTTGGGATGTTTTGCTTGAAGAATTGAATGTTATCCAAACTCAAATCGTGTCCGGCATTGATTCCCAAACCTAAATCATTTGCCAAGTTCGAAGCTTCTATATAAGGCAGAATTCCGTCTTTATTTCCTAAACCGTATTGATGTGCGAAAGCTTCGGTGTAAAGTTCAATCCTGTCGGTTCCTACTTCTTTTGCACCTTCAATCATTTTCAGAATTGGGTCGACGAATATGGAAACACGAATATCATTTCGTTGAAATTCCTGCACCACTTCTGTCAAATATGCTTTATGCGAAATGGTGTCCCAACCTGCAGATGACGTAATGGCACCAATCGCATCGGGAACCAATGTCACTTGTGTAGGCTTGCATTCCAAAACCAAATCGATGAAATTATGTTGCGGATTTCCTTCGATATTGTATTCCGTGTAAACGATTGGCTTCAAATCCCTTGCATCCTGGTAACGGATATGACGCTCATCCGGACGTGGATGAATCGTGATTCCTTGTCCTCCAAATTGCTGAATATCCTTTGCAACCTGCAACAAATCGGGCACGTTTCCGCCACGGGCATTACGCAATGTGGCAATTTTATTGATGTTTACACTTAATTTTGTCATTGGAATACTTTTTGTGAATGTTAACGGGATTCTATGATGCAAAAATACAAAGTTAAACAAGGTGTTTTATGCTAAATTTTGATTATTTTGCAATCGATTATCCACACGATTATATGACAGAAATTAAAGATTACATCAACAACGATTTTAAAGCGCTGGACAGTCAGGAAACAATTGACAATGTTCAGGATTTTTTTGCAGAAGTAAATTTCTCGCATTTTCCCGTTGTTGAAGAAAATATCTACATCGGGAGCATTGCTTCTGAAGATGCTGAAACTTTCGATTCTGATAAAAAAATAACCCACTACCGTTACACACTTGAAGGTTTTTATGCCCGAACAAATATGATTTGGCTCGACCTGATGGAAGTTTTTGCAAGAAACCATACCAATATTGTTCCCGTTTTGAATGACGACAATAAATATGTAGGCTATTATGAAATCACCGACGTCATCAAATTTTTCAACGAAACACCTTTTCTGAAAGAACAAGGAGGAATTCTGGTAGTAGAAAAAACGATTTCTGATTATTCCATGTCGCAAGTTGCGCAAATTGTAGAAAGCAACGGAGGAAAACTTTTAGGCGCTTTTATCTCAAACACCGACTTGCATTCGGTTCAAATTACCGTAAAAATTGGCCTTGGAGGCATGAACGAAATCATCCAGACTTTTAGAAGATACGGCTATGAAATCATTTCCGAACATCAAGAAGACAATTACCTTACCAGCTTGAAGGAGCGTTCTGATTACTTGGACAAATACCTTAATATGTAATGAGTTGTTTCGCCAATTTGTTGATTCGTTAATTCGACTAAACAAATAAACGGATAACCAAATAAACATCAAAAATGAAAGTCGCCATTTACGGACAATATTACCAGAACAGCACGGAACCTATCATTAGGGACATTTTTGTTTTTTTCAATCAGAATAATATTGAAATGGTGATTGAGGAAAACTTCTTAGCGATGCTCTATGAAAAAGCGCTGGTTAAAAAAGAGTACAAAACGTTTAAATCTCATAAGGAGCTTAATTCGAGTTTTGATCTTTTGTTGAGTATTGGTGGCGATGGAACTATATTGAGGGCCGCGACTTTGGTTCGAAAATCTGGTGTTCCTATTTTAGGGATTAACGCAGGTAGATTGGGCTTCCTTGCATCGGTACAAAAGGAAAACATCGAAGCTTTCCTTCAATTGGTGATTGATAAAAAATATAGCATCTCCAAAAGGACATTGCTAAGCTTGATTATCTCTCCAAAAAACAAAGACATCCAGGACATCAATTTTGCGATGAATGAAATTTCAGTAAGCCGAAAAGACACCACCTCGATGATCACAATCGAAACTTATCTTAACGGGGAGTTTCTGAATTCCTATTGGGCAGATGGATTAATTATTGCCACGCCAACAGGATCTACGGGCTATTCCTTAAGTTGTGGAGGACCAATTCTTACTCCAGATGTAAAAAGTTTGGTCATCACTCCTATTGCTCCTCATAATTTAAATGCAAGACCTTTAGTTATCCCTGACAATACTGAAATCCGACTGAAAGTTTCAGGCAGAGAGGACCAATATCTGGTTTCTTTGGATTCAAGAATCACCTCTATAAACAACGAAGCAATCTTGACCATCAAGAAAACTCCTTTTCAAATCAATATGGTCGAAATTCCAGAAGAAACTTTTCTAAAAACGCTTCGAAACAAACTTCTTTGGGGCGAAGACAAAAGAAATTAAAAATATATTCTACCGCTTGTTTATACTACAAAGCACTTTATTATCGTTTGTTATTCCTTTGATTGGATAAATAATTTACATAATAATAACCCGTTTTAATATAATTCATCATAAATACTAAATAGTTAACCATTTAGTAGTCAGATTTGTTATATTTGCACGCTATTTTTAAACCGATGAATAGACTCTTTTTGACATTAATTTGCCTTCTAAGCCTTACAGCTACTAATGCCCAAATACACGAAATTGGTGTTTTTGCAGGCGGTAGCAATTTTGTAGGCGATGTTGGCTCAATGACTTACCTGAAGCCGAATGAATTTGCTTACGGATTGATTTATAAGTGGAATAAGAGTCCGAGACATTCTTGGAGAGCATCTATTACAAATGTAAAACTTACCGGTGATGATGAAAACTCAAAAGATGAACGACGAAAACAACGCGATTATGACTTTGAGAATACCATAAAAGAAGTATCTTTAGGCCTTGAATTTAATTTTTTTGATTTCAATTTGCACGACCTGGAAAGACAGATAACGCCTTATGTATTTTTAGGTTTGAATTACACCCATTACAACGGATTGTATGTAGTTGATGATGGAACAAGCGCAGATGCCAGAAAGGATTCTAGCCATGGAACATTTTCAATTCCTATGGCGGTTGGTGTAAAATCGAATATAACACCGCATTTGGTTTTAGGTTTTGAAATCAGCCCGAGGTATACTTTTGCTGATGACATTGACGGAAGTTTTCCTAAAAACGATGATTTAAAAGATTTAAGATTCGGAAATATAAACAGTAATGATTGGTATATCGTTTCAGGATTTACCTTGACATACACATTTGGAAACAAGCCCTGCTACTGTGATTAAAAAATGAATTTACTAGACAACATAAACAAAGATAATTTACCCAAACATCTTGCCATAATCATGGACGGCAATGGACGTTGGGCAAAAAAACAAGGTTTCTTGAGGGCTTTTGGCCATGAAAATGGAACAAAATCAGTTAGAACAACTGTTGAATGTTGTGCCCGATTAGGAATTGAAAATCTTACTTTATACGCTTTTTCCACTGAAAACTGGAACCGCCCGAAACTGGAAGTTGACACTTTAATGAAACTCCTAATCAGTTCATTGAAAAATGAATTGAAAACACTTGTCGATAACAACATAAAACTCAATACAATTGGTAATTTTGAAACGCTTCCAAAAAGTGTTCAAAAGGAACTTTTAGAAGTAATTAACAAAACAAAAGACAACACCAGAATGACCTTAACCCTTGCATTAAGCTATGGTTCAAGGGAGGAACTTCTTTCGGCAATTAAAAACATAAGTAGTAAAGTTAAAAATAATATAATTTCAATTGACGCTATTGACGAATCAATTATTAATCAGCATCTTTACACGCAAAATTTACCGGATGTAGATTTATTAATAAGAACCAGTGGCGAGCATAGAATCAGTAATTTCCTGCTTTGGCAAATAGCTTATGCAGAATTATATTTTACAGATGTTCTTTGGCCAGATTTTACAGAACAACATTTATATGAGGCTATCCTTAGTTATCAAAAAAGAGAACGCAGATTCGGAAAAACTAGTGAACAAATTAAATAATTTTTTAGTGTTAAATAAAAGCATACAATTCTTCTTCACGATAATATTTTTTGGAAGTATTTCTCAAACAATAGCTCAAGATAGAGTTCCTTTTGATCAGGGAACACCCTACATTCTTGCAGATATTAATGTAACTGGAAAAATAAGCTACAATCAACAAACTGTTGTTACCTTTACTGGCCTTGAAAAAGGACAAAGAATAACCGTTCCAGGAGAAGAGATTAGCAATGCCATTAAAAAATTAGGAAAGCTTGGCCTTTTTAGCGATATTGATTTCTATGTAAATAAAATTGAAGGCGACAGTATTTTTTTAGAGTTGAACATCAATGAACTTCCAAAACTAAGCGAGGTAAAAATTACAGGAGTAAAAAAATCTAAAACCGAAGCGCTGATCAAAGACAACAGCCTTACAAAAGGTAAAATTGTCAACGAAAACTTAGTTACTACTACAAAAAACTATATTGAAAATAAATACAAAAAGGATGGTTTTTTCAATACTAAAGTAAACATTACAACAATACCCGATACAACTTCAGGAAATGAAGTTAAAATGCTTGTTACCATCGATAAAGGCAAGAAGGTAAAAATTTCATCAATTGATTTTACTGGAAACGAAAAATTTACTGATCGTAAATTGCGAAATGCAATGAAAAACACCAAGCAAATCAATTTTATCCGTGTTCTAAAAAGATCTAAATTCATCAAGGAAAAGTATGAAGAAGATTTGGTTAGCGTTATCGAAAAATACAAAGAAAAAGGATATCGTGACGCAAGGATCATCTCTGATTCAATCACTTATGATAAAGAAAAAAACAAACTTGCTATAAAAATCAATCTTGAAGAAGGGAAAAAATACTATTTTGGAGATATTAAATTCTTAGGAAATACTATTTATACTGACAGGGGATTGAACACAATGTTAGGTATTAAAAAAGGAGATGTCTACAATGGTGTTCTTCTGGAAAAAAGAATAGCCGACAAAACAAAACCTGATGGTGACGACATTACAAATTTATACCAAAATAATGGTTATTTATTTTCACAAATCAATGCTGTCGAAGTTCGAACTGTAAACGATACAATAGATTTTGAAATTAGAATTTTAGAAGGACCTCTGGCTTATTTCAATAAAATTACTGTTACTGGAAATGACAAAACTAACGATGAAGTAATCTATCGTGAACTTAGAACAAAACCAGGTCAAAAATACAGCAAAGAAGATTTAATCCGATCAATTCGTGAAATTGGAGCAATGGGATTCTTTGATCCTGAAGCAATCAACCCAGCCTTTAAAAATGTTGATCCTGCTGCAGGAACAGTCGATATCGAATGGCAACTGGTAGAAAAAGGATCCAGCCAAATTGAACTACAGGGTGGTTACGGTGGTGGAGGTTTTATCGGGACACTTGGACTATCGTTCAACAACTTTTCTGCAAGAAATATTTTCAACAAAGACGCCTATCAACCGCTTCCAATGGGAGATGGTCAGAAAGTAGCGCTTCGTTTGCAAGGAAGTAGCTATTTCCAAACCTACAGTTTATCATTTTCTGAACCATGGTTTGGAGGTAAAAAACCAGTAAGTTTCAGTACTTCATTGTCCTACAGTAAGCAATTCCTAAACAATTTCAGCACCAATAGCGTTGACAGAAGCAGAAGTTTCAATATCATTTCGCTTTCTGTTGGATTGGCAAAAAGATTGAGTGTTCCAGATGACTCATTTACATTATCACAAGCGTTGAGTTTCCAATACTATGATTTGAACAACTACAACACAGGATTGTTTACGTTTGGAAACGGTTCTTCAAGAAACTTTGCCTACACAGTTGGATTATCCCGTAATAACAAAGGTACAAATCCAATTTTCCCAATGTACGGTTCTGAATTTAGCATAACTGCTAAAATCACACCTCCTTATTCATTATGGAACAATATTGACTACAATAACCTTGGCGATAAAGAAGAATACAAACTAAGAAGCACTTCAGAATTCAACGATAAAAATGACAGAACTGTAAGGGTTGGTGATTATTTAGGAAGCGAAGAAGTTGTTGGAGCAAATGGTGTAAGATCTACGATTTACTACAAAGTTGACACCTATCAAGAAGCTGCCGCTGATCAATCGAAAGTAGATCAGAAAAAGTTTAACTGGCTGGAATATTATAAGGTTAAACTGAAAGGCGATGTTTATACAAAACTTTATGAGAAATTAGTACTCCGTTCTTTAGTAGAGTTCGGTTACCTTGGAAATTATAACAGCCAAAGAGGAGATGTACCGTTTGAAAGATTCTTCCTTGGAGGAGATGGTCTTGCAAATTTTGCCTTAGATGGAAGAGAAGTGATACAATTGAGAGGATATCCAAATCAATCGCTAACGCCTTATAATTATAATCCAAATACTGGACAAAATACACAGGACGGTGCAACAATTTACAATAAATTTTCGTTAGAACTTAGATATCCATTAACTTTGAAACAGCAAGCCTCAATCTATGTATTGACATTTGTTGAAGCTGGGGCGGCCTATACAGGTTTTAAAAACTACAATCCTTTTCAACTGCAACGTTCTGCTGGATTTGGTTTGAGAGTATTTATGCCGGCATTTGGTCTTCTAGGTATTGATTTTGCACACGGATTTGATGCACTTCCAGGAGCAACTCAAAAGAATGGATGGGAAACGCATTTCATTATCGGGCAACAATTCTAATGATTTTGGCACGATATTTTCTAATACTGTTAACGTTATGAAAAAGCATTTTTTAGTACTATTATTAATTACTGTAGCATTCACAGCTAATGCACAAACTGCAAGAGGTATTCGTATAGGATATATTGACATGGAATATATCTTGCAAAATGTTCCCGATTTTACTGAAGCAAAAAATCAGTTAGAGCAAAAAGCTCAAAAATGGAAACAAGAAATAGAAGTAAAGAAAAATGAAATCACTAAATTAAAAGAATCTTTAAAAACCGAAAGAGTCCTTTTAACTAAAGAACTCATTGAAGAACGTGAAGAAGAAATTCTCTTTCAAGAAGGCGAATTGACTGCCTTTCAAGAAAAAAGATTTGGACCAAATGGAGATTTAATTGTTCAAAAAGCCGTTATGGTAAAACCAATCCAGGACCAAGTTTTTACAGCGGTACAGGATATAGCCGAACAAAAAAAATATGATTTCGTATTAGATAAATCCTCAGACTTAACAGTGCTTTTCGCTGCAAAAAGATTTGACATTAGTGATGCAGTTATCAGAAGTTTGACAAGAAGTTCTAAAAGAGGTCAATTGAGCAAAAAAGAACTCAAGGAAGAAGAAATAAAAGAATACCAAGAAGATTTACAAGATCAAAATTCTGACTTGGCACAAAGACAAAAAGCTTTGGATGACAAGAAAGCAGCAAGAGAAAAACTTAATGCTGAAAGAAAAGCCGAAAGAGAACGATTAGTGGAAGAAAGAAAATTAGCCACTCAAGAAAAGAGAGAAGCTGCCTTAGCCAAAAGGCAACAGCAAATTGATGAGAAAAACGGCAAAAAGCCAGCACAACCAAAAACAGAAGAAGAAAAAAAGGCCAACGATGCTGCATCAAAACCTGAAGAAAAGCAAAAAATAACTGCCTCTGATTCTGCACAAGCAGAAACACCAGCTGTAGATAAACAAAATGCTAGAAAAGCGGCCGCAGATGCTAAAGCGAAAGAACTAGAAGAACGAAAAAAAGCAATCGCCGATAAAAAAGCGAAAGTACTAGCCGATAGAGAAGCCGCTAAAAAAGCAAAAGAGGATCAAAAAGAAACTGAAAAGAAAACAGAAGAGAACAAATAACAAATAAAATTAATTAATATTTAAAATGATGAAACAATTGAAAACTTTACTACTTGCTGCAGTTTTATTTTTTGGAGCAAACCAAGTTAACGCTCAAACAAAAATAGCCCACGTTAATGTAGAAGAGCTAATGACAAAAATGCCTGCTGTTATTGATGCACAAAAGCAAATTGAAAAATTAAGCCAAACTTATGAAGCTGAATTCACAACACTTAGAAACGAACTTCAGGCTAAATATCAAAAATATGCTGCTGAGGCTGAACAAGTAACTGATGTAATAAACAAGGAACGTTCAAAAGAAGTGGAGGATATGGAAAAAAGAATCCAAGAGTATGGTCAAAACGCTCAAAAAGAATTGCAACAAAAGCAAATGGATTTGATGAAACCAATACAATCTAAAATTAAAGCTTCTATTGAAAAAGTAGGTAAGGCAAAAGGATTCCAATATGTTGGTGACATTGCAAGCTTTATTTTAGCCGATGGAACTGATCTTACAGCTGATGTAAAAAAAGATTTAGGATTCTAAAAAAACATTCATATATAAAAACTGTCCAATCATTTATTTGATTGGGCAGTTTTTTTTATATTTGTTTTTATGACAAATAATAATCCTATTGGCCTTTTTGACTCCGGAATTGGCGGTACTTCTATTTGGACCAAAATACATGAATTACTACCTAACGAAAGCACTATTTACCTAGCTGATAGTAAAAATGCACCTTATGGGCAGAAGTCGAAGGAAGAGATAATTGAATTAAGTATAAAGAATACGGAATATTTATTAAACCATAATTCAAAACTAATTGTGGTTGCGTGCAACACCGCTACAACAAATGCAATAAAAGTATTGCGCGCTAAATATGACACTCCCTTTATCGGAATAGAACCAGCTATTAAACCTGCTGTAAATAATTCTAAGACACAAATCATTGGTATTCTTGCCACAAAAGGAACTTTAAACAGTGAACTGTTCAATAAAGCTGTTGAACTTTATCAAGATACGACCATTATAGAGCAAATTGGACACGGTTTAGTTCAATTAATTGAAAATGGAGACACCAACTCTACAGAAATGTTTGAGCTGCTTAAATCCTACTTAAATCCAATGATTGAAGCCAATATAGATTATCTTGTTTTAGGATGTAGTCATTATCCCTATCTTATACCACAGATAAAGAAGATTCTACCTCCGCACATTAAGATCATCGATTCTGGTGAAGCAGTCGCTAAACAAACTCAAAATATTTTGAATGAAAAGGTTGGCTTTAGTAATTCAAAAAATGTTAGTACACAATTTTACACAAATACTGATTCTAAGGTTTTGTCAGAAATCTTAAACAACAAATACACTATTCAACAAAAAGATTTCTAACTACTTAAACCAGCTAGAATACATTACATAATTATTTGAAATCCTTTCTATCTCTCCTGCAAAGTCTGATTGGTCAATATCTTTAACTTTCTTGGCAGGAACGCCAGCATATATACTTCCCGACTCGACAACAGTATTTTGAGTTATCACTGCACCTGCCGCAATAATTGAGTTACTTTCAATAACACAATTATCCATAACTATAGCTCCCATTCCTATCAATACATTATCCTTTACTGTGCATCCATGCACGATGGCATTATGACCGATAGAAACATTATTCCCAATAATCGTTGGATGTTTTTGATAGGTACAATGGATTATTGCACCGTCTTGGATATTTACTTTATCACCTATTTTTATAAAATGCACATCTCCCCTAATCACTGCATTGAACCAAACACTGCAATTTGCACCAAAAGAAACTTCTCCAACAATGGTGGCATTTTCTGCCACAAAACAATCTTCTGGGATAGATGGACTCTTCCCGTTTACACTTTTAATCACCATAAATTTATTTTTAAAAAAAAGTCCCGATACTATCGGGACTTTTGATTATTTCAACACTAAAATTAATTAATAGCAGGACAGTTACAATCCCATTTCTCTCTCTTACAGAAAAGATTGATTCCTAATGTAAATTGATGAAAACCACCCGCATACTGTATATCTCCTAACAAATGTGAGTACTGATAAGCAAATACTAGATTTTTGTAGTTAAGACCTACAATAGGCGTCAAATACTGTAAATTTTGCTTATTAACACTTCCGTTATCTTCATACTGTGTAGCTTCAAAACTTCTTCTATAAGAGAAACCTCCCCAAAGCTTACCAAATTCTAAATCCTTATAGACTTTTAAATTCAAATCAATAGATTTTTCTTTAGTTTCATCTGTGTATTGAAACAAAAACGAAGGTTCCCATTGCAAACGATCACTATCTCCAAAAACATACCCAGCACTAAACAATAATTTTCTCAAGTTATCAGGTTCTACGTCTGTATAGATATCTCTCCTTGACTCCAAAGCATTTTTCAAGGTCAAATGAGTATAAAACTCTAAATAGTTATAAGATGCTCCGATGTCTACATTGAAATAAGAATCCTTTTGAATTCTTCCATCAACAATTGGGTCAAATTCTTCAAATTCACTCTGGTCTAATTCACTTTGAACCAAACCAACACTCATACCAAAAGACAATTGATTCAAATCAACATCTGATCTGGAAAACATAATATGGTGAGCATAAGTCAATTTTACACCTTTTTGCGAGTGATAACCATTCCTGTCATTAAACAATATAATTCCCCCTCCAGATTGTTCTCCTAAGCTACCATTAAAACTGGCAGTTTGCAATGCTGGGGCTTTATCATCACCAAACCATTGTTGACGAGCCGTAACTCTAACTTTGGCACAATTTGCGGCACCTGCCATTGATGGATGTATCAAATAATAGTTATCTGATAAATAATCTGTATAAACTGCAATACCTTCTTGCGAAAATGAAATTTGTGATATGAACAATAATAATACTAAATATCCTTTTTTGAAATTCATCAGGGTTAACGTTTTAATGAAAAATGTGCTTTAAATTCTTTTCTAATTCCTTCTTCCTCGTAATCGAGAGTAAACCAATAATCCGTTGCTGGCAGTGGCTGTCCGTTGTAGGTACCGTCCCAGCCCAATC
>NZ_JBMGQS010000031.1:0-29642 GCF_049060005.1 Flavobacterium sp. PLA-1-15 | reverse complement strand
CACGGTACATTATTGCAAACGCACGGTACATTATTGCAAACGCACGATACATTATTGCAAACGCACGGTACATTATTCCAAACGCACGGTACATTATTTCAAACGCACGGTACATTATTGCAAACGCACGGTACATTATTTCAAACGCACGCAACTAAAAAATAGACCATAAATAACCAACAATCCATAAACACAAATGATAGAGTAGTGGTCAGATGATGATTCAGATACTATCGAATCACCCTATCAGGCTGGGTTCTTTTTTCCCATTTGATGTCGCTCAACATTCCAGATTTAATACCTATAAAGAAGCCCCAGTATGCATTTTCTCCAAAAGGAGTCCAGTTGAAATCCATCCTCCAACTTAGCAAATCTCTTTCAAAACGAAGCTGGGTAAAGGTTACACCATTTTGAACAAAATCATAACCTGTCGAAACTCCAACTTTCCATTTAGGGCTAACGTCAACATTGGCAGAAATCATAATTGAATTACCGGTAATTTCATTCTGTCGCGCCATATTTCCATAGGTCAACGAATAGGCTAAGGTCATGTCCCAAGGGAGTTTAGTGTTGAAAAATCCATCAAAGGCGTCATCTTCATCTTTTTTCTCTTCATCTTCGCCAAATTGACCTCTACGCCGGTCGCTAAAATCGGTATTTGTACCAAATAGATCATCTTCCCGACCTCCATTTCGAGCTCCTTGTTCATTCTTATTGTCGGCTTTTTCATTGCCTTTGCTCGTAAGTGAATAGTTTATGGTAATGTTTGCACTTGTCATCCTGAAAAGGCTTCCACCATTATCAATATTGTATTTATTGATTCTTCTATTTGCATTGTTAAGTGCATACGGATCTAAGGTTGCTCCAAAATTTACATTCATTTTCTCCTTAAATAAAAGAGTTCCACCACTCACACGAACTGGATTCCATGGTAAAGAATCGGCGGCAATGTTATAGCTAGTAGAAAAATTAAGATTGTTCAAAAGCATTACTTTTTTAGGCTCTGTTTTGGTAGAATCCCTATCGGTAACTTTTGCTTCAAAAGTATTGTTTAAACTTAAACCAATATTATTTGAATAATTTTGTCCGGGAACACCAAAAATACCGCCTTCAAATCGGGTGTAGTCTTTTCTCATTGTTCCAGATGCATCGGTATCATAAGTATCCCAATATTTTTCAAAGCTAGGAGTGTAGCTGTGGGATACGGATGGACGCATGACGTGTCTTATGGCTTGTATTTTTTTATCTTCACCAAAATTAAAAGTTCCATAAATTGTTGTTCCTACACTGCTAGAAAACGAATAGGTTCTATATGCATCAAAACCATTCACTTCCTTCTCTACAACTTCACCCTTTTCATAATCAAAATTTCTGTTGATTGTTTTAGTATACCAAACCTCGTTATAATTTATAGCGGTGGAAACACTAAAATGCTTAAAAACTTTAAAGTTGGTGCTTAAAGGAATAGAATGCTGTAGGCCCATTTTTGCATCTCTAAACATTTCGGATTTAAAAAATAGAGAATCCGTTGTGGCAATTCTATTTTCTCCTCTCAAGTTATATTGCAGATTGATATTTTTGATAAAACCTTTCTTTGGGGCATCTTCAGCAGCAAATGGGAAAATCCTATCTACACTTAATTGCAACGTTGGCAATGTCATATTGATTTGTTGCGTTTGCGTATTCTGTTGGTGAGATGCCGTAACAGACATATTTACTGAAGGTACTGAGTTGAATGTCTTGGAGTAAGAAATGGAGGAACTCATTGTGTTGTTGAGTCGAGAACCTACATTGACTTGGTTCAATGAATTTTGAAAATAAGTACTACTACCTAAGTTCACAGAAGCAGAAAACCTCGAATTTGGATTTGCTTTTGCATCCTGAGAATGCGACCATTGAATATTGTAGATGTTTGATTTTGAATAATCGGGAAATCCACGCTCACTCGTAATTTGATTTTCGAAACGTATATTTACATTTCCTCTAAAGTGATAACGTTTGGCATAACTCGACTCAAAACGAAGCGCATAACTCCCGTTGGTATAATAATCTCCAAGGAAAGTTAGATCATAGTTATCGCTCAAGGCAAAATAGTATCCGCCATTTTGAAGTGAATAACCTTGTCTTCTTGTGTCAGTAAAGGTAGGCATAATGACACCTGATTGACTTGTTTCGGTCATTGGAAAAAAGGCAAAAGGAAGACCGATAGGTGTTGGGACATCTGCAATGACCATGTTGGTCAATCCTACCACAACTTTCTTTTTCGGAACAAATTTAGCTTTACGGGCCAGAAAATAATATTCTGGATCATCAATATCTTCTGCAGTAGTGAATTTTACATTTTTCATAAAATACACTGAATCATTTTCCTTTTTAGCAATTTCAGCAATGAAGTTTAGCTCACCCTGCTTGCTTCGAGAATTCCAAATCAAAACTTTCTTAGTTTTAAAATTGAAACGAATGGAATCCGGTTCAACCACATTTGAACCTTGCTTAAAAACGGGTCTTTGTGTGTAGGCTCCGGTACTGTCTTTGATTCTGCCAGCATATACTTCATTTTTGGCATAATCCATTACAATTATTCCAGATTTAAGCTCTACATCTAAATAGTAAAGCTCAGCTTGGTTATAAAGAGTAAGTAATTTATTTTTTTGATCTACTTTTTCATAATCAACAGCCTTACGCTTAACAATTCCATCTAAAGTTGATTTTTTTGGCTTTAAAGTATCTACAACTACAGCTGGTGTGTCTGAAACAATATTTAGGATTGTATCTGTTGAAGTTGTGGCAATTTTTGTGGTATCTGTTTGTTTTTCAGCACGGATAGATGTATTCTTTTTAGGTAACTCCTGAGAATAAGTATTTGAGGTTCCCAGTGTTAAAAAAAATGCTAATAAAACGATATGAAATAAGTTTGTACGCAAAGGTTTAAATGCTATTTTTGTAAAAAGATGGCTCAATTTTTGAAGTGTCAAACTTAATATAAATTTTCATCAAAATAAGTACTTTTCAAAATTATAACCACAAGGTTTCTATTAAAATTAACTTTTATAAGAATTATGAATTCCACAAACAAAATTAAATCTTTTCTGATCATACTTGCATGTTTTTTTTCATCATTAACTTTCGGTCAATCGGGTAAATTCAAAGTTGTGCTTGATGCAGGTCATGGAGGAAAGGATTGGGGAGCTTCGCATCACGGTTTTGTTGAAAAAAACATAGCACTTAATGTTGTGTTGGAATTGGGTAAAATCCTCGAAAAAAATCCAAACATTGAAGTTGTTTATACTCGAAAAACAGATGTCTTTATTGAATTAACCGAAAGAGCTCATATCGCAAACAGAGAAGCAGCCCATTTGTTTTTATCCATTCACTGTAACGGAAACGCAAATTATGCAGCCTATGGAACAGAAACGTTTGTAATGGGAATGTCAAGAAGTGCGATGAACCTTGAAGTAGCAAAGAAAGAAAACCAGGTAATCGAGCTCGAAGCGGATTATAAATTGAAATACAAAGGTTTTGATCCAAAATCTCCAGAAACAACACTTGGTTTAAACTTACTTAAAGAGCAATATCTTGATCAAAGTATTAGTATTGCTGGAAAAATTCAAGAAGGTTTTAGAACAGTTTTGAAAAGAAAAAGTAGAGGTGTCAAGCAAGCGCCGATATGGGTTTTGGACGCGACAGTTATGCCGGGAGCGTTGATTGAATTGGGTTTTATATCGAATAAGGAAGAAGGTGCATACGTTAATTCCAGTGAAGGACAGGATGAGTTAGCTAGAACCATTGCGAACGCTGTATTTAGTTATAAAAAAGAATATTTTGGGTCAGGTGATAATGAGCCAGTGGCTGAGAAATATGTTCCAAAAAATGAACCTGTCCAAAAAGAAGAAAGTGTAAAAACTGTTACTAGGGATGAACCAAAAGAAGTTGCAAAAGCAGATGATTCTAATGGTGTAGTCTTCAAAGTTCAGATTTCTGCAAGTGGAAAAAAATTAGACTTAACTCCAGCTAATTTCAAGGGATTAAACAATTTGTCAATCGCTACTGATAATGGAACATTGTTCAAATATATGTACGGCAATACATCAGATTATAATGTCGCAAAGCAAAATTTAGCCGAAGCAAAATCAAAAGGTTTCGATTCTGCATACATAATTGCATTTAAAGACGGAAAAAAAGTAAATTTGCAGGATGTTATTAAAAACTAAAATAAAGCTTAGTTTCTGATATTTTATTCTAAATTTGATAAAAACGCTATACTTTGAAAATTACAAGAGAGATTAAAACAGCTATATTAGTAATTGCTTCAATATTACTATTCATTTGGGGATACAGTTTTTTAAAAGGGAGCGACTTGCTTTCAAATTATAGAACCTTCTATGTTGAATTTGACAACGTTGAAGGATTGGCACCTTCAGCACCAGTAACGATTAGTGGTCTTGCTGTAGGAAAAGTTACAGCCATAAAACTGCACCATGAAACAGCAAAGCTAACAGTTGAAATTCAAATCAAGAGCGATTTTCCTATTTCTAAATCCAGTGTCGTAAATCTTTATGAGCCCGGTTTTATTGGTGGAAAACAATTGCAGATTATTCCTAATTTAAATGATAAATCAGAGGCTGAAACTGGCGATACTTTAAAAAGTGGAATAGTTCCAGGCCTGTTAACTGGTTTGGGAGATAAATTGGCCCCTGTTCAGCAGAAAGTTGAGCTTGTTTTGGTTAGTGCCGATTCTCTTATCAGTAACTTGAATGATGTATTAGATGCTAAAACCAAAAACAATCTGAAAGCCAGTATTGAAAATCTTAATGCCACAATGGCTAGTTTCAGCAAGACTTCTAAAAGTCTAAGTGAAATTATGGACAACAATAAAGGTAAAATTGACGGTGTTGTAACCAATTTCGAAAAAATATCTTCAAACTTCTCTAAAGTTTCCGATACAATTGCTAAAGCAAAAATAGGTGAAGCAATTAATAATCTAGAGAAAACACTCGATGGTGTAAATAAAATTGTAAAGGATTTAGAAACTGGAAAAGGAACAATGGGTAAATTACTCAAGGATGATGCGATGTACAATAATTTCACTAAAACTTCAAAAGAATTAGAGTTATTACTGCAAGATTTACGACTTAATCCAACGCGATACATCAATGTTTCTCTTTTTGGTAAAAAGAACAAGCCTTATGTAGCACCAAAAGTAGCAGATACGATAAAGTAAAAATCAGTATATGAGTTATTTAGATAATATATTTTTTGCTATACTCCTGATTTTAGGAGTCGGATATTTTACTTTAAATGTCAAGAAAATCATTCGCAATATTAAATTGGGAAGAGATATTAATCGTTCCGATAATCCTTCTCAACGATGGAAAAACATGGCAATGATTGCTCTTGGGCAATCTAAAATGGTTAAAAGGCCGGTTTCGGGAATCCTTCACATCATTGTTTATGTAGGATTTGTCATTATCAACATAGAAATGCTCGAAATCATCATCGATGGACTTTTCGGAACCCATCGTGTTTTTGGTTTTATGGGGGGCTTTTATGACGTTCTAATTGGTTTCTTCGAGATTTTGGCAGCACTTGTCTTGGTTGCAGCAATTATTTTTTACGCAAGAAGAAATTTTATCAAACTAAAAAGATTCATTCATTCTGATTTGAAAGGATGGCCAAAAAGTGATGCCAATTATGTCTTGTACTTCGAAGTTGTTTTAATGACTTTATTCCTATTGATGAATGCAGCAGACTATCATTTACAAAATGTAAGCGGAGGCTTTATGGATTTTCATCAAGTTGGTGCTTTTCCGGTAAGTCAATATATAGCTTCTATTTTTGATGGAATGCCGAATGGAACAGTTTACATTGTTGAAAGGGCGGCATGGTGGTTACATATTATTGGTGTATTGATCTTTTTGAATTATCTCTATTTCTCAAAGCATTTGCACATTTTGCTTGCTTTCCCAAACACTTATTTTGCAGATTTGAATCCGAAAGGAAAATTTGATAACCTTGAGTCGGTTACAAATGAAGTAAAATTGATGATGGATCCAAATGCAGATCCGTTTGCAGCAGCTCCAGTTGATGCCGATGCAGTCCCTTCAAAATTTGGAGCAAGTGATGTTCAGGATTTAAATTGGGTGCAATTGATGAATGCCTATACTTGTACTGAATGTGGACGTTGTACTTCTTCTTGTCCAGCAAATATTACCGGAAAAAAGTTATCTCCACGTAAAATCATGATGGATACGCGTGATAGATTGGTTGAAGTTGGAAATAATATAGATGCCAACAAAGGTGTTTTTGTTCCAGACAATAAAACGCTTCTAAACGATTACATCACGCCTGAAGAACTTTGGGCTTGTACTTCTTGCAACGCTTGTGTGGAAGAATGTCCGGTAAATATCAGCCCGCTTTCGATTATTATGGATATGAGACGTTACTTGGTAATGGAACAAAGTGCGGCGCCAATGTCCTTGAATGCGATGATGACAAATGTAGAAAATAACGGAGCACCTTGGCAGTATAGCCAACAGGACCGTTTGAACTGGAAAAACGAAAATTAGTATATAAAAATTCTCTTATAAGTGAGGTTAAGGGTGTTTTTAATTTCAAATCAAAAATAAATTAGAAACAAAACGAAAATGAAAACTGAAGATTTAGACAAGCAACTGGTTACAGCCACTGAAAACGGACATACAATCAGTCCAGTTTTACCTCAAGGAGTAAAAAATTATTTAATTGATATTGATGGAACCGTTTGTGATGATATTCCAAACGAAGAACCAGAAAGAATGCTTACGGCTGAATTGTATCCGGATGCATTGATCACCTTAAATAAATGGTATGATGAAGGTCATATCATCTTCTTTTTCACTTCAAGAACCGAAGCCCACAGAGAATATACCGAAATTTGGTTGAAGAAACACGGTTTTAAATACCACGGAATCCTTTTCGGAAAACCACGCGGAGGAAATTATCACTGGATTGATAATCATTTGGTAAAGGCAACTCGCTACAGAGGAAAATTTACTGATTTAGTAGATAAAGAAGTTACGATTCAAGTTTTTGATGACGAACACCACGAATAGTTGATTCGTTTATTTGATCTTTTGTTTATTCGAAACAAATTAACAAATACCCGAATCACCAAATAAACATTAGTATATGTCAGAGATTTTAAATGTGCCAACAATGGCCGAAATGCTTGCCGAAGGAAAACAGCCAGAAGTATTGTTCTGGGTGGGTTGCGCAGGAAGTTTCGATGATAGGGCAAAAAAAATAACCAAAGCATTCGTTCGGATTCTAAATCGTGCGAATGTTTCTTTTGCAGTTTTAGGAACCGAGGAAAGCTGTACAGGCGATCCTGCAAAAAGAGCAGGAAATGAGTTTTTGTTTCAAATGCAGGCTATGATGAACATTGAAGTTCTAAATGCCTATGAAGCAAAAAAGATCGTTACTGCTTGTCCACATTGTTTCAACACATTAAAAAATGAATATCCGGAATTAGGTGGAAAATATGAAGTTGTTCATCACACACAATTCTTAAAATCGTTGTTGGACGACGGAAGATTGACCATTGAAGGCGGACAATTCAAGGGAAAAAGAATTACTTTTCACGACCCTTGTTATCTCGGAAGAGCTAATAACGTTTATGAAGCACCAAGAGAATTAATCCAGAAATTAGATGCTGAATTGGTAGAGATGAAACGCTCCAAAGCAAATGGTTTATGCTGTGGTGCAGGTGGTGCTCAAATGTTTAAGGATGCAGAGCCTGGTAATAAAGAAGTCTTCATCGAAAGAACTGAAGATGCTTTGGAAACGCAACCTCAGGTAATTGCTGCAGGTTGTCCATTTTGCAATACAATGCTTACCGATGGTGTAAAAAACAAAGAAAAAGAAGGCGAAATCAAAGTAATGGATGTAGCCGAATTAATTGCAAATGCACAGGATTTGTAATCTCAAATCTGAATTCTAAAATCATAAATCTAAAATCAAATGTACGTTCCATTCGAAAATTTGCCAGAAGAATCCAGAATTTGGATTTATCAATCCAATAGAAAATTCACTGACGAAGAGTTTGCAGAAATCGAAAAGGATCTGCAAGTTTTCGTTGAAAATTGGGCAGCCCACGGAACTGGTCTTGAAGCTTCATTTCAATTGAAATACAACCGTTTCATTATTTTGGCGGTCAATCAAGAAGCGCAAGCCGCTACGGGATGTTCCATAGATTCTTCGGTTGCTTTTATCCAGAGTTTGGAAAAAAAATACGAGGTGGATTTATTGGACAAGATGAATGTTACGTTCAAATTAGGAGAACATGTTGCCCACAAACCTTTGATTGATTTCAAGAAAATGGCCAAAGATAAGGCTGTTACAGGCAACACAATTGTTTTTAATAACCTGGTAAACAATATCGCAGAATACAACGAATCGTGGGAAGTTCCGGCAAGAGACAGCTGGCACAGTCGTTTTTTCTAAAATCATTTCCCCATGAAATATTTCATCCTCGTACTTGTATTTATTAGTCAAATTTCGCTTGCGCAAAAAAACCGCAGAACCGAACAATCCGTTTGGGTGGACAGCGTTTACAACCAGATGTCTTTTGATGAACGCGTTGGCCAACTTTTTATGGTTGCCGCTTATTCCAATAAGGATACAGTTCACACGAATGCCATCGAAAAACTGATTACGAATTATAAGATTGGAGGATTGATCTTCTTTCAAGGCGGTCCTTACCGTCAGGCTAAACTAACGAATCAATTTCAAGCGAAATCAAAACTCCCAATGTTTATTGGTATTGATGCCGAATGGGGATTGGCAATGCGTTTGGATTCTGTAAATCGTTTTCCTTGGAACATGACCTTGGGAGCCATCCAAAACAATAAGTTGATTGAAAAAGTTGGCGAAGAATACGGAAAACAGAGTAAGAGAATGGGCATCCATTTTAATTTTGCTCCCGTTTTGGACATTAATACAAATCCTTTAAATCCTATTATCGGAAACAGGTCTTTCGGGGAAGATAAATTCAATGTAACTGAAAAAGCATTGGCTTTAATGAAAGGCGTTCAGCGTGAAGGCGTTTTTGCAACTGGAAAACATTTTCCAGGACACGGAGCTACCGAAACGGATTCGCATCATACTTTACCAGTAATTAATTTCACCAAAGAGCGAATTGATGATGTAGAATTCTATCCTTATAAAAAGCTTTTTAAGGAAGGCTTGGCTTCTGTTATGGTTGCACATCTGGATGTTCCTGCTTTGGAACCTAGGGAAAATTATCCTTCATCAATTTCCTATAATATCGTTACCAATATTCTTCAAAAACAGCTTGGTTTTGAAGGTTTGATTTTTACGGATGCCTTGAATATGAAAGGAGCAAGCAACTTCAAACAAGCGGGAGAAATTGATTTGGAAGCTTTATTGGCAGGAAATGATGTTTTGCTTTTTGCTGAAAATGTTCCGGTGGCTCTAGAAAAAATCTGTGTGGCTTATCAGGATACGATTCTATCGGAGGAACGATTGGCACATTCTGTAAAGAAAATTCTTCAGTTCAAGTACAAGGCTGGTTTGGATAAGTACAAACCTATCGACACGAAAAGTCTTTCTAATGATGTAAATCCAATTGAAAATACGGCTTTTCAATATGAATTGTATGAAAATGCAATTACCGTATTGAAAAATGATGAATCCATTTTGCCTATAAAGGATATTGAAAACGAAAAGATTGCCTATGTAAAATTAGGCGACGATGGAAATTCCTCTTTTCTTACAACCTTAAAACAATACACCGAAGTAACCGAAGTTTCGGATCCAAATATTGATAGCTTACTGATTAAACTTAAAGATTATTCTAAAGTAATTGTCGGATTTCACAAGGCAGATGGTGCTTGGAAAAAACACGATTTCAAAGCAGAAGAATTGGCAAGGTTGGATTCAATTGCAAAACATAAGAAGGTAATTGTGGATGTTTTTGCAAAACCATATTCACTTTTACCAATTACTAATTTTTCGAATATAGAAGGATTAATTGTTTCCTATCAGAATACCGACGTATCGCAAATTGTTTCTGGTCAGTTGATTTTTGGAGCTTTCGAATCTAAAGGAAAATTGCCAGTTTCGATTAATAATTCGTTTAAAGTGAATGATGGTTTAAAGACTCAAAAATTGGATGTTCTTGGATTTACAGCTCCTGAAAATGTGGGTGTAAATTCGACTATTTTATCTAAAATTGACAAGATTGCAGAAAAAGCAATTGATGCTAAAATGACTCCCGGAGCTCAAATTTTGGTCGCCAGAAAAGGTAAGGTAATCTATCAGAAATCTTTTGGATTTCATACGTATGATAAAGTGACGAAAGTTAAAAATGATGATATTTATGACGTTGCTTCTATCACAAAAATGATTTCAACTTTGCCAAATGTGATGCAATTGTATGATAAGAATAAGGTAGAATTGGATACAAAATTGGGTAAGATATTGCCTCTTTTTAATGATTCGGATAAGAAAAACATCACCTTTAAAGATTTGCTTTCACATCAGGCAAGATTGCAAGCTTGGGTTCCTTTTTATAAAGAGACCTTGGATAAGGACCAAAAACCAAGCGAGAACTATTACAGAAAATTACCGGATTCACAATTCTCAATTCAAGTTGCCGATAGTCTTTTCATCAGAAATGATTATAATGATACCATCATGCATGCGATCGCAAAAAGTAAATTATTACCAAAAAAAGAATACAAATACAGCGATTTTACGTTTATCATTTTAAAAGAGTATTTGGAAAATGCTACGCATCAATCTTTGGATATTTTGAGTTACAATCATTTTTTCAAACCTTTGGGAATGAACAATACTTCGTATAATCCTTTGCAGAAATTTGCGAAAGACAGAATTCCTCCAACAGAAATTGACACGTATTTCAGGTATCAAAACATTCAAGGTTTTGTACACGATATGGAAGCTTCGATGGAAGGTGGAGTGGCAGGTCACGCAGGAATTTTCTCCAATGCCATGGATGTTGCCAAGATCATGCAGATGTATCTTCAAAAAGGGAAATATGCCGGAAAAGAATATTTCTCAGAAACTACTTTTAATACCTTCAACACTTGTCATTTTTGTGCTGAAGGAAATAGGAGAGGTCTAGGGTTCGACAAGCAACAACTTCCAGGAACTTCTGGACCAACATGTGGTTGCGCTTCTGCATCAAGCTTTGGGCATACAGGTTTCACAGGAACAATCGCTTGGGCCGACCCTGACCAAGAATTGGTTTATATATTTCTTTCCAACAGAACTTTTCCGGATTCGAACAAACCGAATACCTTATCAAAAGAAAACATAAGAGAAGACATCCAAAAGGTGATTTACGAGGCCATCAAGAAATAAACATAAAGTTAATTTCATCTAAATACCACCACTGCCAATTGCTATTTTCGTTAATTTTGTTAGACTAAAAAACAAAAATGAAAATAGCAATTGTTTGTTATCCAACCTTCGGAGGTAGTGGTGTGGTTGCCACAGAATTAGGTCTAGAATTAGCCCGAAGAGGCCACGAAATACACTTTATTACTTACAGCCAGCCCGTTCGTTTGGCGCTACTGAATCCAAATGTTCATTACCACGAGGTTAACGTTCCAGAATATCCTTTGTTTCATTATCAACCGTATGAATTGGCCTTGTCAAGCAAGTTGGTCGATATGGTGAAATTGTATAAGATTGAATTGTTGCACGTTCATTATGCTATTCCGCATGCTTATGCAGGTTACATGGCGAAGCAAATGTTGAAGGACGAAGGAATTGATATCCCGATGGTAACAACGCTTCACGGTACTGATATTACTTTGGTAGGAAACCATCCATTCTATAAGCCAGCCGTAACGTTTAGCATCAATAAATCAGATATTGTGACCTCCGTATCTCAAAGTTTGAAAGACGATACGATGAAACTTTTCAATATAAAGAAAGACATTACTGTAATCCCCAATTTTATTGAATTGGATAAAAATTTGAATGATGCGAGTATTCCTTGTCGTCGTTCGGTAATGGCGAAGTCCGATGAAAGGATAATTACACACATCAGTAATTTCAGAAAAGTAAAACGTATTCCGGATATTGTAAAGATATTTTATAAGATCCAGCAAGAAATTCCAGCAAAGTTGATGATGGTGGGTGATGGTCCCGAAAAAGAAAAAGCCGAACGATTGTGTGCCGAATTAGGAATTTTAGACAAAGTTATCTTCTTTGGAAACAGTAACGAAATTGATCGAATCTTAAGCTATACCGATCTATTCCTTTTACCATCAGAAACAGAAAGTTTTGGTTTGGCCGCTTTGGAAGCTATGGCATGGGGAATCCCAGTCATTTCAAGTAATTCGGGTGGTTTGCCAGAAGTGAATTTTGATGGTATATCTGGTTATTTGAGTGACGTTGGCAAAACAGATGAAATGGCCGAAAATGCTCTTAAGATTTTAAAAGATGATGCTGTTTTAGCAGAGTTCAAGAATAATGCGTTATCGATCGCAAAACAATTTGATATTAAAAATATTTTACCACTATACGAAGCCTTGTATGAAAAGGCTTTAGAAAAACAAACTGTATGAAAAAGTTATTAATTATTCCAGTGATCACGTTGCTCATTTCTTGTAACTGTAAAAAAGCGGCAGTCGCTGAAGGTAATGACAAATTAAAGCAACAGATGTTTGAAGTATTGGCCGAATCACAATACCAAGGAAAAGAGGAAGCGAGTTATGAAGTCATTAAGGATGAAGCTTCGTTGAAAGCGTTGTATCAGTCCATAAACAATGAAGATGTTCCTAAAATTGATTTTAAAAATCAGAGAGTAGTAGCTCTGTTTTTAGGACAAAAAAATTCGGGAGGGCATGCCATCACGATTAAGAATGTTACAGAAAAGGATGGCAAGATTTCGGTGGAAGTACAAAAAACAAGTCCAAAACCAGGAGAAAATGCAACTATGGCAATGACAAATCCTTACTGTATTGCTAAAATCAATTCCACTAAGGAAATAGTTTTCAATTAATGTTTTAGATATCCTTTTATAAAAAACAGGAAACCAATAAAAACAAAAAAACCAAGAAGTATAAAGTAGCTTCCTTTGTAGAATTTTCTATGGAGTTTAAGATCTTTTCGATAAGAATAAATCATTGCGATGATAAAGATTACAACAAAAAAAACCGCGAAATATAGTTGACCTTGACTGAACATAATGCTTAAAAATTTCATGCAAAAGTAGGTATTAATTGTCAGAAGTTATTATTTTGCATTAATCATTTAACTAAATATAAAATGCAAAAACAATTAAATTCAGTAAAAGATTTTCATGAAGCATTCAGGGTAGGTTTTAGCGAAAATCCAAAAGCAGATTTGGGAGAAGCTAAAAATATTCTTCGTTATAATTTGATGAAGGAAGAAAATGAAGAGTATCTAGAAGCCGTTCAAAATAAGGATATTGTTGAAATTGCTGATGCTTTGGGAGACATGCTCTATATCTTATGCGGTACTATTATCGAGCATGGACTTCAACATAAGATTGAAGAAGTTTTCGATGAAATCCAACGCAGTAATATGAGTAAGTTGGGCGAGGACGGAAATCCAATTTACAGAGAAGACGGAAAGGTAATGAAAGGGCCTAATTATTTCAAACCCAATTTTGCAGAAATTTTAAAATAAAAAAAAAGCTCGAAATTTATTTTCGAGCTTTTTCGTTTTAACTATATTTTTACTGTCCAGCCAAAAGTATCTTCAGCTAGTTTGTATTGAATTTTCGTTAGCTTGTCTTTCAATTGCAAAGCCAAAGAATTTTCTAATTTTGGTAATTCATAGTAAGTGTCCTGATAAGAGAATCCAACGATAGGATTTACCACAGCTGCAGTTCCAGCTCCAAAAATTTCTTTCAAAGAACCATTATTCGCTGCTTCAATTATTTCTTCAACAAGAACAGGACGAACATCAACCGCTATTCCATCTCTTTTTGCAAGATCTATCAAGCTTTTTCGGGTTACACCATCCAAAATCCTTTCGCTTGTTGGAGCCGTATATAAGGTATCATTGATTCTGAAGAAAACATTCATGGTTCCGGCTTCTTCAAGTTTTGTATGCGTTGCGTCATCGGTCCAAATAATTTGCTGGAAGCCTTTTTCATTCGCTAATTTGGTTGGATAAAACTGAGCTGAATAATTCCCAGCCGCTTTTGCAGCGCCAATTCCTCCATTTGCCGCACGGCTGTAATGCTCGGCGATGATTACTTTTACTTCTCCCGAATAATAAGATTTAGCAGGAGAAAGTATAATCATAAAGCGGTATTGTGTAGAAGGTGCCGCGATTACTCCTGAACCAATCGCAATCATGAACGGTCGGATATACAAAGTATTTCCAAGTCCTTTTTTGACCCATTCTCTTTCTAAATCAATCAATCGGTGAAGTCCGCTCATGAATATTTCTTCGTCGACTTCAGGCATTGCCATTCTTTTCGCCGATTTGTTGAATCGCTCGAAATTTTCTTCAGGCCTGAAAAGCCAAACATCATCATTATCATCTTTGTAAGCCTTCATGCCTTCAAAAATGGCCTGACCATAATGAAACACTTTTGCAGAAGGATCCAATAGGAAAGGAGCATAGGGCTTTATCTCGGCTTTTTGCCATTTACCTTCTCTAAAATCGCATACAAACATGTGGTCTGTAAAGGTTGTTCCGAAAGTTAAACTGTCAAAATCAACGGTATCAATCTTAGAAACGGGAACCTTAACTATATCGATTTCGTGAGCAGTTTTTGAACTCATTTATTGTAGTATTTATTTTGATTTTTATTGGTAACTTAATGATATTAAATTATTTACAATAAAAATAAAAAGATGAATAGGATTAATTTTATATTTTGGCTAAATTAGTAAAAAATGATATGAATCGTGAGCCACTAAGAAATAATTTGATACTTTTTCTAATTTGATTGATTACCGCTTAAAAAAATATAAAATCAATAAGAATAATTGAAATTTGATAATAGAATAGCTTAAAGTTCCAATAAACTCTTATTTTTGTAACTTCATTATGTAGAATCATTAAAAATATAAAAATGAAAAAAATATTTATTTTAATTTGTTCATTATCTGTATTGATTAGTTGTAAAAATAAATCAGAAGAAGTAGAAATTGATGAAATCAAAACAGAAACTCCTGCTGATACAATTGCTTCAAAAGACACTTTAGCTACTATTGAAACGGTTGTACCGGAAGTGAAAGAGGAAAAAATTAACGAGGAAGATATTAAGGAAGTAAAAGTTGAAACCAAAGAAGCAAAAATGGAATATGCATCTTTCGGAAGTAAATTCAAAGAAAATAAAGCTTTAACGAAAGAGGAAATGCTAAAGAAATATAAGTCTATGAAAAAGGGCGATACTTTGGCAGTTCAATTCAAATCAAAAATCAAAGACGTTTGCAAGAAAAAAGGTTGCTGGATGTCAATGGATTTGGCTAATGAAAAAGAATCATTCGTTCGTTTCAAAGATTATGGATTTTTCGTTCCGTTGAATGCAGATAATTCAAATGCAATCGTTACCGGAAGAGCTTATTTGGATGTAATTACGGTTGATGAATTGAAACACTATGCAAAAGACGGTGGTAAGTCTGAAGAGGAAATTGCCAAAATTACAGAACCAAAAATCACTTATGCATTCCAAGCTGACGGTGTTTTAATCGAAAAATAATGGATAGATTCTTAGTATTTATTTTCTTCATCATCCTGGTATCTTGCGATAAGAAGGTTGAAAAAACGGAAACAATTAATGATTCTGTAGAAAAACCTTCTGAAAAAAAGGAAGACAAAAAGTTTGAAATGTATGAAATGTCCGAAATGTCGCTTTTGATGGAGCAGATGTATGTGGATAATCAGCGTTTGAAGGAAAGAATCAAAAATGGAGACACAATCGGGAAGTTTCCGAATCATTTCCTAAAGATTCACAAAGCTGTAATGACCGATGAACAAGAAAACGATGCTTTTTTTAAGGAACAAGCAAAGAATTTCATCAAAGCACAGCAGATGATTTATGAAGATCCAAAAAATGCCAAAGAACATTTCAATACAGGTGTCGATGTCTGTTTGAAATGCCATCAAGTCAAGTGTGGCGGACCAATTCCAAGAATTAAAAAATTATACATCGAATAATTTATTCAAATGAAAAGAGAGATTATTCAAACTTCCGATGGTTCCACAACCATCCATTTGCCGGATTGGAACGAAAATTATCATTCCAAACACGGAGCTATACAAGAAGCAAAACATGTATTCATAAAAAACGGACTTTCCTTATTCAATGGGAAGTCCGTTTCCATTTTGGAAATAGGTTTCGGAACCGGATTGAATGCATTCATAACTTATTTAGAAACAGAGAAAAGAAATCAACAGATACATTATGTTGGAGTAGAGGCTTATCCCGTATCGTTTGAAGAAGTAGCCCAGATGAATTATGTCTCGGAATTAGATGTAGAAAATAAGGCAGTAGTTTTTCAAAATATGCACGAATCAGAATGGAATACAAATGTTAAAATTTCTGATAACTTTTCCTTGACAAAAAGAAAGCAATTCTTTAATGAAATAACTGATGTTGAGCAATTTGATTTAATCTATTTTGATGCATTCGGGTTTAGGGTACAGCCAGAATTATGGACTACAGAAATCTTCCAAAAGATGTTCAACGCCTTGAAGCACGACAGCTATTTGGTTACTTACGCCGCAAGAGGTTCTGTCAAGAGAAGCATGATTGAAGTAGGCTTCACCGTAGAGAAATTAGAAGGCCCTCCCGGCAAGCGTGAAATGTTCAGAGCCTACAAAAAATAGTTTTAACAAAAAAGATAGTTTTTATTAACTAAAACGTTTTCGAAGCTATTGATTTATTTTCTAAATTTGGTAAAACAAAATACAAAATAGGTAAATTCATTTTATGAAAAAAACTATGTTTAGTTACACTAAAACGATACTCGAAAGAGTGAGTTTTGATCCATTACTTTTTTGTAAGGAAGTAGAAAAAGCATTGAAGATACTATTGCCTTATGAAATAGAACAATTAACAGATTGGCTGTTTCAGTACACACAGGAAAAGCCTGAATTGCAACATTGCCAATTATTACTAAATCAATAAAACTAAAGGAGCCTAAACAGCTCCTTTTTTTATTTCTTATGTAACGGACTTACGATTTGTACATTCTGGAAAACGATCGCACCTTTTACGACTCCTGCAATCGTACTTCTCAAGGCATCAATAATTTGAATTTTGAGTTCTGTTTTCGGAAAAATCAAACTTACTTCCCTTGCTGGTTTTGGTTCAACAAAATGATGCAACTTCCCTTTATCTTTTTCATTCAAATCAAGCGTATGCAAATAAGGAAGAAGCGTGGTTCCTAAACCTTCATCGGCTAATTTTATCAAGGTTTCAAAGCTGCCGCTCTCTAGTTGAAAAGAGTTTCCACTTCCAGCACCATTACTTTTGCAGAGGTTCAGGATTCCATCACGAAAGCAATGTCCGTCTTGCAGCAACAATATTTCTTCAATATTCAAATCAGAAATCTGAATTTCCTCTTTCTGAGCCATTCTGTGATTATCGGGAATATACGCTACAAAAGGCTCGAAATAAAGTACAATTTCTTTCAGCTTTTCTTCCATCAATGGGGTGGAGGCAATGGCGGCATCCAGATGGCCATTTTTCAATTTGGTAATGATCTCATCCGTATTCAATTCCTCAATAATCAGCTTTACTTTTGGATATTTCTTGATAAAATTACTCAAGAACATAGGCAGTAATGTAGGCATAATAGTGGGAATGATTCCCAATCTGAATTCACCACCAATAAAACCTTTTTGCTGTTCTACAATGTCTTTGATTCTATCGGCTTCAATAACGATATTCTTCGCCTGATTTACTATTTTCTGTCCAATATCTGTGAGTTGAATAGGCTTTTTTGTTCGGTCAAAGATTTGAATACTTAGCTCTTCTTCAATCTTTTGGATTTGCATACTCAAGGTAGGCTGTGTAACAAAACATTTTTCAGCGGCAAGAGTAAAATTTTTGTGTTCTGCAACAGCAAGAACATATTGTAGTTGGGTGATTGTCATTATAGATTGTTTGATGCAAATTTAAGAAAACAATAGCTTTTTATTATAGTTCGAGCCTTCCTTTTTTCGTAACTTTATAAAACAAAATCACAAAAATAATTTTTATGAAAACCAATATTTTAGGATTGCCTGTAAAGGAATCACAAGAAGTAGTTGCAGATTTGAATGTCCTGTTATCCAATTTTCAAGTATATTATCAAAATCTAAGAGGAATCCATTGGAATATCCGCGGAAAGCGTTTCTTTGATCTTCACGTTAAGTTCGAAGAATTATACAACGACGCTCAATTAAAAATAGATTTGATTGCCGAAAGGGTACTGACAATAGGAGGAACACCACTTCACACTTTTGAAGATTATATCAAGCATAATAAATTGACTGTCGGTAAAAACATTTCAAACGATGAAAAAGCAGTTCACCTGATTGTAAATTCACTTTCAGATCTATTAAAAATCGAAAGAGAAATCTTAAACAAAACGGATGAAATTAACGACGAAGGAACAAATTCCATGATGAGCGACTTCATTGCCGAACAGGAAAAAACAATTTGGATGATGCGAGCATGGCTGGAAGAAAGCTTATAATCGCAATAAATTAACACAAAATAGCCAGAATTATGCATTTAATTCTGGCTTTTGTTTTTGTTGTTAAAATTTAATTAAATTACCTCTTTTCATTTTTAAGTAGAGGTGTTTCCTGTTATTTTTGCCCACATGAAACTAGCAGTTCGATTATTATTAATAGTGTTTATCTCATTCTTGGCCACTCCAACGATTGTTGGTATGATCAAGCACAAATGCGATACCTCTATTTTTTATAGTATGTCGGAAGAAGAAATTCATAAAGAATTAAAGGAAATCAAAGCAGAAATTGTATTCCATTCTATCGACCTGTTTAAGATTTCAAAACACACTTCAAGTATCATCATTTCAGAAAATTTAATGAAGCACGACAACGTTTCGGCTTCCATATTTTCGCCACCTCCTAACGTTTAATACATTTTTTAGATTCAAATTTTAGTTTGAATTTACAAACCTTGTTTCATAATGAGGTTAAAATCTATGTATTCAATTTTAGTTAGGTATTATGACAAAAAAAATTAATCTTTTTGCCAACCTCAAATCCGATTTTGCATCTGGTTTAGTGGTTTTTTTGGTGGCACTTCCACTATGTTTAGGTATTGCATTGGCTTCTGGGGCGCCACCTTTATCAGGTATTATCGCTGGTATAATTGGGGGAGTTGTAGTGGGTTTCTTGAGTAAATCACATTTAAGTGTTTCCGGACCTGCAGCGGGTTTAACAGCTATTGTATTAACAGCAATTACAGATCTTGGAGCCTTCAATATTTTCCTTACAGCAGTATTAATTGCTGGTATATTACAGTTAATCCTCGGATTCATCAAAGCAGGTAGTATCTCTAATTACTTCCCGACCAATGTTATCGAAGGGATGCTTGCCGGTATCGGAATCATCATCATCCTAAAGCAAATTCCACACGCTATCGGTTATGATGCCGATTTTGAAGGCGATCAGAGTTTTGTGCAGGCCGACGGAAACAACACCTTTTCAGCAATAGTTGGAGCTTTAGATTATATCCAGATTGGTTCTGTAATCATCACCCTTATATCGTTGGCCATATTAATTTCTTGGGACAAATTGAGTTTCCTAAAGAGATTAAAGCTGGTTCCAGGTGCGTTAGTGGCGGTAATTGTCGGGATTCTGCTCAATGAATTCTTCATCGCTTCTGGCAGTTCGTTAGCAATATCAAAAGAGCATTTGGTTTCCCTTCCAGTACCATCAAGTCTAGAAGATTTCAAAAACATCATCGTCCTACCAGATTTTACAGGATTTGCCAACACTAAGGTTTGGATTGTAGGTGCTACAATCGCAATCGTAGCTTCCATCGAAACACTATTGTGTATCGAAGCCGCCGACAGAATGGATGCCCAAAAAAGATATACCGATACCAATGTTGAATTAAAAGCACAAGGAGTAGGGAACATGCTAAGCGCGCTACTTGGAGGATTGCCAATGACATCCGTTGTCGTGAGAACATCTGCCAACAACAATGCAGGAGCAAAATCCAAGATGTCTGCCATCATCCACGGTATCCTTTTATTGATAAGCGTTTTGTCAATCCCGTTCCTCCTTAATAAAATTCCGTTGGCCACATTGGCAGCCGTACTTTTAATGGTAGGATATAAATTGGCCAAGCCGTCCATCATCATGCACTTCTGGCACAAAGGGAAATACCAATTCGTACCTTTCATAGCAACACTTCTTGCCGTAGTCTTTTTGGATCTGCTAAAAGGAGTAGCCCTAGGTATCATCATCAGCATCGTCTTTATCTTGAGAGGAAACTTGAAAAGAGCCTACCGTTTCCGAAAAGAAAAATTCGAAGACGGAGATGTCATCCGAATTGATCTTGCCCAAGAAGTTTCGTTCCTGAACAAGGCCGCCATCAAAACTACCTTGGCCGAAATACCAGAAAACTCAAAAGTAGTCATCAATGCCTCAGATACGGTCTATATTGCCCATGATGTACTGGATCTAATACAAGAATTCGCCACCATCAGAGCCACCGAAGAAAACATCAAAGTAAAGCTCAAAGGTTTCAAGAAAGCCTACGAACTCGATGACATCAACGACGAAAACAACCACGTATTCTTCGAAACATTCGAAGAAGCACAAATCAGAAAGCAAGCAAAACAGGACTACAACGCCTGCATAGCCATACTAGAAGAAAAAAGAAATACAGATAATAAAGAGCAATAAACAACAATAAAAAATAATCAAAATGAGCGATTTTTATAAAAAAATACTAGACGGAAACAAGAAATGGGTTGAATCAAAAATCAGCCAAGATCCACAATATTTCGAAAAACTATCACACGGACAATCACCACCACTTCTATGGATCGGATGTTCAGACAGCCGTGTCCCAGCAAACGAAGTAATCGGAGCACAGCCAGGAGAAGTATTCGTTCACCGTAACATTGCCAACATGGTTGTCCACTCAGACATGAACATGCTAAGCGTACTCGATTATGCCGTAAACGTCCTGAAAGTAAAACACGTAATCGTGTGCGGACACTACGGTTGTGGAGGAGTGAAAGCCGCAATGGGCAACGACTCTATCGGACTAATCGACAACTGGATCCGCCACATCAAGGACGGATACCGTCACCACAAAACTTTCCTAGACTCAATCGTAGATGAAAAAGAAAGATTCGACACTTTCGTGGAAGTAAACGTAAAAGAGCAGGTACTCGATTTGGCCAAAACCTCAATCGTTCAAGGCGCTTGGAGAAACGGGCAGGACCTTAGCCTACACGGATGGGTCTACGGTCTAGACTCAGGAATCGTAAAGGATCTGGAAGTAAACCTCTCTTCAAACAACGATTTGGACGAAGTATACCAACTGCAATTCTAAGCGAGTTCACCTCAAAATACAAAACCCCAAGCAAGCAATTGTTTGGGGTATTTTTTTTACAACAATAAAAGTTTTCAGGAGCGAAACACCCTACACAAAATAATCCATGTTCCCGCTGGTGCTACTCGCTTTGGGCCTGCTCTAAAGGCAGGCCCAAGAGCTCAAACAATAGCACCATCGGGGCTAGAAGGAATCTATCCGCTCCTTGGAAACGCCCCACAGAACGTCAACCATAAACCATCGGCGGTTTTCCAAAAAACATCGGCGGTCGTCCAAAAACATCGGTGGTTTTCCAAAAAACATCGGCGGTTCTTCTAAAAATATCGGCGGTCGCCCAAAAAGGTCGGCTGTTTCTCCTAAAACATCGGCGGTCGTCCAAAAACATCGGCGGTTTCTCCAAAAGGTCGGCGGTTTTCCAAAAAACATCGGCGGTTCTTCTAAAAACATCGGCGGTTTCTCCAAAAGGTCGGCGGTTTTCCAAAAAACATCGGCATATTTCATTCTGCAGGGATCACCTCAAACGCAGTCAAGGGCCACTTACATAATCCTGCTAGATTGTTTTCTTCAAACCTAAATAAAGTAGGAGTATAGCGCTACTCCTCCAAGTTTTCATTAAATGCTGAAGGTAGCATCTTGGGTATAAATTTTATCAAGATAGGCAAGAGCAAACTCCCGCCAGGCAAAAGAAAAATCGTCAAAGAAGGCACGGTTTTGCAAATTTCCAGCAATTGCTTCTTCACCTTTTTCTTTTCCTTTTCCTCCAAATCCCGCGTGGTCGAACTCAGCAAAAGCTTCATCAGCTCACCATTCTGCGAAATCTCTTTCTGCAGTCTTTGCTTGTTCCTCGTAATCAAAACCACGACCGTCTGCGTCGCCTGATCGTAGAAATGCTTCACAGGATTCGAGTAGTTAAAATAAGGAATTTGTTTTTTATTGGTGGTGATAAAAGCGTCGGTAGTTGCAATACTTTCCGATACGAAATCTGTGGAAACTCCCATCAAATCTGCCAATTGATATAAGAAGGAAGCCTCGTTCTTCTCCATGTTTTCATCGTTCCACAAAGCCATTCCTGCCATATCAATGAGGTAGTATTTCTCCAGATCATTTTCAAAATAATCCAGTTCCAACGTCTCCAAATTTTGAACGTTCACTTTTGAGAACTTCGTGAAACGCACAGAACTCTCGAAAAGCTTGATCAGCAATTCGTCGTATTTCGAGGGGTGGTTCTTGGTTTTCAAAGCCAGCGAAACGATACTGACAATGGCTTCCTCCAATTTCTTCAGATAGTTATGCGGAATGTTCCCGTTGATCAGGTATTGGCGAAAAGCCAAAACATCTTCAAAAAGTAGGGCATTGGTTAATATATGCGAAAAGTTCTTACTGATGATGTTGTCATTCGTTTGCACACGCTCACCAATCATCTTCTCCAGTTCTACCGAAGGCGTACTCCCGGGAAGCACTTTCTTGAACAGATTAAAGCCTTCCGGATGCATTTCTTTATAAAACGCAACCGCCTTTTCAACAAAAAGTTTTGGATTGCTTTCGTGGGTTACCATCCCGAAAACACTGTAAAGGGTGTTTAGCAAGGCCACTTTGGAAATCTCTTCAGATGTCCAGCCTTTAGAGTCGATAGGAATAGTGGTATCAAACGAAACTACGTGGCCATAAACAAAACCAGTAGCCCTAATTTGCTTGTAAAATAAATCAGAGTAGCCAACAACGGGAAGCTGAACAGGTTTCTGTTCTGAAAAGAATTTGTCGATCCAGCCGTTTGCCGAAGCATTAATCATTTCGCATTATTTTCTGCAAAGCTATCTCTTTTTTTGACAAATTCGCAACAAAATCAATCTCTTTTGCCTTTGTTTTTGTACTGTCGCAGCAAAGTTTTATTAAAGTCGTCTTCGGCTTTTTTGAGTTTCAAAATCTTTACCGGACTCAAAACGGTCTTCAAGCTTGCCATAAACTTCTTGCGGTTTTGATACAAATCATCTTCAACGCTTTCAATCTGGCTCAACATCGCCGAAGCCTGCTTGTCTGTAAGATTATCAACCGATTCGGAATCCAGTTTCTCTTTAATCATCTTCATTTTCTCATGACGCAACTCAAATTGCTTTTCATCATAGGCATTATAAATCGGCCAGAATTTCTCTGCCTCGGTAGCCGTAAGCGACAAATTATTGGTCAAGTAGGCCACTTTCAAAGCTTTCACTTTTTCTTTCTTGGGTCCTTGAGCATAGAATGAAAAGGAAATCAAGAGCATCAGGGCAAGTATAAATTTATTCGTTTTCATAAATATAATTTTCAAGGTTGTTGTTGTTCGTTAAAATATCTTCAATCGTTTTGTCTTCCAAAGCCAAATCCACATCAAGGCTCTGAATGTCCTCGCTGTCGAGCAAATTAATCAAATCATACTGCGAAATATTAGATTGATACGCCAAATAGTTTTCCATCGAAACCGCATCAATTTCTTCAGAAGTACTGTACAAATTATTATAAACCGGGATACTCAACGCCAAGATCAAAACCGCCACGGCACTCATCATCCAAGTTTTTCTTCGAGCATAAAGCGGAATCACTTTCGGTTCCTGAACCGGCAAATTCGCCATAATCCTGGTTTGGAAATCATCAAAATAGCCTTCTGGAGCAGTAAATCCAGTGCCAATTTTCGGTTCTCTATCCAATTTAAAATCTTTCATATCCATAAGACGTTTATTAGCTCTAAAGGTTTAATCCTTCTGCATAAAATCCTCAATTTTTTTCACTGCATGAAAATACGAAGCCTTCAATCCACCGACCGAAGTCCCCAGAATCTCCGAAATCTCCTCATATTTCATTTCCTGAAAATACTTCATCTTAAAAACAAGCTGTTGCTTTTCAGGAAGTTCAGCAATCGCTCGTTGAAGTTTCAACTGAACGGCATCGCCATCAAAGTACTCATCAGCACGCATGTTCTCGACTTGTTTCTGCTGAAAAGCTTCACTCGTTTGTCCGTTTCGTTTCGCCCTCGCATTGATAAACGTAATCGCTTCGTTCGTTGCAATCCTGTACATCCACGAAAACAATTTGCTGTCGCCCTTAAAATTCTTCAAATGCTGATAAACCTTCACAAACGTATTCTGCAAAACATCATCCGCATCATCATGATTCAAAACAATAGTCCGGATATGCGAATAAAGCGGACGCTTAAAATCAGCCAATAGCCGTTCAAACGCAACATTCTGCGTCTTCGGGTCCAGCAAAGCCTTGATAAAATCCTTTTCGTTCTCCAAAACAAATCGTTTTCAGTTTGACTAAAGATAAGTCAAAAGGTTTAATCTGACTATGTAAACTATCTAAAATGAAATGTCTTAAAGTCAAAATGAGGTGCTATGTTTCTATATGGTTAAAAAATAATTTTCAGGAGCGAAACGCCGTCTTGTATTTGAAATTCATTTTCCTGCTACAGGAACTCGCTTTAAAACTGTTGGTCACAGTTTTAAGAGCTCAGACAATTCCTGTATCAGGGCTAGGAGGAATCGGTGTTGTGTTTTTGTAAACTTTCCTTAAAACCATACAAAAGCAACCGCCGTTTTCATCAAAAACCTTAATTTTGCCCGTACAACAACACATTACAATGATAAAAACAGTAATCTTCGATATGGACGGCGTTATTGTCGACACCGAACCCGTTCACCGTTATGCCTATTTCAACCATTTCAGCGAACTCAACATCGATGTAACCGACGAAATGTTTGCCACCTTCACAGGAAATTCAACCCGAAATGTCTTCCAGAAAGTAAAGGACATCTTCAATCTAGAACACGAAGTAGAAAACCTGATCCAACGAAAAAGGGACATCTTCAACGATGCCTTCGACAGCAAGCAGGATTTGTTTCTGTTAGACGGAGTTGAAGATTTAATCAAGGATTTGCATCAAAACGGCATTCAGCTGATCGTTGCATCATCGGCTTCAAAAGTAACGATTGAAAGGGTTTTCAAGCGATTTAAACTCCACCAATATTTTTCAGATATTGTCAGCGGTGAGGATTTTCCAAAATCAAAACCACACCCTGCCATTTTTGAGCATGCTGTTTCATTATCAATAGCACCAAAACACGAATGCATCGTAATCGAAGATTCAGCCAACGGAATCGAAGCTTCAATTGGAGCTGGTGTTTTCTGCATCGGCTACAACAGCGAGCATTCAAAACTGCAGGATTTATCAAAAGCCGATATGATTATCAATCATTTTAACGAATTATCAGCCGAAAAAATCAAAAATCTGAAATCAACAATCTAAACCCTAGAATCCAAATGGTCAAAACCGTAATTTTCGATATGGATGGCGTGCTGGTCAACAGCGAACCATTGCATCACGAAGTAAGCCTAGTGCAATTCAAAGATTTAAACATAGAAGTAACCGACGATATATTTGCCACATTTACAGGTAATTCCAATAAGATGATTTACCAAAAACTGAAAGATAGGTTCCAACTTTCGCACAACGTTGAAGACTTGATTTCAACCAAAAACACCTTATTTATTGATGCTTTCGATAAGAAAGAAGATTTGCATCTGATGCCTGGCGTAAAAGAATTGATTATCGATTTGTATCAAAATGGCGTTCAATTGATTGTCGCTTCCTCATCAGAAATGGAAATCATCAACAAGGTTTTTGAACGCTTTGATTTAAATCAATATTTCACACATAAAGTCAGTGGTAATGATTTCCCTGAATCAAAACCAAATCCCGCGATTTTCTTGAAGGCAGCTTCGTATTCAAAAGCGCCAATCCAAGAATGCATCATCATCGAAGACAGTACTAACGGAATTAAAGCTGCAAAAGCTGCCGGAATTTTCTGTGTTGCTTATAAAAGCGAAGAGGTCAATTCACAAGATCAATCCTTGGCAGATAGTATTGTTTATGATTATAAGGATTTGAACTTCGAAAAGATTTCAAAAATAAACGAATTTAGCTAGCCAACGGCTACCTTGTAAACTTTCAAGCAACGTTCTCTTGCGTCTTTATGATCCACGATGGGTTTCGGATAGTGAAGCGTTTCCAATTCCGGAACCCATTTTTTGATGTATTTCAAATCCTTGTCAAACTTTTTTACCTGTTCAGTCGGATTGAAAATCCTGAAATAGGGAGCCGCGTCAACTCCAGAACCTGCAGCCCATTGCCAGTTGCCGACATTGCTCGACTGTTCGTAGTCCAATAGTTTGGTTGCGAAATAGGTTTCGCCCCATCGCCAATCAATCAATAAATGCTTGCATAGAAAGCTTGCAACGACCATTCTGACACGGTTGTGCATGTGTCCGGTGACATTTAATTCCCGCATTCCGGCATCTACAAAAGGATAGCCTGTTTTTCCCTCGCACCATTTTTGAAAAAGTTTTTCATTATTGTCCCAAACAATTGCATCGTATTTTTCCCTGAAACTTTTATGTATCGTATGTGGGAAATGCCATAGAATCTGCATAAAGAATTCACGCCAGATCAATTCATTTAAAAAAGTTTCATTTTTTTCTGCTAGCGCTTTTTTAACCATTTTCCGTATGCTGACAGCACCAAATCTTAAATGCGGTCCGAGTAAGGAAGTTTTTGCAAGAGCAGGAAAATTACGGGTTTCTTCGTAATTTGAAATCAATGCTGATGAAATATCAAAAGGAGCAACCTCGATTTTTGAAGTTTCAAAGCCAATATCTTTGAACGTTAGAAAAGGGTAGGAGTGTTTAGCAATATTTTTAATTAAATCTTCTGAATTAAAACTGTTTAGGTGCTCTTTCTTGAAGTTTTGTTTCCATTTTTTGGAATAGGGCGTATAGACAACATAAGGGGCGTTGTCTTCTTTTACGACTTCGCTTTTTTCAAAAATAACTTGGTCTTTATAGGTTTTAAAACCGATTTCATGCTTTTTGAAAATCTGATAGATTTCGAGGTCGCGTTTTCTTGCGTAAGGTTCGTAATCGTGATTGGTATAGACATTTTCAATCTTGTTTTCCTGAATCAATTTCTCGAAAATTTCAGATGGTTTTCCGTAAAAAACGGCAAGCGATTTTCCTTGTTTGGTTAGTTGCTCATTCATCTTAGCCAATAAATCGGCTATAAAAGTAACTCTAGCATCGTCTTTTGGAAGTTCATCCAGAATACTTTTATCAAAAATAAAAATTGGAAGCACTTCCTTTTCCGAATTCAATGCTTCAAAAAAACCTTTGTTGTCGTCAATCCGTAAATCACGTCGGAACCAAAATATATTCATAGTCTAAAAAGTAGGTGTTCTGTATTCGCCAAATAATTCAATTAGTTTTTTTCTCCTATATTCGAAGATTTCGTCCAATTTTGGCTTTACAATTATTGGATGGACAAATTGGCCTAAGATTCCCATCGGAAGTTTATAATCGATGATGTCTTCCATTTCTACACCGCCGGGAATTTCTTTTATGAAATGCTTATGGTGCCATAAGGCATAAGGTCCGAAGCGTTGTTCGTCTACAAAATACTTACGGTCTTCCACGTGAGTTATCTCTGTTACCCATTTGGTTTTTATGCCCAAGATAGGGGTTACGATGTATTGGATAATCTGTCCAGGAAACATTGGCCTGTCACCGCCTGAAAGGATATCGAAACTCATATAATCTGGCGTTATGGTTTTCAGGTTCTTTGGAGCGGACAAAAATTCCCAAGCTTCATCAACACTTATGGGAAGATTTTGCTTGGAATGCAACGTATAGACTTTCATTTCATTTTTTTGTAAAGATAAATAATGTTTAACTTAATACCTGTTTTGGTTAAACAAAACTATTTGTTTTTATATTTTTTTTAACATTTAGAGGATTATTGAAATATTATCTTTGAGGCAACTTAAAATTTATCAAAAATGAAAAAAATACTAGCTTCGATTACGCTATTTTTAGTTTGCCTTCCAACATTTGCACAAGTGAAAACGCCACAGGCAAGTCCTAAAGCATCTGTGACGCAAACTGTAGGATTGACAGAAGTAGCTATCGATTACAGCCGACCAAGTGCGAAAGGAAGAACTATTTTTGGTGACCTTGTTACTTTCGGGAAATTGTGGAGAACTGGAGCCAACCAGAATTCAATGGTTACGTTCAGTGATGATGTTGTGATTGATGGTAAGACTTTGAAAAAAGGTAAATATGCTATTTTCACGACTCCAAAAGCGGATAACTGGGAAGTATTTTTCTATACCGATACTCAAAACTGGGGAACTCCTGAGAGCTGGGACGAATCTAAAGTTGCTTTGAAAACTAGTGTTAAGCCGGAGACATTGAACAGAAATGTGGAAACGTTTACTATTGCGATCAACAACTTGGATAACAATTTTGCTCATTTGGAAATTTCTTGGGAAAAAACCATCATTGCTGTGAAGTTTGAGGTTCCTACGAACAAAACGGCTATGGCTAGCATTGAGAAAGCATTGAATGGTCCGTCGAAGGATGATTATTATGCTGCGGGTACTTATTTCTACCAGTCAAATGGTGATATGAAAAAGGCTTTAGAGTATGTAAATAAGGCTTTGGAAATGAATGCTGACAAACCTTTTTGGCAATTGAGACAAAAATCCTTGATCCAAGCGAAATTGGGTGACAAGAAAGGTGCTATTGAAACGGCTAAAGCTTCATTGGTAGCGGCTGAAGTGGCTAAGAATGCTGATTACGTGAAAATGAACAAGGAGAGCATTGCGGAGTGGAGCAAGAAATAATTGTTACTCCTTTATATATTGAAACACCGACTTGATGTCGGTGTTTTTTTTTATAATTAATTTTCTTGGGAGTATGGAGGGAAATCAAACGACATCGGGAGGGAATCAAACGACTTCTGGAGGGAATCAAACGACTTCGGGAGGGAATCAAACGACTTCGGGGGAGAATCAAACACATCGGAAGCAATCAAACGACATCGGGAGGGAATCAAACGACTTCGGGAGGGAATCAAACGACATCGGGGAGAATCAAACGACTTCGGCGGAGAATCAAACGACATCGGAAGCAATCAAACGACATCGGAAGGAATCAAACGACTTCGGGAGGGAATCAAACGACATCGGGGAGAATCAAACGACTTCGGCGGAGAATCAAACGACAT
>NZ_JBMGQS010000030.1:0-32366 GCF_049060005.1 Flavobacterium sp. PLA-1-15 | reverse complement strand
GATTGAAGATTGAAGATTGAAGATTGAAGATTGAAGATTGAAGATTGAAGATTGAAGATTGAAGATTGAAGATTGAATTTTCGGGTATCTAAATTAGGGAAATATGTTGAACATAAGGATGGTTGTTGGAATAGTAGTTTTGGTTTCTTCGGGGGTTTTTTCGCAGGAAACTGAAATGCATTGCGGAGTAAAAGTTATAAAAAACGCCACAGAGTATGCCTTCAATTTAAAAGACTCGGTAAAGTCTGCTCGCTTTTTTTATTCGTATGTTAAGGAGGGACTAGGTAAGGACGAAAGGGGGAGGGTTATTATAAGAAATTTTAATAGACAACCTTTTTATGTTGAGTTTGACCCTTATGGAATGCTTAAAAAGCAAATACTTTTTTCAGGAAAAGCCGATTTTGCAGATGCTCCGGTTGATTCAAGTAAAGCGGAGTTTTATGAATTTGACAATAATAATAAAGATAGAACTTCAAAATACAATTTTAAAATAAAAAAAGAACAAGTTTATCCTGTATATATAGAAGATAAGATTGATATAAATTATACTGTTAAGATAACTCACCCCGATGTGTTCATATTTAAACACATATACAGTTATATATATAATGACAAGGGCAGTATAATTAAAGATTTTTCTTACACAATTAGTGATGATAAAACAGGAGAGATTACAGATAAGGATTTACATATCCTTAAGGTTTATGAATATGATGATAAAGATAGATTAATCAAGCAAAGCCTTTTTGCTGGACAGTATGGTAGAGAATTAGGCAATTTTACGAAAATGTCTTCTACGATAGGTCTTTGCGACGATGCACATCTGAGCTACAAATATGATGATAGGGACAGGGTTATAGAAACGAGCTTGAACTGCGGGACTACGGTTGTGCAAAAGGACGAGTATATCTATCATCCCGATAAGAATTTTGTGGCTACGATCAAGCGTTTTATGATCGACCCTTCCATGGGGGGCTATTATAGGCAGAATACAATACTGTATTACAACGAGCAGGGTGATATGATTGAGATTAACCATATCAATAATCCTAGGGAGAGCTGGGACAAGCAACCAGAATATACTACCACCTGGGATGGAGGTCCCCTGACGATGAAGTACGACTATGAGTATGACCGCCACAACAACTGGATTAAATGCAGGATGTATCTGGAAGAGAATAAGGACGAACCGACAATTATGGCGGAAAGGGTTATTGAGTATTATGGGAAAGAATAAAAAAAGCCTCAATCACTTGAGGCCTTTTTGTTATGAAAACATTGGTTTGTATTTTGGCCAGTTGTCAACGATAATCCAGAGGTTGATGAGGAAAAATGGTCCGGCGATGGCGAGCCCTTCGGGCATGAAGACTGCATTGTGGATGATGATTCCAATTGTTATGGGGAGGATGACGATGGCTCCCAAAGCTCTTGTTTTTGGGATGATGAAGAGCAGACCGCCGAGTAGTTCGATAAAGGCGATCAGCGGCATGAGCCATACGAGGGTTCCGAAGGCTTCGTAGAGCTTGATCATTTCGGGTGTTAGTTCGGGCATCGGCATGTAATGGAAGAACTTGTCGAGGCCAGCGTTGATGAACATGAGACCGAAAAGGGTACAGAGGATTGTTTTTACGATTTTCATTTTATAATTTTTTAAGTTGTTGGTTAGTGCTAATTTAAAAAATTATGGGATTGGTTTTTGAAAAATAAAATCGTTGTCTTATTACCATGGATTTACCACGGATTATAAATAATCTGAAACAAAAAAGCTTCCCATTTCTGGAAAGCTTTTGTTTTATTTTTTCTCTTCTTCTTCTTTTTTCGAAGCGGGTTGGTCGTCCTCTCCTTTGGATGCATTTTTGAATTCCTTGATACCACTTCCTAGTCCTTTCATCAATTCTGGAATTTTTTTACCTCCGAACAATAATAAAACCACCGCAATTATCAGAATCCATTCCATTCCTCCTAATCTTCCCATAATATATAAATTTATGCTTTCGCGAATTTGTAAAAATATGGCGCAAAGATAAACAGAAATTCGTTTTGGTTTGATTGACAGCGCAATTATTTATCGTTAAAGAACGTTAAAGGTGGGATTGTGAGCGGAATTTCTACCAAAAAACCACCAATAATTGATGATTTGGCAATCCCGAAAATGCTTTAAATTGCTATATTTGTTGCATAAACCCCTATAGATGTCAGTGAAAAAACGCAAAAGGCAGGTCATCAAGAAGAAATTGTTCACCAAGAACCGATTGGTTATCTTGAACGAGGATACTTTTGAGGAGATTTTTTCGCTGAAACTGACGTTGATGAACGTGTTTGTGGTGGCTACCCTTGGCGCGATCATCATTATTTTTGTGACTACTTTTATCATTGCCTTTACGCCATTGCGCGAATATATTCCGGGTTATTCGTCTTCCAAACTGAAAAAGGAAGCTACTGAATTGGCACTGAAATCCGACTCTCTGGAACAGGCGCTTCATAAGAATGAGGCTTATATTGCTTCCATCCGAAAAGTATTGACGGGCGATGTAGATTATGCACATCTGAGCAAGGATTCGATCAAGGCAGGGAACAGCGACGACCTTACGAAACTGAACCTTACGGCAACGGAAGACGAGAAAAAACTTCGCCAGGAAGTGGAGCAGGAGGATAAATACAATTTGTTTGAACAGGCAAAACCAAAAGTGGGGACCGTGCTTTTTGCTCCTGTAAAAGGCCATATCACGGAAGGATATAGCGCAAAGAACAAGCATTATGCCGTGGATATTGCCTTGGCAAAAAACACGCCGATAAAATCGGTTGCGAATGGAACGGTAATTTTCGCAGATTGGACGCCAACGAATGGAAACGTGGTGATTTTGCGCCATAACGATGGATTGCTTTCGGTTTACAAACATTGTGAGTCGCTGACGGTTGACCAAGGCGATACGGTGCGAACCGGCGAGGTGATTGCCGTTGCGGGTTCAACCGGTGAACAATCGACGGGGATTCATCTGCATTTTGAACTTTGGAAGGAAGGATATCCGATAGACCCTACACAATTTATAGCTTTTGAATGATATGGAATGGACAGAAAATGTACTTCAGATTAGCTTGTTAACAAGTGGCATATTTGCTTTGGCAGGTATTGTCCAATATGTTTTTCGACCAAAAGAAATCAACAGTTTGTATGGTTACAGAACTAAAAGTTCGATGGCGAGTGAGGAGCGATGGCACTTTGCCCAAAGATATTCAGCTTTAAAAATGATAACAGTAGGGGTATTCTTCATACTGATTTCGATGATTACTCTTTTGATAGAATTGAATGAGGTTGTGCAGCTTATCGTGCAAATTGTATTGTTGACGGTGGGTATCGCCTATCTTTTTTATGCAACCGAAAAAGCCTTGAAAACGAGATTTCCTAAAAATTAAACGATGTCATTAAAATCCATAGCCGCCAAGATATTTGCAAAAAAAATATACAATAAAACTCAGAAATGGGCGAACGATCCTGTTGCGACCCAGCAAAAAGTATTCAAGGATTTGATGCGTGAAGCGAAAGACACACAGTTTGGCAAGGATCATCAGTTTGATGCCATAAAAACCTATGAAGATTTTGCCAAAAATGTTCCCGTAAGGGATTATGAAGGTTTGAAAAGCTATGTTGACAAGGTGGTAAAAGGGGAGGAAAACGTACTGTGGAAAGGTAAACCACTTTATTTTGCAAAGACATCGGGAACTACTTCAGGAGCAAAATATATTCCGCTTACGAAAGAATCGATGCCGTTTCATATCCAGGCGGCCCGAAACGCCATCTTGCATTACATCCACGAAACAGGCAATGCCGATTTTGTTTCCGGAAAGATGATTTTCCTGCAGGGAAGTCCGATTTTGGAAGAAAAGCATGGTATTCAATTCGGGAGATTATCGGGAATTGTGGCACATTTTGTTCCGAAATATTTGCAGAAAAACAGGATGCCGAGTTGGGAAACGAATTGTATCGAAGATTGGGAAACCAAGGTAGATGCTATTGTGGAGGAAACCATCAACGAGGATATGGCGGTTATTTCTGGAATTCCGTCGTGGGTGCAGATGTATTTTGAAAAGCTCAAAGAAAAAGCGAGCAAACCTGTCGGCGAAATCTTTAAAAATTTTAATCTGTTTATTTATGGAGGAGTGAATTATGAACCGTATCGGGCGAAATTTGAAAACCTTATCGGAAGGAAAGTAGATTCGATTGAGCTTTTTCCGGCTTCGGAAGGGTTTTTTGCCTATCAGGATTCGCAAAAAGAGAAAGGGATGTTGTTAATTTTGAAGGCGGGCATCTTTTATGAATTTATAAAATCAGAGGAATTTTTCGGCGAAAGCCCAAGAAGATATACAATTGGCGAAGTAGAATTGGGCGTGAATTATGTGCTGATTATTTCGACCAATGCCGGACTTTGGGGCTATAATATTGGCGACACCGTTCAATTTACGTCGTTGAAACCGTATCGTGTGATTGTTTCAGGTAGAATCAAGCATTATATTTCGGCTTTTGGCGAGCACGTGATTGGAAAGGAAGTCGAGGAAGCGTTGAAAGAAGCGATGGAAGGAACGAATATCCGTGTAAACGAATTTACGGTTGCGCCACAAATTACACCGAAAGAAGGATTGCCGTATCACGAATGGTTTATTGAATTTGACACCGAAGCTTCGGAAGAACCGGACAACTTAGAGCATTTTGCGGAAGCGATTGATGATGCGATGCGCAAACAGAATGTATATTACGATGATTTGATTGTAGGGAAGGTGTTGCGAAAACTTGTAGTGACGAAAGTTTCGAAAAATGGCTTTCAAGAGTATATGAAATCGATTGGGAAATTGGGGGGACAGAATAAGATTCCGAGGTTGAGCAACGACCGAAAAATTGTGGATGAATTAGGCAAAAGATGAAAGAAAAAAGAAGCAAGAGGCAAGAGAAAAGATATTTACTGGTGTTTCTTTTGATGGGATTTTTTGGTTTTTCGCAAACCATAGGAGTCGTGAAAGACAGCCTTACCAATCAACCGATTCCGTATGTGAGTGTTTGGGTAGAAAATGAAACCATCGGAACGACGGCGGAAGAAAACGGAGAGTTCATCATCAATACCGATGATAAGAGCAAAAATTTGGTATTTTCGGTGTTGGGATATGAGCGGAAAGTATTAAAAGTTTCAGAATCGGCATCGGTATTTTTATCGCCTTCGGCTTTGGAGCTGGGCGGTGTTACCATCACCAATAAAAAAGAAAAACGACAGGTTGAAATCGGTAAAACCAAGAGCATAATCCAGGAAGCTTTTGACAACGGACCAAGGATGGATGCAAAGTTTTTCCCGTACCAAAAAGAATATGCAAAAACAAAGTGGATCCAGAAAGTAACCATCCTGACTGATAGCAAAGTGGAAAATGCAACCATAAAATTGCATTTGTATGAAGTGGATGAAAACGGCTTTCCTGGAGAAGAATTATTGAGCAAGGATTATATCGTGACGTTGCGAAAAGGGATTTTCAAGCACAAGGTAGACATTAGTGAATTTAATATCCAAATGCCGAAAAATGGCATCTTTGTGGCGTTTGAGAAGTTGATTATTGCAAAGAACAAACTCGAGAAAACCATCACCGATTATAACTCAAACACCACAAAAACACAGATTACCTATTCGCCATTGGTGCTTTATAATTCGGTAGAAAAGGATTATTTATTCAGTTATTCTGGTGGAAGGTGGATCAAATTGACCAAAGAGGAATTGAATGCCTATTCGACAACAAGAAGCGTTTATGAACCAAATATTAACTTAATACTTACAGATTAATAATCTAATAAATGTGTAAGTAACAGCCTTGATTTAACGAAATAAAAATAAAAAACCTACATTTGTCGGTTAGAAAATAAAAAGAATGAAAGAAATCAAAAACATTTCGCGCTCAAGAGCGCAAGAGTCTTCAGCAGCTATTGAAAGACTGTACATTACCATGAGGCATTTATTCAACAGAGGTTTTTATAAGCCAATGGGTATTTCAGGAGAAACTTTGAGAGAAGCATTATTGCAACTCCGACCAGAAATTTATGGCAGCATTGCCGATGAAAAAGTAGAATTAAACGGACTTCTATATGTTATAGAAAGGCTTCCTGTAGGAATTGAGGAATGCCGTTTTATCAACCTGACTTCAGACGAGGGCTATTCAAAATCACATTTCCAAGCTATTGTTCCTCCAAAGAGAAAGCGTAACTGCTACCGTATTGATGAGGAGCAAATGAATGTGGAAATAACAAGAGGCCGTTCGGATATTTATGATATCTTGACGCACTTGACGTTTATTTTTATCGAATCGCACAAAATCAAGGACAGGGTTCTACTTGACGATATTGAAGTGGAACTGACTAGGGACTGGGAGAAGCTAGAACAGGCAGTGCTTCAGAATAAAAAATTACCCTTAAAGGAAAAAGAGATTGCTATTTCGCATGCAGCAAATGTATTGGGAAGAAGTTTTGCTGAGGTTTTAGACATTTACGACAACTTCGGGACGACCGAAAAACCTGACCGTTTCTTGCACGTAGTGTATTGGTTGGGTAAATTGGCGATTGATGAAATTGTAAACAACAATAAGCGTACGATTACTTTCAGTCCGATTTTGAGAGAACGTTTAGGACATCACATACACGGAGAAATTTGGGCAACCAGCATCAAGGAAGTATTGAAGGAAAATAATCTTTTGGAACGTCCGATACATATCATCAGTGCGAACATGCACAGTGTGATGAATTCGATTTTTGCACCGCATGTTTTGGGCTCAAAATACAAATCGAAAGAAGAGTATGTTATTTATGAAGATTTGAGTGCATCTGGAAACAAGGAACTTCGCACGAAAGTAGAAGAGTTTGCAAAACTGCACGGAATGATTGAAATGCCGGACCAATCGGGAACCAATATTGATGTTCAGATTTTTGATTCGGCCAAATTCGATTTCAAGAAAACAGCTTTCCCGAAGGCACAAATTGGTGAAAATGCTCCAGTAATCATTGTAATGGACTACGCTTTTGGAGAGCAGGCTTTTGAAACCATCGATGAATTATTGAAACCTTATAAAGACGGAAAAACCAAAATTTTCCTCAATGTGGAGTCAGTTTCAATCATGGGGAAAGCCGGAATCCTAGAAGGAGGAAAGGGCGATATCATGATTCCGTCGGCACACATCAACGAAGGAACGGCAGATAATTATCCGTTTGATAACGAGCTGACCAAGGAAATGTTTGACGGAAACGGAATTCCTGTTTTTGCTGGTCCGATGGTTACGGTTTTGGGAACATCACTTCAAAATAAAGATTTGCTGAAATTCTTCCACGAATCTACCTGGGAGGTTATTGGATTGGAGATGGAAGGAGCTTACTATCAAAAAGCCATCCAATCGGCATCAAAAATTAGAAAAAGTATTCCACAGAATGTAAAGGTTCGTTATGCGTATTATGCTTCGGACAATCCTTTGGAAACGGGAAGCACCTTGGCTTCGGGCGGATTAGGAACAACAGGTGTAAAGCCAACCTATTTGATTACCATTAAGATATTAGAACAAATTTTTAACGTAAAATAATTAGTTACAATGAGTACTACCCCAAATAATGTTTCAGACAATCAGGAAGTAGATTTGTCGAAGATTTTGAGTAGAATTGGTACAAGGTTTCAAGCCTTTGTTTTCAACACCATCCGATTTTTTATAAAAAATGCTATTGTAATATTTATTCTCTTTGTTTTAGGCGTTGGGATTGGTTATTTTTTTGACAGCAAAGAGAAATTCTATAATCATGAGCTAATAGTTATTCCGAATTTTTCAAGTACAGATTATTTGTATAGTAAAGTTGATTTGATCAATTCAAAAATAAATGAGCGAGATACGCTCTTTTTGCAATCGTTAGGATTAAAATATCCTAAAAATATTTCTAAGTTAAAAATAGAACCCATCGTGGATCCTTATAATTTCATAAGAGATAGTGAGGAGAATTTTGATTTGATAAAATTAATGTCAGAAGATGGTAGTATAGATAAAGTTTTAAAAGATAGGATTACAAGTAAAAATTATATGTATCATGTTATTACTTTTTCAACCAAGGGAAAGATTACTAAAGCCAATACAATCGATCCGTTGCTTTCAAGTTTCAACAATAGTTCCTATTATAAGATAATTCAAGAAAAAATTATAGAGAATGTTAAACAAAAAATGCAATACAACGAACAAACATTAGGGCAAATAAATGCTTTATTAGACCGGTTCTCTGACAATAAAGGAACAAATAATGTGAATTTGGTTTATTATAATGAAAATACGCAAATTGAAGAGGTTTTACAAACCAAAAATAATCTTATCACGGAGCAGGGAAATAGAAGGCTTGAACTGGTAAACTATGAGAAAATTGTAAAAGATGTTAGTAATATTACCAATATTGAAAAACCATCTTCTAGTAAAATTATTTTCCCCTTCATCCTTGTTTTTATTTATGTAATCGGGAAACTTCTGTTTCTTTTTTATAGAAAAAATCGAGCAATTTTTATCAACAACGACTAATTTAAATTGTTATGAAAGGAATTATTCTAGCAGGAGGTTCGGGAACACGTTTGCATCCATTAACACTGGCGGTTAGCAAGCAATTGATGCCAATTTATGATAAACCGATGATTTATTATCCTTTGTCGTCTTTGATTTGGTCGGGAATTAGAGAGATATTAATTATCTCTACTCCACATGATTTGCCACTTTTTAGACAATTATTAGGCGATGGATCTCGATTGGGTTGCAGATTTGAATATGCTGTTCAGGAGCAGCCAAACGGTTTGGCGGAAGCTTTCATAATCGGAAAAGAATTTATCGGGAATGATAAAGTAGCCTTGGTTTTAGGAGATAATATATTCTACGGAACAGGACTTTCAGATTTACTTCAAGCCAATAATGATCCAGATGGCGGCATCATTTATGCCTATCATGTGCATGATCCAGAACGTTATGGTGTGGTTGATTTTGATGAAAATGGGAAAGTACTTTCTATCGAAGAAAAACCGCTTACGCCAAAATCAAATTATGCCGTTCCGGGAATCTACTTCTACGACAATGATGTGGTTGAAATTGCAGCCAATATAAAACCAAGCAACAGAGGAGAAATTGAAATAACCGATGTTAACAAAGAGTACTTGAGAAGAGGAAAACTAAAAGTCAGTATCTTAGACCGCGGAACCGCTTGGTTTGATACCGGAACATTTAATTCCCTGATGCAGGCTTCACAATTTGTTCAAGTTATTGAAGAGCGACAAGGACTAAAAATTGGTTCGATTGAAGAAGCGGCTTTCAAGATGGGCTTTATCAATGAAGAACAGTTAAGAGAACTGGCCAAACCATTATTAAAAAGCGGTTACGGCAAGCATTTGCTAAGCATTATATAAAATATGAATTTCATACCAACAAAATTAGAGGGATGCTATATCCTAGAGCCAAAAGTTATTTTTGATGAAAGAGGCTATTTTATGGAAAGCTTCAACGAGAAACGTTTTCAAGAAGGAATTGGTCAAGAGATTCATTTTGTGCAGGACAACCAATCCTATTCTTCAAAAGGAGTTTTGAGAGGATTGCATTATCAAACGGGCGAACACGCACAAGCAAAACTGGTTCGAGTTTTATCGGGCGAAGTTTTGGATGTTGCGGTTGATATCCGTCCGGATTCTGAAACTTTTGGAGAATATGTGTCGGTATTGCTTTCGGCAGAAAACCAGAAGCATTTTTTTGTTCCGAGAGGATTCGCACACGGATTTTTGGTATTGAGCGAAACAGCCACGTTTTTCTATAAATGCGATAATTTTTACAATAAGGAATCCGAAGGTGGAATTATCTACAACGATTCAAAAGTAAACATCGATTGGCAATTATCGGGAGAAGAGTTGATAATTTCCGAGAAAGATAGAGTCCAGCCAACGATTGATAACGCCAAAAAAGCATGGTAGTAGTTGTAACTGGAGCTTCAGGACAATTGGGACAATCGCTGCAATTTATTGCACCAAATTATCCTGAAATTACCTTTCATTTTTACAATTCATCGGAATTAAATATCACCGATTTAGAAAAATGCAAAACCATTTTTTCTAAAACGAAACCTGATTTTTGCATTAATACTGCAGCCTACACAGCTGTGGACAAAGCGGAAAGCGAACCTGAAAAAGCCTATTCCATAAACGTTACTGGAGCAGAAAACCTAGCAAAAGTTTGTAAAGAATTTGATACTGTTTTACTCCATATTTCTACTGATTTTGTTTTTGATGGAAATGTTTCAAAGCCTTATACCGAAGAAGATATTCAAAATCCTACAGGTGTTTATGGTCAAACAAAGTTGGATGGGGAAAAAGCCATTCAAAAGCTTTGGGAAAAGCATTTTATCATCAGAACTTCTTGGGTTTATTCGCAATTTGGGAATAATTTCATGAAAACGATGCTGAGGTTGGGAAGCGAAAGGGATTCTCTTTCTGTAGTAAACGACCAAGTTGGAACACCAACAAATGCTGTAGATTTAGCGGAAGCCATAGTGACAATCGCATTAACCTACAACCTACAACCTACAAACGATAACTTAGGAATATTCAACTTCAGCAACGAAGGACAATGTTCTTGGTATGATTTTGCTAAAAAAATATTTGAAATTCATAAAATTAAAATAGATTTACAACCCATTCCAACGAGCAGTTATCCGACACCAGCGAAACGTCCAAATTATAGTGTTTTGGATAAAGGAAAAATAAAAAACATTTTTGGATTGAAAATCAGTAATTGGGAAGAAAGTTTAAAAGAACAAAGTGAATAACAGCACTAAAATATCAATTGTCAGCCCGATTTACAAAGCCGAAAACTTTGTAGATAAATTAGTTTTTGAAATTGAAAAGGCTATAGATATTCTTAATGTTGACTATGAAATTATTCTGGTTGACGATAGAAGCAAAGACAATTCATGGCAAAAAATGAGAGAATTATCTGCGAAGAATACGAAAGTAAAAAGCGTCAGATTAAGCAGAAATTTTGGGCAACATCCTGCTATTATGGCTGGATTAAGTCAAGCAAAAGGCGAGTGGATTGTTGTTATGGATTGTGATTTGCAGGATCAACCAAAGGAAATCGTAAAACTTTATAAAAAAGCGCAGGAAGGATATGAAGTGGTTCAGGCAAGAAGAAAAACTAGAGAAGATAAACTATTAAAAAAATTATCGTCTAAGATTTTCTCCAAAGTCTATGGCTATTTTACGGATACAAAATATGATAATGAAATTGCCAACTTTGGAATTTATCATAAGAGGGTTATCGATTCTATCCTAAAAATTGATGATTATATTAAGTTTTTCCCTCTATTTGTTGAATTTGTCGGGTTTAAATCGACATCCATCGTTGTTGAACATGCGCCAAGAGAATCTGGTACATCAAGTTATAGTTTATCTAAATTAGTAAGTCTGGCTTTTAATACTATAATTTCTTTTTCCAATAAGCCATTAAAGCTTTTCGTAAAGTTTGGAATGATCATTTCCTTCATATCATTTTGCGTTGGTATTTACTACATTTATCAAGCACTGCACCACGAAATAGAAGTTTTAGGATTTACCTCAATAATTGTTTCGATATGGTTTTTATCAGGAGTGATAATCACAACAATTGGTGTCACGGGAATCTATATTGGTAAAATATTTGACCAGACCAAGAACAGACCGGTTTACATTATCGATGAAATAATATGATCAAAACACTTCAATGGGATTCTGACTTTTTTAATTTAAAGGTGGGAGAAATTAGATATGATGACAACTATGAAGAAAAAGATTTTTCTAGTTATGATTTAATATACTTAATTTCAAATGAAGATATGACATTGGATTTGCCTGGATTTGAAAATACTTTTTCAGAAACAAAGGTTACTTTTATCAAAAACATAGAAAACATTACTCCATCTATTGAACCCATTTTTAGATTTGATGAAGTTGAGATCAACAAAGAGCAATTGTATCTATTAGCTTATGAAAGTGGCAAGAATAGTCGATTTTTATTAGATACTAAATTTACAGAAGAGCATTTTAAGAAATTGTACCAGACATGGATTGACAATTCAGTTAATAAAAAATTTGCCGACGATGTTTTAGTCTATTTTGATGAAAATCAGCTTAAGGGATTTGTAACGTATAAAGTAAATAACACAACTGCATCTGTTGGATTAATTGCTGTAGATTCTCAGTTTCAAGGAAAAGGAATTGGTGCAAAATTGCTAATTCATTTAGAGGATTTGCTTTTCAAGCAAGAGATAAAACAACTGACTATTCCCACTCAATTATCAAATATTCAGGCTTGTAATTTTTATTCTAAGCAAGGATACATTATAAAAAACAAAACGGCAATAAAACATTATTGGAAAAATGATACCATTTAACAAACCCTATCTTTCAGGAAAAGAAACATTATACATTGAAGATGCTGTAAAATCTGGAAAAATTTCAGGTAACGGAAAATATACCAAACTGTGTCAAACTTTCTTTGAAGAAAAATTTGGGTTCAAAAAAAGTCTTCTTACAACATCGTGTACAGACGCACTCGAAATGGCGGCTATTCTGATCAATATTCAGCCAGGTGATGAAGTAATTATGCCATCTTATACTTTTGTATCAACTCCAAATGCATTTGTGCTTAGAGGTGCTAAAATTGTATTTGTAGATTCTAGAAAAGATCATCCTAATATGGATGAAACAAAGATTGAGGCTTTAATTACTCCAAAAACAAAAGCTATTGTACCCGTTCATTATGCAGGAGTTGCCTGTAATATGGATGTGATTATGGATATTGCCCACAAGCATAATTTATTTGTAGTTGAGGATGCTGCACAAGCAATAGATAGTTACTATACAGGAAAAGATGGAATTAAGAGAGCATTAGGGTCTATCGGACATCTCGCGGCATTTTCTTTTCATGAAACTAAAAACATCATAGCAGGCGAAGGTGGATTGCTGGCTGTAAACGACGAACAGTTTATTAACAGAGCTGAAATAATTTGGGAAAAAGGAACCAACCGTTCTTCTTTCTTTAGGGGTGAAGTAGATAAATATGGTTGGGTTGATATTGGAAGTTCTTTCCTTCCATCTGAAATAATTGCTGCTTTTTTATGGGCACAATTAGAAAACTTAGAGGAAATACAAAAAGTTAGAAAAGCGCATTGGGAAAATTATAATTCTCGGTTAAGTGATTGGGCAAAAGACAATGAAATTATGATGCCAGAAGTTTCTAATTATGCAACAAATAATGCCCATATGTTTTATTTAGTTTGCAAAAGTTTGGAGCAAAGAACCCAAATTATCGACAAGTTAAAATCTAATGGGATAATGGCAGTTTTTCATTATATAAGTTTACATAGAAGCCCATTTTTTTTACAATCAAATGAAGATAAATTATTACTTGAAACAGATAAATATACGGATTGTTTGGTGCGATTGCCTTTGTTCTTTGAATTGGATACAGAATCCGTTATAACTACTTTACTGAAATAGAAATTAAGTATATATAATCCAGGAGTAATTAAAGGACTTCAAATAAGGAAAAAAGCTATAAATTACTCTTGGACAGAATTTATAGCTTTTTTAGATAAAGAAGTTGTCTAATCAATTAAGAATTTACTCAAAATACATCGGCATTCCTTTGCTCTCGCCTAATTTGACTACAACTATATCATCAATCATTTTGATAGAATTTGAACTTGGCCAAGCAGGCATTGTGGCAATAGAATCTTTTACTTTGTCTAGCTCTTCTCTAGTATTTAAAATAGAATAATCTGCAACATCAGCAACGCTGAAGAAATTTATAATTCTAAAATTATTTCCGTTATCCCAACTGTAAAAAGACCCACCAAAAATTTCGGAATTTTTTAATCGAAGATGATTATGATATTCGTATGGAAAGTAACCATAGAAATATACTTTTTTTTCAGTTAGCGGAAAATTAGGATATTTGCTTAGGATAATTCCGTCTATTTTTTCAGCAATCCTAAGGTCGTGCTTGTATATCTCGTTGGATGAATAAAACAGTTTTGTAATGTAATAAAAATTCACAGTACAAATTAAAATAACAGTGATTCTTGTAAAAGTATACTCAAAAATCTTAAAGTAATTTATCGCATATACAATTAAAAAAGCGTAGACAATATTCGATGTAACATATAATCTTGGAGGGTTATATCCGCTTGTTATAAAGAAAGAAGTGAAAAATGGAAGTAGTAAAATTACAAGTATTGCAGCAGTTCTAATGAAAATTAGTTTTTTATTCAAAACAAAACCGATGATTAGTGCAATACTTGATACCGTAGTAATAATAAATGTTCTTTCACCATAATAAAAATTGCCAATAAGATTGTCACCCCACAGTAAACAAAAATCTAAAAGATGATTATTTGATCCGTTACCGTTAGAAGCAAAAGAGGATAAATAACCATTACTATCCATTGGAGGACAAATAATTTTAACGGAAATAATATATAAAATTACTGAAATTATAACAAGTAAAATTAGGAGTAAAATGTTTTTAATTTCAGTTTTTAAATTAAAATTATCTTTAAATGTATTTTGTAAAATAAGCAAAGCATATATAGTCGGAGGAACTAATATGAATGCCTGATAAATTGATAGAAGAAACGTGATTACTAGTGTAGCTAAGAGAAAATTGAACCACTTCTTTTTAATTTCTTTAGATTCTAATCCTTTTAGAAAAAATTCTATGCTAAAAACCGATAATAAAATTCCAATTGGAGCAATATATGCCATCATTGCAAAAACAACTTGATAAGATATTTGAGGAAATGTTACAAATAAGGCACAAAAAAAATAGGCCGAAATACTTTCTAAATTGAAAATTTTAGCCAATCGTACTCCCGTAAAGCTGTATAAAAGTAAACTAATCAATAAGGTGAAATACTGCAAATGGCCATCAAATAATTCATATAAAATCAAATTTTGCCCCCACCTACCAAACTCTAATCCAAAATCAGAATAAATAGGCGTTTCATTGTCAATCGTTAAAGTGAAATTTGTAAGAGCAAATCCATAAGTCAATAACGCAACAGCTAAAGAAAATAATAGTAATTTATAGTTTTTAATGTGATCTGAATTGTTCAAATATTGCATACGTTTTGGGAGATTACTAATGTTAAAAATAATTTTGTAAATGAATTAAATTATCAGTTAATTTGCAACAAAAAAGAAATAATTTAATATTGAATTCAAGATGAAATTAAGACATATATTTTTAGCGTTATTTATTAGCTTAAGTTTCGTAGGTTGTAAAAATGATAAAGAAGCTACAGAGAAACAAATAGAAGCGCCAAAAAATGCATTTAAAGTAGCTATAAAGATTGTAGTAAAGCAAACAGCAAATTTCTGTTTATTATATACAGAAGATGGATCAATAGACTTCAAAGATGGAGTTTGGAAAGAAGTAATAGGATCGCCGAATGAACAAACTGTAGAGTTTGTATTGCCTGAAGATGTTTTTCCTACTCAGTTTAGATTAGATTTAGGCCAAAATCCAGCACAAGAAGATATTGTTCTTAAAACGTTGACTTTTGATTATCTAGGTAATACTAGAGTTTTAGAAGGTCCACAAATTGGTGTTTTCTTTAGACCAGATACATCAAAATGTACTTATGATGCTTCAACAGGTATTATCCAGTCAATTAAAATTGATGGAGTAAAACAGTTTCCATCATTATATCCGCACGAAACTATTCAGGCAGCAGAGTTGCCAAAATTAGCAAAATAATAATATATTTACAGATTAAACAAATCACTAAAGGAACTAATAATTTGTTTTCTTTAATAAAAAAAAGTGAACATTATAATGTTCACTTTTTTTTATTAAAGAAAAATATATTTCACAACACATAACGAATGCGTAGATTAAAAATTCTATTTTTTTGGATCTTTGTTAATAAAAATAATATCACAATTAAGGATTTACTTTATTTTTTGACAAAGCCAAAAATAAATACTATTGCAAAAAAATATATTGAAAAAATTGAAACTAAAGATCAATTTGAAATAAAATTCAGAGGTTTACCTAATATACTATTTTGGCCAAAATCTTTTTCAATTGATAGATTAGACCAGGTTGTTGCCGAAACTTTTGATGTAAAAGACTGGCATTATTATCAAAAAGAACATACAAAGGTAGAAGCCAATGAAATTGTATTGGATATTGGTACTGCCGAAGGTTTATTTCCGCTGACCGTTATAGATAAGTGTAAGCATATTTACATGATTGAGCCCAGCAAAACATTTCATGAGTGTTTGCAAAAGACTTTCAAAGAGTTTACTAGTAAAACAACGATTTTCAATACTGCCGTAGGAAATGAAGATGGAATAATCTCATTTGATGAAAATTCTTTAGACGGAATGATTACTGAGGCTGTTGAAAATACGAATAAGGTAGCTATACAAAAAATAGATACTTTATTATCCAATAACGAAGTTATAACTTACTTGAAGGCAGATATTGAAGGTTTTGAGCAAGAAATGTTGAAGGGTGCCGAAATGACCATTAAACGCAACAAACCAAAAATTGCCATTACAACCTATCATACCCAAAATGATCCGGACGAAATAATAGCTTTGATAAAAGGGTTTGTACCAGAATACAACTACTATCTTACAGGAATCTATGAAAAAATGCCAAAGCCTGTCATGATACATTTTTGGATTTAATTAAAATATGAAAGAAAGATTACTCCAAATAATCAAAAATGAAAAGAAAATCAATTTCTTGATTTACGGATTTGGTCAATCTTTTAATCTCTTGAGCCCTCTAATAATAGCCCCATTTATAGTTGGAATTTGCCGCGAAGAAGGGCTAGGAAAAGTAGGCTTGGGATTTGCGATGTCACTTTTCTTAATATTGCTTGTTGATTACGCATTTGACGTAAAAGGAACAAAACAAGTTTCAGAAAACAGATTTGACAAGGCATCACTTGGAAAAATACTATCCGTTGCAATTTTTACAAAGCTTTCATTGTTCAGTATTGCATTTTTAATTGCTTTGTTGGCGATCCACTTCATTCCATTCCTTCACAAAGAAAAGCAATTATACCTGCTTAGTCTAACAATTGTTTTTGCTCAGGTTTTCAACCCAATATGGTTCTTGCAGGGATTAGAGAAATTCCGGACACTTTCAATATTAAACATCTTTTCTAAAACGGTTTATGTTTTATTGGTTTTTGGATTCATAAAAGAATCAAATGATTATATCTTTTCGAACTTTTTTTTAGGAGTAAGTTCGTTATTCTTTAATGTAATAGGAATTATAATCATAAATAGAAAATACAATATAAAAATTAAATTACCTTCCTTACAAGCTGTTATTACTATCATAAAAACTGATTTTACTTTTTGTATGTCGCAATTGTTTTTATCCGCAAGACAATTGTCCCCTTTAGTTTTGACGGGTTATTTTTTAGGATTTAGTGTTGCTGGTCAATATAAAATTATAGAACAAGTGATTACGCTTTTTAGGACTTATACCCAGGTTCTTTTAAAATTTTTCTATCCAAGTTTGTGTTACAAGTTTGTGTCTGATAAGTTTGGGGCATTTTTGTACTGGAGAAAATATACTTTTTTCAATTTTCTTCTAATTTCATTAGTACTGATATTTGCCTATATCTTTGCAGAAAGAATACTGCTGTTTTTTAATTTAGACAGTGCTTATTTGACAAATTTGCTTCCCGTATTTAGACTGTCATTAATAGTTTCTTTATTAATGTCATTTTCGTTACCTTTAGAGCAATTTGTATTAGTTCTGGCAAAAACTAAAAAATATATAATGATTACTATTTTTGTGACGATAGTAAATGTATTGTTATTGTTACTATTTATAAATTACTATGAATTATATGCAGTAATTTTTGCAATGATCCTTTCCGAAATTTTATTTATATCATTATATTTTAATGGTTCTTTTAAAAACCTAAAAAAGTAGTAAATGCGCTTAAAGATTTATAAGGAGACTATTTTTCAAATCTTATTTGTTCTGTGCGTTTCTGTACCTTATTTTGATAATTTTGAATTAACCTTCACAATTTGGCTACTTACCGCATTTGTTTCCATAAATAAAAAATATTCAGTTGTTTTTTTAAAGCAGGTTGCATTTTATACCCTTATACTATTAATCGCGATAGTAGTGCAGTTTTTTAAAGATTATTCTTTTTACTACATTGTTAGGGATATCACTTACTTATTTAAGCCCATATTAGGATTATTGGTTGGTTATCAACTTTTAAATAGAATCGGAAAGAATCCATTTGAATTAGTTGTAAAAACAGGGTTAATAATAGCATTATACCATTTTTTAATACTCATTATATCCGTTGTGGTATTTCGTGCTTCAAACGTAAATGCCATCAGGGAATATGCAGGTTATTTTAGTGATTTTGAAATCTATGCTTTAATTATATTGATTTTTAGAGATGAATTGGGCATACAGTTTTCCAGAAAAAAAGCACTTATCTATCTAGCAATCATAGGTGCTTCATCATTTATGTACCTTGCAAGGACAAATTTTATACAATTCTTTGTTCTCTTTTTTGCTCTAAAAGGTTATTTTAAAATAAATGTCCGGTCAGTAACCATTCTAGCTTCGCTTTTTTTCGTTGCAATTATTGGCTATTCAGCTATTTTATACATCAATCCCAAAAGAAATGGAGTTGGTTTTGAAGCGTTTTTATACAAAGTGAAAATTGCACCAATTGAACCCTTCAAAACTAAAATTAACCGCGAAGATTATAAAGACCTAAACGACAATTATCGATCGTATGAAAACATACTGACAGTTAGAGAAGTAACGAACGATGGGCCTACTGCAATCTTGGTAGGAAAAGGAGCGGGCTCAAAAATCGATATAAAGTCAGAAATGTTGCTCAATGGTGTCCTTTTGAGATACATCTCAATTCTTCACAATGGTTTTATGACGGTTTTTTTAAAATCAGGTTTGTTGGGGGTTATTTTACTGATTTTATCCTTCCGAATGTACTTTAAAGGGTCAAAATCGAAACATCCTATTGTGCAACAATTGGATTTAATTTTGCTAGGAACGGGTTTGTATTTGATTCTTTCTAATTGGGTATTTATGGGATATTACTTTAAAGCTGATACAAAATCGATACTCATCGGATATCTAATTTGCCTGAGATCAAATTACATCAATAAAGAAAAGAAACTACTCGATTAAATTCAAAACATTAAAAATTTTCTCGCTTGTTGTTCCGTCACCATAAGGATTCGAAGCTTTTGATATTAAATCATAATAGGAAGTATCAGTTAAAAGCCTGCTCGTTTGCGATACAATCATTTGTTTATCAGAACCAACAAGAACAGCTGTACCAGCCACTACACCTTCCATTCGTTCTGTAACTTCACGGAGCACCAGAACTGGTTTTGCTAAACTTGGCGCTTCTTCTTGAATTCCACCCGAATCAGTTAAAATGATTTTACTTTTACTCATCATCCATATAAGTTCAGGATAATCCAGTGGAGCAATTAATTTTATATTCTCGGCTATCAATTTTTTATAAGCAATATCTTTTACATTTGGATTGAGATGAACGGGATATACTATTTGAACATCTTTAAAAACCGTAGAAATTTCGATTAGCGCCTCACATATTTCTTCAAATGGTTTGCCAAAATTTTCTCTTCTGTGGCAAGTAACCAGAATGATATTTTTAGAAAAATCAATAAAATCATATTTTTTAAACAAAGATGATTCTTCGGTAGTGCTCACTTTTTTGAGCCCGGAAAGCAATGCGTCAATAACAGTGTTGCCTACAACAAATACGTTTTCTGTAATGTTTTCTTTTTTTAAATTCTCTTGAGAATTTACTGTAGGACAAAAATGAAAAGAAGCAAGTTTTGAAGTTAAGGCTCTATTCATTTCTTCAGGAAATGGAGAAAGCATATCGCCACTTCTTAAACCGGCCTCGATGTGAACAATTTTGATTTTTTGATAAAAAGCCGCCATAGATGCCGCTAAAACGGTAGTTGTGTCGCCTTGAACAAAAACATAATCAAAAGATTCTTTCAATAAAATTTCATTCGTTATTCTTGTAATCAAATCAGCAGTCAACTGATGAAGCGTTTGATTTGGCTTCATAATATCCAAGTCAAAATCAACTTTTACATCAAAAAAATCCAACACTTGATCAAGCATTTCTCTATGTTGAGCAGTAACGCCAACTTTTACATCAAAGGAATTACTCTGAGAAAAACATTCAATAAGTGGAGCCATTTTTATTGCTTCAGGTCGGGTTCCGAAGAGGAATAATACTTTTTTCATATCTTAAAAAATCCTAATAATAGAGAATCGTAAAACTACTAATAAAAACTATATTTGCAATTCCAAAACACAAAGATGAAGGTACTTTTTCAGACAAGAACTAATTTATATAAAGCTCCAGGTGGCGATATGGTTCAAATGTTGAAAACAAAAGAATTTCTTGAAAAGCTGGGGGTTCAAGTGGATATTTCCTTAGAATTTGAGCCAGACCTTACAGGGTATGATCTTGTGCATCTTTTTAATTTGATGGAGCCACAGGATATTTATCGTCAAATGCTGAATGCAAAGAGGCAAAATAAAAAAATCGCCCTTTCAACTATTTATGGCTTATATACAGAGTTTGAAAGAAAAGCCAGAGGCGGGCTCTTTCAAAAACTGGCGAATATACTATCTCCGTATCAAATAGGATACATCAAAAACATTGTCAAGCATTATTCTGAAAAAAGATTCCATTCTGGAGTATATAAAATGCTCTACAAAGGATACTATGGTTTGATGAAAGAAATTGTTGACAACACCAGTGTGTTTTTGCCTAATTCAGTTTCAGAAATGAAAAGGGTTGCAAGTGAATTTAAACTTGATAATTATAATTTTTACAGTATTCCAAACGCTATTGATAAAAGCATTTTTTCGAATATAGAAGATAAAGACCGTATCAATAAATTTGATCACTTCAAAGATTGTATTCTATGTGCCGCAAGAATCGAAGGAAGAAAATCTACTTTAAATCTTGTTAAAGCAGTCAAAGGAACCAAATACAAATTAGTTTTAGCGGGAAACGAATCTAAAAATCAGAAAAAATACGTTGAGGAGGTACATCGCGAAGCAGGAGAAAATGTTTTTTTTGTAGGTGCTATTCCACATGAAGATTTACGGGATTTATATAAAGTAGCAAAAGTACATGCTTTAGTAAGTTGGATGGAAACTCCGGGCTTGTCTTCCTTAGAAGCCGCAGTAATGGATTGCAACCTAGTAATGACAAAAAAAGGAGATACTTTTGACTATTTTGAAGACTATGCTTTTTATTGTGAGCCGGATGATGTAGAAACAATTAAAAATGCCATTGATAAGGCATATAATGCTCCGGTTGATCCAAAATTAAAGGAAAGGGTTTTAGAAAAATTTATTTGGGAGAAAACCGCAGAAGAAACATACAAAGCCTATCAGGAAATTGTAAAACCATAATTTTTTTTCAACAGAATATGAAAATAGCCATATTAGGAACACGAGGGATACCCAATCATTACGGAGGTTTTGAACAATTTGCAGAATTTTTCTCAGTGTATCTTGTTGAAAAAGGGCATGAGGTATATGTATACAATTCACATAATCATCTTTTTCAGGAAAAAACATTTTATGGCGTAAACATCATCCACCAAAACGATCCTGAACACAAATACGGAACCTTCGGGCAATTTATTTATGATTACAATTGTATCATGGATTCTCGAAAAAGGAATTTTGATATTATATTGCAACTTGGTTACACGAGCAATTCTATTTGGTTTTTCCTTTTACCAAAGAAGAAATCCATCATTATTACTAATATGGATGGTTTGGAATGGAAACGAACCAAATATTCAAAACCCGTTCAACAATTCTTGAAATTTGCCGAGAGATTGGCGGCTGTTTCAAGTCACTATCTGGTTTCAGATTCCCTCGGAATAAAAAAATTCCTCAAAGAAAGATACAATAAAGAATCTACCTATATTGCCTATGGAGCTCATCCATTTTCAAATCCTAATGAGGAAATTCTAAAGCTTTATGATGTTCAGAAAGAAGCCTACAATATGATTATGGCTCGTTTTGAACCAGAAAACAATTTAGACATGGTTCTTGAAGGGGTATCTTTATGCGAAGAAAAGACGACAATTTTGGTCGTTGGAAACCACAATACAAAATACGGTGAGTATCTAAAAAACAAGTTCAAATCATTTTCAAATATTCGGTTTGTTGGAGGAATTTATAATTTAGAGCATTTAGATAATCTGCGTTTTTTTTCCAACATCTATTTTCATGGACATTCAGTAGGAGGAACAAATCCATCACTTTTGGAAGCAATGGCTTCAAAAGCATTGATTGCTTCACATAATAATGATTTTAATAGAGGTGTTTTGAAAGAGAATGCAGTATATTTTTCAAACCCAGAAGAGGTTAAAAATATTCTGCTGACAATCAAAAAAAATAATAACTTGCACTTTGTTCAAAAGAATTTTGAATCAATTGTAGAAGAATTTAATTGGAATATAGTTAATGGCAAATACTTACAATTATTTGAAAAGTGTGTATCAAGACGTAAAGCAAGAAACGGCTAAAAATCCTAATTACCCATTTCTTATTCTCGTTTTATTTACAATTCCATTAGGATATGCTGTAAATGGAATTGCTGTTGGATTGTTTGCATTGGTAACATTGCTAACATTCAAAAAGCAAAATTTTAAGGTCGATGTTAATTTAATTCTACCTATACTACTCTATCTTTTGATGGCTTCCTCAATTTTATGGACCAAAAATACTGATGCAACCTCAAGAGCAATTTCAAAAGTACTTCCATTATTGGTACTTCCTTTGTGCTTCATGATAATGCCGAAATTCTCTGAAAGCCAGAAGCAAAAAATAATCACTTATTTTAGCATTAGCACTTTAGCTTTTACTGTTTTTTATCTTATTAAGGCATTAGTAAGGTTTATTGCCGGCCAAGATTCATCGGTTTTCTTTTATCATGAATTGGTTACCGAAGATGTTAATGCAATCCACGTTTCAGTTTATGTGACGTTGGCTTTTTTCTGTTTTTTTAGAAAAGCAAATAAGACCATTTTTGATAAAATTGCCATGATGATATTGGTAGTTTTTATTTTCCTTTTGTCTTCAAAAAATATCATTTTGGTATTTATACTCCTAGTGCTTTTTTATGAATTATTCTATTTCAGGGCAACACAAAAGATAAAATGGATTACAATCATGATGATTCTATTGTTAGCAGGAACAATAGTTTTCTCTTCAAAAATTAGAGATCGTTTCCTAATTGAATTTCAGGCCAATCAAGAAGAAGGAACATTAAACACTAGCTTTTTAGAAGGACCAGTTTACAATGTGAGTATACAACAAGCGTGGTCAAAAGATAAATTTCAGCAGAATGAATATTTTGCAGGAACAGCTTTCAGAGTCTATCAGATTAGAATCTTTAAAGAGATGCTCCAGGAGGACAACATCTTTTTTTCTGGATACGGACTCAATGCATCTGATTTCAGGATCGAAGAAAAAGGCATCGAACACAACGTCTTTCTTGGTAATGCTAAGCATGAAGGATATCAAAAAAAGAACTTCCATAACCAATATATCCAGATTTTTGCCGAAACAGGTGTATTTGGACTATTATTATTGTTGTTGATTGTTATCGTAAACTTAAGAAATGCAATACAGACGAAAGATTTTATCCATTTTTGTTTTGCAGTTCTGATGATAAGTTTATTTTTGACAGAATCATTCTTGGCCAGACAAAGAGGTGTCATTTTCTTTACGACAATCTATTGTCTCTTTAATTCAAGATATTTTATACAACCCTTAAATAAAAATAATTTATGAAAAGAATACTAATTACTGGAGCTGCGGGTTTTCTAGGTTCACACCTTTGTGACAGGTTTATTGCTGAAGGATATTTCGTGATTGGAATGGATAATCTCATCACAGGAGATCTAAAAAATATTGAACATCTTTTCAAGCTTGAAAACTTTGAGTTTTATCATCACGATATTACAAAATTTGTCCATATTCCAGGAAATTTAGATTATATTCTTCACTTTGCTTCACCGGCTAGTCCAATAGATTATTTAAAAATTCCAATCCAGACCTTGAAAGTAGGTTCTTTGGGAACTCACAATCTTTTAGGTCTTGCAAGAGTCAAAAAAGCCAGAATTTTAATTGCTTCTACATCTGAAGTATATGGTGATCCTCTGGTTCATCCCCAAACCGAAGAATATTACGGAAATGTCAATACTATTGGTCCAAGAGGTGTTTATGATGAAGCAAAACGTTTCCAAGAGTCCATCACAATGGCCTACCATACATTTCACGGTGTAGAAACAAGAATAGTACGAATATTCAATACCTACGGACCTAGAATGCGATTGAATGATGGACGTGTAATTCCAGCATTTATTGGTCAAGCATTGCGTGGAGAGGATTTAACGATCTTTGGAGACGGAATGCAGACACGTTCGTTTTGTTATGTAGATGACCAGGTGGAAGGTATTTTCAGGCTCTTGCATTCAGATTATCATTTGCCGGTAAACATTGGAAATCCAGATGAAATTACGATAAAAGATTTTGCAGAAGAGATCATTAAGCTAACAGGAACGAATCAAAAAGTGGTGTATCATCCATTGCCTATTAACGATCCAATGCAACGTCAGCCAGATACCACCAAAGCGAGAGAGATATTAGGCTGGGAAGCTAAAGTTTCTAGAAGTGAAGGAATGAAGATAACCTATGAATACTTTAAATCATTATCTAGCGAAGAGCTTTTGAAGGAAGAGCATAAAGATTTCACAGGATATATCCATTAAAATGACTGCAACCCACACCGGTAGATATTCAAAATACATTAGACCTTTTAGTCTATTGATTGATTTATTTATATTAAATATTTCATGCCTCTTTTTCTTTAGAGAGCTGAATCTTAATATAGTATATTATATTGGTTATCAAGTGGTGGGATGGCTTATTGTATCTTTCTTTCTTAAATTTTATCAAATATACCGCTTTACAACACCAGTAGAAATTTCATCAAAATTACTCAAACAGAGTGTGATTTTTCTTTTGGTTGTAATTGCCTTTTATCCTTTTTCGAAAGAAACCATTTTCAGCGGAAAGGCTATAGCTTTTTTTATAGTTTTTAGCTTCTCGCTTATTACAGCTTCAAAATTTTTATTATTCTATTACCTTAAAAGATATAGGATTATTACCGGAAGTAATTTCAGAAATGCCGTTATTGTTGGTTATTCGCCAGAATCAATAAGATTGAAAGAATTGTTTGAAACAAGAAATGATTACGGTTATAGATTCTTGGGATATTTTTCTGATAAGCAGAAAGATGAAGAGATAAGTGGGAGAATAGCCGATCTGGAAGATTTTATTTTGAATAACAGTGTAGATGAAATCTACTGTTCCTTGAGTGAAATATCCAACGATCAACTTAAAAAATTAGTTGATTTTGCAGATGAAAACTATAAGACAATCAAATTTATTCCTGATACGAAAGAAATTTTCACCAAAAACCTGAAGATTGATTATTACGAAGTTTTTCCTGTTCTTTCATTACAAAAGACAATACTACACGAACCTATAATAAAAGCTATTAAAAGGGCTTTTGATATTCTCTTCTCTTTACTAGTATTGATATTCCTATTGTCTTGGTTAACGCCATTATTAGCAATATTAATCAAATTGGAATCAAAAGGACCAATTTTCTTCAGACAAGGAAGACCAGGAATTGACGAAAAGGAATTTTTCTGTTATAAGTTCCGCTCTATGAGAATCAATAAAACAACGGAGAAAGAAGCGTCTAAAAACGACCCACGAGTAACCAAGATAGGCAGATTCATCAGAAAAACTAGTCTTGATGAGATGCCACAATTTATAAACGTTCTGTTGGGTGAAATGTCTGTTGTGGGTCCAAGACCACATCTTTGGTCTCAAAATAGAGTTTATGGAAATAGAATAAAGAAATATATGGTTAGGCACTACGTTAAGCCAGGAATCACCGGATTGGCACAAGTTCGTGGTTATAGAGGAGAAATTGAAACCGATGAGGATATGATAAACAGAATCAAATATGATGTTTATTATATTGAAAATTGGTCAATAATTCTAGATTTTAAAATCATTATTCAAACGGTTGTCAATATTTTCCAAGGAGAAGAAAAAGCATATTAAATGAAAGCCTTAGTTTCCATTATAACACCTACCTTTAATTCCGAAAAATATATTTCTGAAACAATAAAATCGGTTCAAAATCAAACCCATGAAAACTGGGAAATGATTATTGTTGACGACGGTTCTTCGGATAATACGCGTAAAATTGTAGCTGATATTGCAAACCAAGACAGCAGAATACAATTTTATCCTCAAGCACAAAATGTAGGTCCTGCAAAAGCACGAAACATAGGAATTGACAAAGCAAAAGGAAAGTATATGACATTTTTGGATGCTGATGATATTTGGTTTCCACATTTTATCGAAAACAGCATTAGGACTATATCAGAAACAAATATTCATTTTGTATTTTCGTCCTATCGAAGGACTAATGAGGATCTAGAATTCGTGTATTCGGATTTTATCGTTCCTAAAAAAGTTAACTATACCGATATATTAAAAACCAATTCTATTAGTTGTCTAACGGCTTTTATAGACATTGAAGTTTTAGGTAAAAAGAACATGCCCGAAATCTTCAAGCGTCAAGATATGGGATTGTGGCTAAAGTATCTAAAAGAAATTCCCTTTGCATACGGAATCCAAGAAACGCAAGCAATTTATAGAATCAGAGAAAATTCCCTCTCAAGAAATAAATCGAAATTATTGAAATACCAATGGCAGTTTTATCGCGAAGTAGAAAACCTGAATTTATTCCAATCCATTTACTATATGACACAATGGATGTACCGAGGTTTTATTAAATATCGAAATTAAAGTATCGATTTAAATTGCTTCAATTTCCCTCTATTTGTTCTTTCAAGAGAAGCTTTTCTGAAGAATTCAAATTTTAAATTAGGTTCCAAATACAAACTGATAGCCTCTTCTATTTTTTTGATTTGAGGTTCAGAAAGCTCATTTTCACTCACATATTCAATTTCAAAAGAATCAATTTTGGTTTGCTTGATGATGAATTCCTTCACATTTCCATCATCTTCAATAATGCTTTTGGTGACATAATAGAATGTCAATCCAGGTGATTTTTTTCCGCTAGGTAAAACCGCAATATCGTTTGTTCTGCCAATTAGTTGCTTTAGAATAGGTTTTTTAAGCGTGCTTTTTTCATCCAAAACACCAATATCGCCAATATCATATCGGATAAAAGGATGTGCTTTGTTGAATAAGGAGGTAATCACAATCCGACCTTCCTGTCCAATGGGAACAGGTCGATTGTTTTCGTCTAAAATTTCAACGAATAAGGTTTCAGCATTTACTTGCCATTCACCTTTAGGATTCTGGAAAGCTATCAAATCGAGTTCAGAAGCTCCATATTCATTAACAATCGGAATTCCGAATTGTGTTTCTAAAAGCAATTTATCTTCTTCAAAAAGCATTTCGGATGTTACCATGCATACTTTCAAAGTCGGACAAATATCTTTTAGAACAATGCTTTTCTTTTTTAAGAATTTTGCAAATAAAACAATGGAACTTGTATAGCCATTGATGTAATCGAATTTTTTTGATTTGAAATGCTTCAGAAAACCTTCTAAAACTTCATCTGATAAATCAAAAATAGAAAAACGGTATCTCTTGCTTAAAAAATCTTTCAAACGCTCTTTTCTATAACCAATAAAATCTTTAGGAATTCCATAAAAACGAGCTTGATAAGAAGTGTTGAAATCAACTCCAAACCAGCCAAATCGGTATATGATAGATGCCCAAGTCACGGAATGAGCATATTTGTCTTTTGCAAAAATAAAAGGCTCACCACTGGAACCAGAGGTTTTGTTTAGGAAAACATTTTTTTCAGTATATCCTTTTGAAAGCCTTTCCGATAATGGTTTTTGCAGATTTTTTTTGTTTAGAACAGGCAAATCATTCCAGTTATTGAAAGTATCAGAACCATTCAATTCTCTATAAAACGAATTATTTTGCAGGTGAAAATTTACAATTTCCGTTTTCTTTTTGTCAATAAAAGCCTCGTAATCAGACTCTGGAATGGCTAAAATTTCTTCAAAATGTTTTTTACCTTCCTCAATGGGGAAACCGGATAATTTTAAAGAAAGGTCAAAAATTTTCAACATGCTTACTGAGGTGCTGGGAAAAGGGTTTGAGGGTCAATACCTGATGTTTTGGCATATACAATCCCAACGATTATGGCAATAACAATTATAAGCAAATAAATCGCAAAAAATATTACAGCCAGTAGGAACAAGCGCATAATGACTTCGCCAGCAGTTTTTTTATTATAAAAATCAATGTAAAACCAAACAAAGCAACCAAACATAAGTAGAAAAGTCATCCCTGAGGTGATAGGCATAAACAACTCCGGATTGTCTTTTAATAAGTATTGTACAGGTACAACAATTAAAATACTTAATACTTGTAAATAAATTAATGAGTAGGCAGTAATTACAACATTTTCACAATAGTTATATCCCCATTTTTTGAATGCTAACCATGTAAAAAAAGCCATAATCGGAACTGAGGCTAACATCAATATTGCTTGATATTTGTAGACAAAGCTGTTAAAGCTTTTCATATCAAAAGCAGTTTTAATCTTGTGATTATCAAAATATTCTCCAATTACTACCTCTGGATGAATCAATGTGTTGGTTATAAAAGCACTTATACCCGCGACAACAAAAACTAGAAGAAGCGGTTTGTAATGGTTAACACGATTCCCTTCCAAAAATTCTCTTGCTGTTTTTCCGGGGCTTCTCAGAATTTTTTTGATGCTATAAAAGAAGCCTTTGTTCATGTGTAAAACCGTATATTGAATCTCATCTTTAATATAAGTTCTATCAATACGCTTTGCTTTTTTCTGGCCACAATTGCCACAAAAATTCAGTACAATTTCTGTACTACAGTTTTTACAAATCTCGCTCATTTGGGGTTGTTAAATAATTCCCAACAAATATATTTATTTCTAACTCAAAATGAATCTTCTAATTACATAAATAAGTTAGTAAATGCTTAAAAAATTATTATTTGAAGCCAAAACGGACTATTTTTGCCTTACAACTAAAACAACATACACAATGACAATTTTACTACTAGGTTCAGGAGGAAGAGAACACGCTTTGGCTTGGAAAATGCTTCAAAGTCCGCTTTGCGACAAACTTTTTGTAGCTCCTGGAAATGCAGGAACTGAAGGTATAGCGACAAACGTAAACATTTCCCCAACCGATTTCGGAGAAATTAAAAAATTGGTTATCGCCGAAAAAATAGACATGGTTGTTGTGGGTCCCGAAGATCCTTTGGTTCTTGGAATTCAAGACTTTTTCCTTGATGATGAATTTTTGAAAAATATTCCAGTAATCGGACCATCCAAAACAGGAGCAAGACTAGAAGGAAGCAAGGAATTCGCAAAAGAGTTTTTATTGAATCACAGAATTCCAACAGCAGCTTATCAAAGTTTCACGAAAGATACTTTAGAAAAAGGATTTCATTTTCTGGAAACACTAAAACCACCTTATGTGTTAAAAGCCGATGGATTGGCGGCTGGTAAAGGTGTCTTGATTATCCAAGATTTAGATGAAGCCAAGTTCGAATTGAGCAATATGTTGCTGAATGAAAAATTCGGAATTGCGAGTTCAAAAGTAGTGATCGAGGAATTTTTGGACGGAATTGAATTGAGCTGTTTCGTTTTGACCGACGGGAAAAATTATAAAATCCTTCCAACAGCAAAAGATTACAAGAGAATTGGCGAAGGCGATACAGGTTTGAACACCGGAGGAATGGGAGCTGTTTCACCAGTTCCGTTCGCAAATGCCGAATTGCTTGAAAAAATAGAAAATAGAATCGTAAAACCTACAATCGATGGTTTTCACCACGATAAAATCAATTACAAAGGTTTTGTGTTCATCGGATTGATAATAGTGGACAACGACCCTTACGTAATTGAATACAACGTGAGAATGGGCGACCCGGAAACGGAAGTGGTCATCCCAAGATTGAAATCAGATTTAGTCGAGTTATTTGTGGCGGTAGCCAATGAAAAACTAGACGAGGCAACTTTGGAAATCGATGAAAGAAGTGCCACTACAATCATGGTCGTTTCAGGCGGATATCCGGAAGAGTATGAAAAAGGAAAAGCAATTTCTGGAATGGAATTGGTTCAGGATTCTATCGTTTTCCACGCAGGAACAAAAACCGAAAACGGTCAGGTTGTAAGTAACGGCGGAAGAGTTTTAACTGTAACTTCTTTCGGAGACAGTTTCGAAGAGGCCATAAAAAAATCTTACCAAAACATAGACAGGCTAAATTTTGATAAGATGTATTTTAGAAAAGATATCGGTTTCGACCTTTAAAATGAAATAGAATTTGAATTCAGAAGTTAGAATGAGTTTTCTTGTTCTGATTTCTGAATTCTTACTTCAAGAAAGAGTGAGCCGTAGTATCTTGAAACTCGTCGTTGTTAGTTTTGTGTAATTTCAATTGCTTAATCCAATAAACGATGAAATAAGCACAGATAATCATAAAAATCCAATTCAAAAGATTGGCAGACCACCAGCTAGTCAATTCTAAAGACCTTAAAAAATCCAAAGGCAAGAATAAAAAATCAACGAATAAAGACTGTATTCCTTCAAAAAATGCTTTCATTTTTAGTACAAGTATTATATTTACATCTACAAAAGTATAAAATATCCTTATGATAACAACTATTTTTAGCAAATCAAGACCATTTAATTACATTTTGGTCACAGCATTGCTAATTGTATGCTTCTTTCTCTACCAATTAAAAGACATTCAAAGTATCGATTCTGGCATCGAAATCGCCAAAAAAGGAGTGCTGTTATTGTTATTGGTCGCCTCACTTTTCATCTCGAATTTCATCACTAAAAAAAACGGACTCAGTAAGGACAATACGTTTCCATTCCTATTCTTTTTCAGTTTCCTGATATTGTTTCCCACAACTTTGGGAACTTCAAGCCTAATTATTTCCAACTTTTTCGTGCTTTTAGCGCTACGAAGACTGATTTCGCTTCAATCATTGGTAACGCCAAAAGAAAAAATCTTCGATGCATCGTTATGGATTTTCATCGCTTCCTTGTTTCATTTTTGGAGCATCCTATTCATCATTCTTGTTTTCGTATCCATTATTTTGCACGTAGCCAGGGATTATAGAAACTGGGTATTGCCTTACATTGCATTTTTTACAGTTGCAGTGGTATTTCTGCTTTTTGCATTTGTATTCGATAAAACGCTTGTCGATAATCTATTGGAAAAAGCCTATTTCAATTTCGATTTCAATTATTTCACCAATAAATTCCAAAACATTGCGCTGTCGATTTATGTCGCCATCACGGCCCTGTTTCTTTTTATGCAAATTGTTACATTGCCAAGCAAACCCTTGATTCACCACAACTCCTATAAGAAAATCATCATTGCATTCTTCATCGGGTTTGCTGTCTATGTCGTATCTCCCGACAAGAACAACAGCATACTGATCTACACGTTTATGCCTTTGGCGGTAATGGCAACAGGCTATTTCGAAGGCATCCAAACCAATTGGACCAAAGAAGCCACCGCTATTCTAGTGGTCGGCCTCAGCCTTTTGTCGTTTTTTATGCAATTATAAATAAGGAGCTATTTCCCGCCAACCGTTCCAACTCCTCATTCAAAAAGCTTTTTTTACAAGGCCAAAAAGGAGCTTCCGTTGGTCGCTCTTTTCGTCCAGTAAAAAATAGCTTTTTGAATTCCGGGGTTTCCACTCCTGTCGGGGCTAGCTTCGCCGTTGGAAACAGTAGTTTAGGAATTAATCGGGATTCTAAGCCTTCACCCAGAACCCAAAACCTTGAACCAATTATAACTTATTCCCATAAGCCAAATCACCAGCATCACCCAAACCAGGAACAATATAGTTTTTCTCGTTCAGTTTTTCATCCAAAGTCGCTACCCAAAGATGTACATTATCAGGCAGATGTTGTTTCAAATATTCAATACCTTCCGGAACGGCAATCACAACCGCAATGTGAATTTCCTTCGGCGTTCCTTTTTCCAATAACTTATTGAAAACCGCCACCATCGATTGTCCTGTGGCAAGCATCGGATCAATCAGAAGCAGGTTTTTGTTTTCAATGCTC
>NZ_JBMGQS010000029.1:0-32444 GCF_049060005.1 Flavobacterium sp. PLA-1-15 | reverse complement strand
GATTGTTCCCAGATGGAGGGTTTTTGAGGGGTGATTTCTGCGCAATTAGGGCGGAATGTTTCCAAAAACACACCCAAGTCCCACCTACTAGCCCCGATTGGAGTGGAAATCCTTTTCCTTTTTTCTTTAAAAAGGAAAAGATTGCAACGGAAAGCGGGAATATGGACAGAACAGATGCCCGAATGTTCTGCTTCTGAAAAGAAAAATGCTCACTATATATAAAGGAGTGTGTTTTGTCTTTATATATAGGAGCAAAATTTGTACATATATATAGGTAGTGAAATTTTGTACCTATTATATGATATGTATAAGTTATTCTTTTTGCTGTTGTGGTTTGGATAGCTTTTCGATCCAATGGTCGGATACTTGTTCGTAGTCGATGGCGAATGCAGATTTTTGCTCGATGAGACGTTTGTTTTTAAAGGCTCTTGTTAGGATGGTTTCTATGAGATAGTCTTCGTTTACTTCCATTGGATCATATTCGGTTTTTAGGTTTATGTCGAAGAGCTTGGCGGTTGTGTTGGATACGAATGCCTTAAATCCTGATTTTAGGTCTTTGATGAGATCGAATGTGGTGTGGCCTGTTTGGCGGTGGATTAGTTTTACGAGAATCTGGCCGTCCTTTCTTGAAAGCTTTTTGAGTTGTGCTTCGAATTCTTCTGTAATATACTTTTCGGTAATCTTGAAATACTTTTTCTTTTCCTTGTTTGTCTTTAGGCTAGCCATTCCTTTATTGAGTTGCGTGAGCCTTTCGGATGCGGTTTTTGCATACGGATATACCTTATATACTCTTCGCTGTAATATAAGGAAGCGTTTCTTGGCGGCTTCGTCGACTTTTATCTGGTTTGGGTTGATGATAACTTCCTCTAATAATATAGGTGGACCAAGGGTGGTGTCTTGTACTTTGAGGTAATCGTCTCTTTTATCTTCTTTGTCTTCCTGTGCTGTGGCAATGGTTGACAATGCAAGTGTGAAAATAAATAGGAGACTTTTTATGAGTTTCATTTGTTTTGAGAATTTATTGGATCAAAATTATACATTATATATACAAGTGTGATGCCAAATTAATAATTTAGCGAAAAATTTATTTTATGAGTTCAAAATCGATATTAAACGAATCGTCACTTGCCTTTTTAGAGGAATATTTAAACAACGCATCTCCTACTGGATTTGAAGCCGAAGGGCAGAAACTTTGGATGAATTACTTGAAGCCTTATGTGGATACTTTTATAACGGATACTTATGGAACGGCAGTTGGTGTTATCAATCCGGATGCTCCTTATAAGGTAGTGATTGAAGGACATGCTGACGAGATTTCGTGGTATGTGAATTATATTACGGATAACGGATTGATCTACGTTATTCGAAACGGTGGATCGGACCATCAGATTGCTCCATCGAAAAGAGTGAACATTCATACGAAGAAAGGGATTGTTAAAGGCGTTTTTGGATGGCCGGCGATTCATACGAGAAATCGTGACAAGGAGGAGAATGCCAAGATTGACAATTTGTTTATTGATATAGGTTGTGATACTAAAGAACAAGTTGACGCAATGGGTGTTCATGTGGGTTGCGTGATTACGTATCCTGATGAATTCATGATCATGAATGGTGACAAGTTTGTTTGCCGTGCGATTGACAATAGAATGGGTGGTTTTATGATTGCGGAAGTGGCACGTTTGCTTAAGGAGAATAAAAAAACATTGCCTTTTGGATTGTACATTACCAATTCTGTTCAGGAGGAAGTTGGACTGCGCGGTGCGGAGATGATTACTAAAACGATCAAGCCTAATGTGGCTATCGTGACGGATGTTTGCCACGATACTACTACTCCAATGATTAATAAAAAGATTGAGGGTGAAATCCAGATTGGTAAAGGTCCGGTTATTACGTATGCTCCGGCGGTTCAAAACAACTTGAGGGATTTGATTATTGATACGGCTGAAAACAACAAGCTTCCTTTTCAACGTTTGGCTTCTTCGAGAGTTACGGGTACTGATACTGATGCTTTTGCTTATAGTAATGGTGGTGTTGCATCGGCTTTGATTTCTTTGCCTTTGCGATACATGCATACAACGGTGGAAATGGTGCACCGTGAAGATGTGGAAAACGTGATTAAACTGATTTATGAAACGTTACTTACTATGAAGAACGAGGAAACTTTCTCCTATTTCAAATAAAACAAAAAGGGTTCAGCTATATTTGCTTGAACCCTTTTCTTTTGAAAGAAGAAATAATTAATTTTCGTGTTCAAATGTCCACTGCTCGGTAGTCCCTTCCGAATTCATCGTTCCTGTCTTGGTTTGCAGCACGACACCATTTCTAACCACTCTCAGCGTGAAATTTGAAGAGGCTCCATCTTCCTCGCAGGCACCAAAATAGTCTACCCAAAATTTATAGGTTCCCGATGGCGCTGTGCCATTTTCCCAAAAGATATTTTCATTTGGACCTTGAGGGCATTCTTCACACAAGCAATCCACATCAAGAGTGCCTGCATCGGCAGTTTGATTGCCATAATAGATTATAGCACCGCTTGGGGTTTGCACATACAAATCCAAATCTACATTTGCGGCATTGGTAAACTGCAAATTAAAACGTGGATTACCATCCTGTCCTACCAATTCATCCATTGTTTCTTCTTCTCCATCCGAATCATCATCCTTGTTACAGGAAGTAAAACTTACAGAAAACAACAACATTGCTAGCATTAAATAATTTCTTTTCATAATATTAGTTTAAGGGTTTGTTATGCCATCAAACTTACTCCAGATAACAACTCCAAAAAATCCCTATATGTAGGTAAATTTCAAAAAAAACAATTAATAAGGTTTCTACTCAATGGATTGAAAATTTTACAGATAACACAAATTTCACTTTGTTCTTTTATTAAATCATCAAAATTTCAATCTGAACTATTCAAAAATATACTATTATACGTTTATATTTGTAGCCACTTAAAATTGTATTATGGAAGAATGTATTTCTGTTTTTGATATGCTTAAAATTGGTGTTGGCCCTTCGAGTTCCCATACATTGGGGCCTTGGCGTGCGGCCGAACGCTTTTTGGCAGAATTGAGAGAGGAAAATTTACTTCAAGATGTTGACAGAGTAAAAGTAGATTTGTATGGTTCGCTTTCCTTGACTGGAAAAGGCCACGCCACTGACTTGGCCGTGATGCTTGGTTTGAGCGGTCAGGATCCGGAATATATTCCTATCCAAAACATCGATAAGATTATAAAATCGATTGAAAATGATAACCAAATCCATCTTGGTGATGAATTCGTTATACCTTTTTCTTTCCTACAGGACATTATCTTCAACAAAAATTTTCTTCCTTTTCATGCAAATGGCCTCACTTTTACAGCCTATACAAAGGACGATCAAGAATATGCTTCTACTTTCTACTCCATCGGTGGTGGATTTGTGGTGAAGGAAGAGCGTGTGAATGCGAAGAAGAAAATCGAAATAAAATGTGCTTTCCCTTATCCGATTCAAAATGCGGATGAACTTTTAGAATATAGTGTTCAGCAAAAAAGAAGCATCTCAGAGATTGTATATGAGAACGAAAAATCGATGCGTTCCGAAGAGGAGATTCATACCGAATTGATGCGCATCTGGGACACTATGCTCGAATGTATGTACATCGGGTGCCATTCTGAAGGGATTCTTCCTGGTGGATTGAATGTTCGCCGTCGTGCTTTTGATATGCACCAGAATCTTATTGGTTTGGCGAATTACAGCAATCCACAAGAATGGCTGGGCTGTATCCGAAACACGGAGGTTAAATTCCGCCAGATCCTCAAATGGGTAAGCTGTTTTGCCTTGGCGGTGAACGAAGTGAATGCGGCTTTGGGCCGAGTAGTTACGGCTCCAACCAACGGAAGTGCCGGAGTTATTCCGGCTGTTCTGATGTATTATATGGTGATTGAAAACCATAATGCTGGAGAAAAAGAAATCAAGCAGTTCCTTATGGTGGCTGGAGAAATTGGAAGCATCTTCAAGAAAGGCGCTACCATTTCGGCAGCTATGGGTGGATGCCAGGCCGAAATTGGCGTTTCGTCTGCAATGGCGGCGGCGGCATTGTGCGAACTGATGGGTGGCGAACCTGCCCAGGTTTTGATGGCTGCTGAAATTGCGATGGAACACCATCTTGGACTGACCTGCGACCCAATTGGCGGTTTGGTACAAATTCCGTGCATTGAAAGAAATACGATGGGTGCCATTAAAGCCATTAACGCGGCAGAACTTGCACTGGAAACCGATGCTAAAAATGCTAAAGTGCCATTGGACAAGGTAATCAATACGATGTGGCAGACGGCAAAAGATATGAACAATAAATATAAGGAAACTTCAGAAGGCGGACTTGCCATTGCGGTAAACATGGCCGACTGTTAGCGGTTTTACACTTATAAAAAAAGGGTTTAAGAATGTTCTTAAACCCTTTTTTTGTGTTTTTTATCAAATTTAACCATCTAGATAATTATCTCTATCATCACAAATTATTACAATCTAAAATTCACAGCAAGCGTGATACCGTATTCCTGTTTTACTAGGTCGGGACGCCAGTTTTCCGTTGGAGTTGTAATCCATCCATCGGGTGAAGTAGTTCCTCCTGAACCTGCAAAGTAAGGCTTATTGCTTTGTCGGTATCTGTATTCTAATCTAAAGGTTACGAAATCGCTGGGCATGATATCGAAAGTCATCGTTCCTTGATAGATTGTCAAATTCTGATTCGGATCGTTTTCTATGGCATCTGTAAAATCATTGGGCGTTACAGGCGATGGCGAAAAGGCCAAGTACAACGAAGGATTGGTGACGAAATCGCCACGCAAGGTCAGGGCAAATTTGTTCTGACGGAACCACAGTCGGTTGCTCAGCGAAGCTCCTGTCATATATTGTTCTGATGCCTTTGCTCCTGCTCCGCTTTGAAATCCGTAATGTGTGTTCAAACTGAAAGCGGCCTGCGATAATCCGTTGCTTTTTTTGTCTGTAAAATATCTTGCCACGACACTATTATCGTGATGAAAACGATTAGTAGCCACACGGCTGTCGTTTCCGTAGTAGAAATTCGCTACCAGTTGCAGGTTTTCATTTGGACGATAATAGTTTGAATTTCCAACGCCTAAAGTTTTGTTCCAAGAATTATAGGATTGCCAACCATTCAACAGCCATAATTCGGTCTTGAATTTCTTCGAAGGAAATGCCTGGATTCTCGCTCCTGAAAAATAGAACGGTGTAAAATCGCACACCATCGAACGCTGATACGACCAGTTTTCCTGTGTTACATAACTTTCCAGACCAATGTAGCTCATGAAAATTCCCATCTCGACATTGATTCCGTGCCATTTATCGAAATGATAACCGGCGGAGGCTTCGCGGATATTCTTCAAATTATTGATGGAAGTATTTCGACCGTGCTGGGTGGTCCCGTCTAAATCTTGAATAATGGAAGCCATTTGCCCGTACTGCAACCACAATCTTCCGATGACATTCTTGTAATTGGTTTCGATACCGATGCTGGCCAAATTCACGGTAAACTCATTGTTTCTACCAATTGAAGAGGAAATTGTATGCGTGTTATCAATCGGATTATTGAAATCATAATTGATGTAGGAATCTAGATAGGTAACGCCAGTTAAGATTGTTTCTCCGTCAGTGTCCTTTAACACTAAAGGGAATTTTGTCTGACGGTTTTGTCCGTTGATCCACGATAAGTCCATTCCGTCGAAAGGAATTTTAGTTTGCAGGGAATCTTCTTGCGCAAAAAGTGGTACGAAACTCAAGGAAAGCAACGCGGTAATGATCTTTTTCATTGTATGAATTATTTATTGATTTTTCGTTCGAGGGTTAATTTTGAAATTGGTTGGTAGACAATCGGCACTTTTTCTATCGCCACATCGCTTTTATCCAAACCGAAAGCCTTGGCATCCGACTGTGAAAGATGTTTTAGAAGGAAATAACTATTGAGCATGAGTCCTTCTTTTACGGCAAATTCATTTTCTACGGATAAGAATTTCTCCAGAATTACGAATTTATAATCGGGCTCGTTGTTGTATTTTGTAGAACCGTCCGGGCGAATATGCAGGTTCAATTCTTTATTTTCAACCAAATCCTGAACGATTTTCTTGAAATACAATTCGACTTTCGGTTGCACTCGGAAGCCAACATTCAAGACGACTTTAATTACTTTATCATCTAAAATTTCAATCACATCATAATTTAAAGTGTGTGGTTCGTTGGTTCTGTTGATGTGCAAAAACCAATACACATCGGCACGTTTGGGCTTTTTGGAAAAGATCGACTTTAATATTTTCTCTTCAATCTCATAATTTTTATCCGCTTTTGAGAGGTAAATCAAATGTGTGGAATATTTAGGAATCGAATCATCTTCGCTTAATTCCTTCAACATCGGTGCTTTTTCAGCTAGATTGGTAAACTTCAGGAATTTATTGTTGATTTTTCTCGAATAGAACCAGATGTACATGATCATAAAAATGAATAATTCGAAGAAGAGGAACATCCAACGTTCCTTGATTTTGACAACATTTGCAATGAAAAACGAAATCTCGATGGCTGAAAAAACCAAGAGTATCAGTCCGACCCAAATGGTTTTTATTTTTTTGATATAAATCAGATAGTAGGCCAATAAGAATGTTGTCATCATCATCGCCACAGTGATGGAGAAACCATAGGCCGCTTCCATATGTGCTGAATTTTTAAAGTACAAAATCATCAGGACACAACCGATCCAAAGAATGGTATTTAGGGACGGAATGTAGATTTGTCCTTTCAAGTCGGTTGGATTTCTTAGCGCGACACGTGGCCAAAAATTCAATGAGATTGCTTCATTAATTAAGGTATAAGATCCACTGATCAATGCTTGGGAAGCAATAACTGTTGCACAAGTCGCAATGATAATTCCGGACAAAAGGAACCATTCGGGCATGATGCTGAAGAATGGATTTTTCCCGTCAAGCGTATTAGCTGACTGCGTCATCAACCAGGAAGCTTGTCCAAGATAATTGACAACCAAGGCGATTTTCACGAAAACCCAAGTGATTCTGATGTTTGTTTTACCGCAGTGTCCTAAGTCGGAATATAATGCCTCTGCACCCGTCGTACATAAAAAGACAGCTCCCAAAAGCCAAAATCCGTGTGGATATTCTACCAATAAATTATAAGCATAGATTGGATTCAGTGCTTTGAAAATTTCCGGATGGTGCACAATTTGGGTCAAGCCCAAAATTAGAATCATCGAAAACCAAATAACCATTGCAGGTCCGAAAAACGAACCGATTTTTTGTGTTCCGAATCGTTGAAAGAAAAAGATTCCCGATAGGATTGCTATAACGATGGGAACCGTTGGTAAATCTGGAATCAATACTTCCAAGCCTTCGACCGCAGAGGCGACTGAAATCGGCGGTGTGATGATTCCGTCGGCCAATAAGGTTGTGGCTCCTAAAATCGTTGGGATTACTAATTTTCCTTTTCCGAATCTTTTTACCAAGGCATAAAGCGAAAATACGCCGCCTTCGCCGTGATTGTCTGCCGACAGCGTCAGGAAAATATATTTGAATGTGGTTTGAAATGTAAGCGTCCAGAACACGCACGAAACACCTCCGTAAACGAGCAATTCAGTAATGGGACGGTCGCCCACTATTGCTTTCATAACATACAGCGGACTTGTTCCGATGTCACCATAAATGATTCCCAAGGCGACCAACAGCGAGGCCGCACTTATCTTTTGAACCGTTGGATTTTTCATATTCATTTCCATATAACCAATTGAATTTTAATTTATAAACATTGTTTTTGAAGTTTTACTCTTGGAAAAATTAGGCACAATAAATCTGTATCGTAAGAATGGAGTTCTTTACAATCAAAAGATTTCAGTAAATGATTTTAGCTAGTTGGTATTAAACCTGTAACCGATTCCGGATTCGGTCAGGATGTGTTTTGGTCGGTTAGGGTCCTTCTCCAGTTTCTTCCGAAGCTGTGCGATAAAAACCCTTAGATATTGTGTCTGGTCGGCATAACTTGGACCCCAAACTTCTTTTAAAATATATTGATGCGTGAGTACTCTTCCTTCGTTTTTTACCAATAAGATCAGTAAGGAATATTCCGTTGCAGTGAGTTTTACAACTTCGTCGTTGACTTTTACAAGCCTTGATGTCAAATCTATTGTGACAGCATCGAAGGAAATAATAGGTTCTATTTGCTGGCTGTTCAAATTCCGTAAAGCCGTTCTGATTCGTGCCAACAATTCCTGTGTTCGAAATGGTTTTGTAAGGAAATCATTTGCACCGCTATCCAATGCTTTTACGATTTCTTCTTCGGCACTTTTTACACTCAAGATGATGATTGGATTTTGAAACCATTCGCGCAATTGCTTCAGAACATTCTGACCATCATCGTCAGGCAAACCTAAATCCAATAGAATTAAATCGGGCGGATGATTGGCGGCCATTGCAATTCCTTCCTTCGCCGTTGTAGCAAAATTGGTTTTATATCCGTTGGAATCCAAGGTGATTTCCAATAATTTCCTGATCTGACTTTCGTCGTCAATCACTAAAATGGTAGCGCTATTCATTGCCTATGTTTTTGGTCTGCATTACTTCTGCCGGAAATGATAGCGTGAAAACCGCACCGCCTTCTTCCCTATTCTGCAATTTTATTTTTCCGTGTTGTGCTTCTGTAAAACCTTTCACTATTGAAAGTCCCAAGCCTGTCCCGCCTGTTTTGGAGTTGTTCAACCTATAAAATTTCTCAAACACTTTCTCTATTTGATCTTCAGGGAAACCATTTCCATCGTCAGCAATTGTGATGATGCAACTCATCGTTTCTTCCTGATTGTAATCGATGTCCATCACAGGATTGTACTCTATCGTGATTTTAATTTCGGCACCAATCGGAGTATATTGTGATGCATTATAGATAAGGTTGTATAAAATTTGTTCCATCAAGCCATAATCTAGCTTAAAAAGAGGCAGATAATCATTCGCTTTGACGGTAATCCTGTGCTGGGATAAGGTTTCATTCATACTCGAAAGTACGTTGTAGGCCAGTTCTTTTACATCACACCAGTCCAATTTCGGTTGGATATAACCCGATTCCAAGCGCGACATGTTCAAGAGATTTTCCACTTGATAGTTCAATCTCAAGGAAGCCTTGTCCATCTCAGAAAGCAGTTTCGTCTTATTTTCATCGGATAAATTGACACCGCTCTGCAAAGTTCCCACCGATCCCATTATGGTTGAAATGGGTGTCCGGAGTTCGTGCGAAAGTGAATCCAACAAGGTATTGTAGAGTTTCATTGTATTAAGTTTCGCTTCTTTTACTTGCGCTTCTTGTTCGGCTTTTCGGATTTTGAAAGTCAGTACGGCATTTATCAAAGCAATCACAAAAAACAGCAGCAGCAGCAATCCATCCTCGGCACTGTTGATGTGAAAATTGTAATAGGGTTTTATAAAAAAGAAATCCAAGATAATGGCACTCAGAAAAGCGGCCAACAGGACGGGAAATATTTCAAGGAAGATGGCCAAGATTGAAACCAGTACCAAAAGCAGATAGCCTGTAACTTTATAATCGAGGAAATCCCGTGTGAATAGACACAACATCGAAACCAAGCTTACCGAGATAAAGCTGACAACGTATTGATTCTTTTTGTTTTGATGTTTAAAAATCGATTTCAATTTGTTATGATTGTTTAACGGGACAAAGTTAAATCATAAGTTGTAAGTATTTTATAATATAGAATAAGGATCACATAAAGATTTTATAAAGATGATTTAGAACAGCAGGACAATTGCTTCCTTGAAATCCTATTGTTCTAAAAAAAGCCATTTAGGTGTGCGTATTGATAAAGCATTTGTACCTTTACAGACTCAATTTGAGTCGAAATTGAAAATCAATCGACGGCTCCTAACTTATAACTCTTAACTCATAACTAAGATGTCTGTAGCAAAAAAAGATTACAAAAGAATTACGACAAAGTCCTTGATTGAAATGAAAGCCAATGGCGAGAAGATTTCGATGTTGACGGCTTATGATTTTACAATGGCAAAAATCGTTGATACCGCTGGTGTTGATGTAATTTTGGTTGGAGATTCAGCTTCAAATGTAATGGCGGGTCACGAAACGACCTTGCCTATTACCTTGGATCAGATGATTTACCACGCATCAAGCGTAGTCCGTGCCGTCAATAGAGCTTTGGTTGTGGTCGATTTGCCTTTTGGTAGCTACCAATCAGATCCTAAGGAAGCGCTTCGCTCGTCTATCAGGATTATGAAAGAAAGTGGCGGACACGCCGTGAAACTGGAAGGCGGAAGCGAAATCAAGGATTCTATCAAGAAGATCTTGAATGCAGGGATTCCGGTAATGGGACATTTGGGCTTGACGCCACAATCTATTTATAAATTTGGTACTTATACTGTTCGTGCAAAAGAAGAAGCCGAAGCAGAAAAACTGATTGAAGATGCACAAATGCTGGAAAGAATTGGCTGTTTTGCAGTAGTTCTGGAAAAAATTCCAGCCCATTTGGCAGAGAAGGTGGCCAAAAGCATTTCGATTCCCGTAATCGGAATTGGTGCTGGTGGTGGTGTTGACGGACAGGTTTTGGTAATTCACGACATGCTTGGAATGAACAATGAATTCAGTCCGCGATTCCTAAGAAGATATATGGATTTATACGATGGAATGACAACTGCAATTGGTCAGTATGTGACGGATGTAAAGAGTAGTGATTTTCCGAATGAGAAGGAACAATATTAATCCAATTTGAAAATTTGGTAATTTGATAATTTGGTGATGAAAATAGTTTCCGATAAAAACAACCTTCAGGTTCTCCACGAAGACAATCACATTATTGTGGTCAATAAACGCGTAGGCGATATTGTGCAAGGCGATAAAACGGGTGACAAGCCTTTGAGCGAAGTTGTTAAGGAATATATTAAGGACAAATACAACAAACCTGGAGAAGTTTTTCTGGGAGTCGTTCATCGGCTTGACCGGCCAACGACCGGAATTGTAGTTTTTGCAAGGACTTCTAAAGCATTGACCCGTTTGAACGAATTGTTTGCCAACAGGGAAACTAAAAAAACCTATTGGGCGGTTATAAAGAATAAGCCTGCCGAAAGTCAGGCAAAGCTCGTTCATTATCTAAAAAGAAACGAGAAAAACAATACTTCAAAAGCACATTTGAAAGAAGTTCCAGAAAGCAAGATGGCGAGTCTGGATTATAAAATAATCAAGGAACTCAACAATTATTTTGTGTTGGAAATCAACCTGCATACGGGAAGGCATCATCAAATTCGTGCGCAATTGTCCGCTATTGGTTCTCCTATTAAAGGTGATTTGAAATATGGTTTTGACCGAAGCAATCCGGATGGAGGTATTCATCTTCATGCCCGAAAGTTGGTGTTTATTCATCCTGTCTCTAAGGAAGAAATTAAAATAGAAGCTCCGGTTCCTGATGAAGTTGTTTGGAGAAACGCTTAATCAAGCAATTGCCTCAAAAAAACATCACAAAAATCTAGTATTAGCAGGACTTCACAAAAAAGAATCGCGTTTTTTTGTCAGAAAGTGGACTTTTCAACAAGACACTTTTTAGAAACTTCACAATTTTAATCCCTATAAATAGGTATTTTGTAATACAGGTGTTAATTAAATCTTAATTTGTTTTATATTTGTAGCAACAAAAACAGTTTCACTATGAAAAAAGCAATTCTTTTATTAGCTTGTCTTGCGTTTGGCAGTAGCTTTGGGCAAGACCATTTTTCAGGAATTACCACCTCAAAAAGAGTGGGTATCTTGAACGGAAATATGAATCCATCAGAATTTTCCAACTTAGATAGTCGGTTTGAAATTCAACTTACCGCACTAAGTTTAGGCGTTTCTAATAATAAAATCAGTTTTAATGATATAATAGATGGAAATGATGTTGAAAGCCTATTATTTGCCGGTAATGATAATGTAGACTTTAATCTAGACGCTGAATTAGCACTTCCAGGAGTTGCTTTTAGACTACTGGATTGGGGATTTGCAGTCTCTTCCAAGGCACACATAAAGGCCAATGTGGTAAATGTTGATTCACAATTAGGGGAAGCGCTAGTAAACGAAGCTGATGCATTAGAAATCATAACTAGCGACATATATAACAATGGAAACCAACGTGTTAATGCAACGGTTTGGGGAGAATTAGGGTTTTCAGTAGCTAGAAAATTATGGGAAAAAGATCTACATAGAATCAACGGAGGATTGACCTTAAAATTATTATTTCCAGGTTCTTATGCCAATATTGGATTGAGTAACCTTGATGCAAATATCACTACCAGTACTACTGAAAACAGATTGCATGATGCCACAGGAAGTTTGAATATTGCCTATTCAGGTAATTTCGGCGAAAGTTTTTCTGATTCAAGCGATTATACCAGTTCATTATTTGGAAACCTAAACGGAATGGCAACTGATTTTGGTTTTGATTATCAGTTAAAAAATAAAATTGGCAAGGGAAACAGGCTAAAAGTTGGCGCATCTATAAAAAATCTTGGAAGTATGACTTTTAAAGGTGATGACAATGTTTCAAACACATATGAAATAAATATTCCAACTTCAGGAATAGATCTTAATGATTTTAATGATGTAGAAGGATTGGATGATGTTAAAGCTATATTAGAAAATAATTATCCAGATTCATATTTTGAAGAAAAAGAAACCAAGAAAGACATCAAAGTAAAACTACCAACGGTTTTCAATCTTTATGCCGATGTAAAAGTAGTTTCAAAACTTTCGGTTACACTCTTCATGCAACAAAGAATGGGCGATAATGAAAAAGACAATCAGATTACGGCTATAAACTCATTCTCTGTTACACCAAGAGTAAGTTTAGGATTTTTTGAAGCATTCCTTCCAATAGGAAACAACGAAATATCTGGAACCACAGCAGGATTTGGTTTTAGATTGGGAGGCTTTTTCCTTGGTTCAAATTCAGCTTTAACTGCTTTAACGAGCGAAAGCAAACAAGGAGATCTCTACTTTGGATTTAGATTTGGTTTCTTGTAGGAGCAGATTGCTTAATCCGAATTTTAAAATTATCTTGCAGTACCAATAATTTTAAAATGGATTATAAAAACAATATCAATTTCAGGAAACAATCGTTAGTGAAGCTTTTAGTTGCAATCAAATTGCATGAAAAGGAAATTACCGAAGCTTTGCATAAAGATTTTAAGAAACCTGCTTTTGAAGCATTTGTTACCGAAATAAACATCGTTCTCGAGGATTTAAAATATACTATAAACAATATCAATAGCTGGGCAAAACCTAAAAAGGTTTTGCCCTCTTTTTTGAATTTTCCTTCCAAGGAATACATCTACAGCGAGCCTTACGGAAACACATTGATCATCTCGCCTTGGAATTATCCGTTTCAACTTGCGATGTGTCCGCTGATTGCTGCAGTTGCGGCGGGAAATAAAGTTACCCTGAAACCCTCGGAACTTACTCCAAATACCTCCAGCCTTATTTCTAAAATCATACGGGAAACTTTTGAGCCTAATCATGTCATTGCGGTTTTGGGAGATGCGAGACTGTCTGAAGAGTTGCTGAAAAAACGATGGGACTATATTTTCTTTACCGGAAGTGTTTCCGTGGGGAAAATTGTTTATAGAGCGGCCGCCGAACATTTAACACCCGTAACTTTGGAACTTGGTGGAAAAAATCCATGCATTATCGATGAAACGGCTGATTTACCTTTGGCAGCAAAAAGGATTGTTTGGGGAAAATTCATCAATGCGGGTCAAACGTGCATTGCTCCCGATTATCTTTTGGTCAAGCCAAATATTAAGCATAAATTCATATCGCTACTCAAACAGGAAATCATGAACGCTTATGGCGAAAATCAGGAATTGTCGCCCGATTTTGCTAGAATCATAAACAGGGATCATTGGAAAAGATTGATTGGCTTGATGGAATTTCAAGATATTGCTTTCGGCGGAAGCCATAATGAAGACGACAATTATATTGCTCCTACCCTAGTTGATGAACCAAATCTAGACAGTGCCATCATGAAGGAGGAAATTTTCGGCCCCATTTTGCCCATTCTTTCTTATAACTCAAATGACGATTTGAGGCGAGTTATTTCAAAATCTGAAAAGCCACTTTCGCTTTATGTTTTTACTGAAAACAATGCTTTTGCAGAAAAAATAATCCAAGAATATTCTTTTGGTGGTGGTTGCATAAATGATACGGTTATCCATTTTTCAAACAGAAGACTTCCGTTTGGAGGTGTAGGAAATTCAGGAATTGGCGCTTATCACGGAAAGCTAAGCTTTGACACTTTTTCCCATGAAAAAGCAATTGTCAAGAAAGCAAATTGGCTGGATATTCCTTTCCGATATGCACCCTATAAAAACAAATTGAAAATGATAAAAAAAATCTTGAAATGGATATAAAATTTTTATCTTCACTCTATTAAAAAATTAAACTTAAACACCAAAATGAAATCTACTTTAGAGAAAGTTCAAGACATTAAAGACCATGGCTACCGTCTTGATATAGGCGAAGTTATAAGTCAAACATTTGAAAACTATAAAAAAATTGCCCTGCTAACGGGTGGAATAATTATCGTACTGGTAATACTTTTTATTGTACTTGTGTTGGGAATTGGGGCTGTGCTGGGCTTAGCTATAAACTTTACCGATTTCCTAACGGACTATAGTGTTGGAAATTTTAGCGCAATTACTTTGCTTATAAAAATGGGAGTGACCGTTTTGATAGGTGCTTTAATGTCGCCAATAACTGCCGGCATCATGCAGATTGCCCATAATGCAGAAACCAATCAAGATTTTGACTTTTCTACAGCCTTCGTTCATTATAAAACCAAGTATTTCAAGGATTTGTTTTTAGCAACACTTATCATTGCATTTACTTCTTCGGCTCTTGAAACAATTATCAAATTAAGCCAATTATACTTTTTTGATGTAATTTTGACGACACTTTTGGGTATTATTTCATTCTTTTTCTCATTGCTTGTTACACTCTTTACATTGCTAACTGTACCATTTATTATCTTTGGGAATCTCTCGGCAATGGATGCTATTAAAGCAAGTATTACAACGGTTTCAAAGCGATTCTGGATTATTTTACTTGTAATGATCATTTGTTTCTTATGTGCAATGATGGGGATTTTGGCTTTATGTATTGGTATCTTCTTTACAATTTCCCTCTATATTTCTGCTCAGTATATCATTTATAGGAATGCGATTCCAATGGATGAAAAGGATGAACTGGACGAAATTGGTTCATCCGAATATTAGACTTAAAATTTCACTAAAAGCATTCCACAATCTTCAAATGATTCTGGAATGTTTTTTTTTGGATAAAACCCTTCATTTGAAACCCTGTTTTTCTATCTTTACTCTAATTATTTGTAGTAAAAATAATTCTTATAAAAACTTAACCCCGAGTTATTTATGTCCATTTTTAAAAGGCTATTCTTGCTCCTTTTACTATTTATAAATTTTGGAGCAAACTGCAATACTATTCTAAATTTCAACAGTATTTTATACCAGGCAATCGAAAATCCTATTGTTGACAAAAATCACCCAGTTACAAGTAATGAAAACAGTTATAATATAGAAACGCCTTTTTATTTCAATTGGTGGTTTGTATTGCTTATAGTGAGCGTAACATCCATCATATTTGTGACCATCTTAAGAAAAGTTTCCTACTACAACAAAGACTTGGTTATTAACTTTACTGAAAATAAAACAAATACAGAACAGTATAGAACCTATTTGATATTTTTTGGACTTGTGTTCCCTATATCAGAAATATTACTCGAAATCTTCAAAATCAGGCTCAAAAGCGAACTTATAGAAACGGTTTCGATTGGAGTTTTCTTTCTTATTTTGTATTTCATCAGCGATAAAGTGACTTTTGTACAACGCTATTTTCAAAAAATATTTGTTTGTGCATATGCTTCATTATTAACCTATACAATCTTCAAACTGTGCTATTTCCCTTTTGAACTTGTAACATTTGCCGAGCTGATTGTCATGTTCTTTTTTGCTCCAAACATTTTTTATTCTTTACGGAAATATTGGGTTTTTGTGGTGGTTTTTCTGAGTGTATTTTTCGTGCTTTTAATTACAAATTTAATTCGTCCGGATTTGCTTGTTGTATTTTTATATGCATTCATGTTTATTATTTCGATTCATTACATAAGGCATATCGCAATATTAAATTCGCAGGAACGATTGCTTTTTGCAGACGCAATTGTCAACAAAGGAAATTCGTTAATAATCGGTACCAATGCAAAGGGCGAATTGACTTATTGCAACAATACCATTGTTTCGGTTTTAGGCTATGAACCTGAAGAAATTATAGGCTTGAACTTTTGGGAACTGACTGAAAGCATTGAAGTAGTTTTTAAAGAAAACAACCAAAGTGATCCCGAAGAAGATTTGCAAACCCAAAAATTAAAGTGTAAAAACGGAACACACAAATACATCCAATGGAAGAATAAAAAGTACAATGAAAACTTGACAGTAGGTATCGGGCAAGATGTCACGGAGCAAGTCAAGATCCAAAACCAATATAAAAACCTTATACAAACCGCAACTGACATTATCTTTGAAACCGATGAAGAGGGGAATTTTACATTTATAAATGATTTCACGATTGCACATCTTGGCTTTGCGAAGGAAGAAATTATTTCTAACAATTATTCTGCTTTCATTAGGGAAGATTATCGAGAAAAACTGATGGCTTTCTATGAAGATCTTGTCGAAAATGAAAATGATTTTCCTACCATTGAATTGCCTCTTATTAAAAAAGATGGTTCGGAAATTTGGGCATCGCAAAAAGTAATCATCCTCAAAAACCATCTTGGAGAAATAACGGGATATTCTGGAATCGCCAGAGACATTACTGCCTTCAAAAATATTGAACTTGAAAATCTCAACCGACAGCTTAAAATACAGAAATATAATGCTACAATCAATAAACTTTCAACAACCAATTTCAGCAGTTTTGAAGACTTAAAATCCATAGTTGAGCTGGTTCTAAAAAATGCTTCCATTGATACAAATGTAGACAGGGTCAGCTATTGGAATTATTTTTCTGATAAACTTATTTGCCACACTTTATATGATTTAGAATCCGATACTTATAGTGACAGCCAGGTTTTCGAGAAGAAAGATGCACCTCATTACTTTGAAAATCTCGAAAAAAATAAGATCATTATTGCCTCTGATATTGCATTGAAAAGCAACGAAGATCTCTTTTTCAACGAATATTATTCGGATAATAATATCAAATCGATGATGGATGTCTCGATTATTCAAAACGGACAGATTTTAGGTGTCTTATGCTTTGAAACGAGCAATAAAAAGAAATTCTGGGACAATGAGGACATCAACTTTGTTCGTACTATTTCGGACATTATTTCCTTGGCAATCGAATCACAGATGCGTCTGATAGCCGAAAAAAAACTGGAATACAAAAGTGATTTGCTTTCGGCTTTGGCTTTGTGTACCGAAAAATTCCTATTGAGCAAAAGTATTTACGACATGTTTTCAGAAACTTTCGAAATCATCGGAAAAGCCACAAATGCCGACCATATCTATTATTATGAGAACGATCCCAAGACAAATTTGATCAGTCAGAAATACAAATGGGGCAAGGAAAATATCGTACTACAAATTACGCCCCTAAGGAAATTTGATCATGCCTTTTTCAAAAACATTATTGAGGCGGCAAATAACAAAAGACCGTATCAATCCATCATCAGTAAAGAAGAAGAAGGTCCTGCAAAAACCGTTATGATTGCAAACGAAATCAAATCGGCACTGGTCTTACCGGTTTATTTTAAAGATCATTTTTCAGGTTTCATTGGGCTTGATGATTGCAGCGAAGAACGCGAATGGTCAGAAGACGAGATCAACATACTTCAAACGCTTGCCAATAATGTTTCGGCTGTTTTGGAAAGAAGTATTAATGAAAATATAATTTTTGAAAGCGAGGAAAAATTCAGGCTTTTGGCCAGCAACATGCCCGGAACCATCTATCTTTCGCAGAATGACGAATCGCTGACAAAAGTTTATTTGAATGATGAGATTGAAAAATTAACCGGTTACACGAAAAATGATTTTCTTGAAAAAACCCTCAATTGGATGGATCTCGTGCTTGAAGAAGACAAGGAACTTTTAAAATCCATCACTCGAGAAGCCCTAAAAGAACAAAAATCCTTTAATCATACTTATAGAATTAAAAACAAGGAGAACAAAGTAATTTGGGTGGAAGAATTTGGCGATATCATTATAAAAGATGGAAATATCAATTATGTCGAAGGAATCTTGATCGATATCACCGAAAGAAAGCAAGCCGAAGCCGCTATTATTGCCAAAGAAATGGCAGAATCTGCAAACAAGGCGAAATCTGAATTTCTGGCCAATATGAGCCACGAGATAAGGACTCCTCTAAATGGAATCATTGGATTTACAAATCTGCTCATGAAGACTGACCTTCAGGAAACACAGGGAAAATACATGCTTACCATCAATGAATCGGCAAATTCGCTATTGGACATCGTAAACAATATCTTGGATTTTTCTAAAATTGAAGCCGGAAAATTGGAATTAGATATTAGGAAAAACGACATCAACGAAATCCTCAAGCAGGTTATCGATTTGATCCGTTTTGAATCTGATCATAAAAAATTAGGCCTCAAGATTAATATCGATTCAAAAATTCCCAACAATGTTTGGTTGGATTCGGTTCGAATAAAACAAATCTTGCTGAATCTTTTGAGTAATGCCATTAAATTTACCGTAAAAGGTTCGATAGAACTAAAAGTTTCGGTTATTGAAGAAACTAATGATGTCCAAAAAACAATCCGCTTTTCGGTTGTGGATACAGGAATTGGAATCGTAAAAGAAAATCAGGAAAAGATATTCCAGGCATTTTCACAGGAAGACAATTCAACAACAAGAAAGTTTGGAGGAACCGGTTTGGGGCTGACAATTTCAAATCAGTTGCTTAATTTGATGAACAGTAAATTGCAATTGGAAAGCGAATTTGGAAACGGAAGTGCTTTCTATTTTGATTTGAATTTAAAAATATCAAATGAACCCGATCAGGAAAAAGAATTAAAAACGATAAATATTAAAAAAAATAATGTAGCTTTAAATTCAAATACAAAAGTTCTTGTCGTTGAAGACAACAAAATAAATATGTTGCTGACACGTACCATTCTGAAAAATTCTTTTCCTGATGTAATCATTCATGAGGCAAAGGACGGGAAAGAAGCCGTAAATCAATTTGTAGAAATACAACCAGATATTATTTTAATGGACATCCAAATGCCTGTAATGAATGGTTATGAAGCGACAAAAATTATACGTGAAAACGAAACTGGCAGGAACACGCCTATTATTGCATTAACAGCAGGAACTGTAAAAGGCGAAAAAGAAAATTGTTTAGAAGCAGGCATGAATGATTATATTACCAAACCAATTATCATAGCCGATTTGGAAGAAATAATCCTGAAATGGGTCAACAAAAAAACCAAAACAATTTAAAAACAAAAAAATATGAAATGGCAAGGAAGAAGAGAAAGTGGTAATCTCGAAGACAGAAGAGGAATGTCCGGAGGAAAAGTCGTTGCCGGTGGTGGTATCATCGGGGTTATTATTTTACTGATTACAATGTTTGGCGGACAGGATGCTCAAAATTTGGTTCCGGTTATTGAACAGCTCAATCAGCAGCAATCCACTCAGGTAGAACGGGAATTAACTCCTGAAGAGATAGAAACCGGTAAATTTGTTGATGCCTTATTGACCGACAATGAGGAAGTATGGGGAAAGATTTTCCGTGAAAACGGAATGACGTACAAAGAACCTAACTTGGTTTTGTTTACCGGTCAGGTTCAAACCGCTTGTGGTGGCGCGACTTCTGCATCTGGACCTTTCTATTGTCCTGGTGATCAGAAAGTGTATATGGATATGGATTTCTTTAAGGAACTGAAAAGCAAGTTTGGCGCAAAAGGCGGTGATTTTGCTGTAGCCTATGTCGTAGCGCATGAAATTGGTCATCACGTTCAGACACTTCTTGGTACTTCTGGAAAAGTACGCGAAATGCAACAAGGCATGAGTGAGGCTGAAGCCAATAAACTGTCGGTTGCGTTGGAACTTCAAGCTGATTTTTATGCCGGAGTTTGGACACATCATAATCAAAAGATGACACAAATGCTTGAACCTGGCGATATAGAAGAAGCGCTCAGTGCGGCCGAAGCTGTAGGTGACGATGCGATACAAAAGAAAATGCAGGGCCACGTAGTTCCTGATTCTTTTACCCACGGGACATCTGAGCAAAGGATGTATTGGTTTAATAAAGGTTTTGAAAGTGGCGACATTAAACAAGGAAATACGTTTGAGAAATTATAAAAAGAAAACCCTGCTAGTTGCAGGGTTTCTTTTTTGTTGACATTTTACTTTTTATCCTTCAGCATTAATTCCTTGATATACTTCACAGGAGGTTTAGCTTCCACAGGCCTTCTACGAATTGCTCTTTATAGGCCTCAAATTTCTCGTCGGCATTTGCAGCTGTTTCGGTTGTGTCTTTTTTATTGCACGAAAAAAGTAAAAGTGCGAATGACAGGGAAAGAATCGTTTTTTTCATCTGTTGCTTTTTGTTTGGTAAAGGTATGAAATGTTTCTTCTCTATTTAAAGTTCTCAGTTGGAGAAATCTGTGGCTCTTTTAGCGAAAGCGATAACTGCTATTGAAAATTTTGTAGGAAGGTTTGTTTTTTCTGTAGGTGCGTTGACAACAATCTAAGTTGCGTTGGCGACAATCTAAGTTGCGTTGGCGACAATCTAAGTTGCGTTAGCGACAATCTAAGTTGCGTTGGCAACAATGTAAGTTGCGTTGATGACAATCTAAGTATTTTCTAAAAGAACATCTCCTTTATTTGAATTGAACCTAAATGCTCCTTATTTCTATTTTACTTAAATTTGCTGAAACTACCTACACCCCATGGATCAAGAGCATTTAATTTTCTGCCTAGAAGCAGTTTCCGATATAGAAATAACAACGACTACTGAAGTTCTTGAAAGCCTTGAAAAAATGGCGCTTGCCACTGGAATAGACAGTATTTACAAGACTTGCGACAGTATTGAAGGACTTGAGGAAAGCCTTGGCATACTGCTTTATGAGGATAATAATTTTCAGGATTATGAGATTATTTATTTGGTGATGCCTGGTGAGGAAAACAATATTTGCCTCAATAACTACTATTATAGCTTGGAAGAAATTGCTGAGCTGTTTGAAGGAAAAATGAAAGGAAAGATTATTCATTTTGCGAATGCAAAACCTTTGGATTTAACCAATGACGAGGCGCAATATTTCTTGGATATTACAGGAGCACGAGCTATTTCTGGCTACGGGAATGCTTCTGCGAAAGCAAACAGTGTGCAGCTTGATATGGTTTTCTTTTCTCTTTTTCAGGAGGAAGATGACTTGGAAGAAATTGTTGAGACCTTGCACAAGAAATATTACACGGTTTGTAAGGTTCTTGATTTTAGGATGTATTATTGATAATCGTTTGTAAGAATATCCAAGTATAATTATAACCAAAAACGGAACCATTATGGCTCCGTTTTTTTTTGAATAAATATAGTAGGTCAAGTTAGTTTTTCTGCGGTAATTCCCTTGTAAGCCAACCTTTTTTTGCTGCTGTGATAATTGAATAGGGTGCGATCCAGAATAATCCGAAAGTGTACAAAACACTATAAGAATAAGCCCATAATGCTTCTGAAAGGTTGTGTCTCTTTGCATAAAACAAGACTGGGAAACTCGATACAATCAAAATTCCAAGAAGTGTAGAACTCACGAACAAGATTGGATGTGTCACGATAAAGAATATCATGAAAAACAAGAACGGGATGGTCATAGCGATTGTCAAGAACTGATTCAAGAATAACAATCGTGCTCCGAACTTAGACTCTTTTCTGAAATTTTTGAAGACAAATTTTGCCATCATCAGGTTCTCACGCACGTTACTTCTCCCCCATCTAATGAACATTTTATAAAGGCCTTGGTATTTTTCTGGCACATCGGTCAAGACGTAGGCGTTTTTTTGAAATAGTACATGATGTCCTTGTTTTAAGATCATGTTAGTCATTGCACGGTCTTCACCAATATCAGAGGGTTGTCCCATAAACTTTTGATCGATCCATTCGGGAAGGCAAGCAAATACAGCATCTTTACGGTAGGCGGCCAAAGCTCCTGGCGTACAGAGTACTGTTCCGAGCATGCTTTCTACTGAACGAACGAACTCAAAACTCATTACGAAACTTACATTTAGCATCTTTGGAAGGATCGCTTTCTTATTGTTCAAGACACGAACGTTTCCGGCAACGGCTCCACAGTTTTCATTGGTTACAAAAGGACTTACCAAGTTTCTTAGAGTGTCTGTTTTGATGATCGAATCACTATCGATGGTTACAAAAACATCACCTGTTCCTAGATTAAAACCTCTGTATAATGCATGACGTTTTCCTTGATTTTTTGGTTGTTGCAGGATCGTCAATCGGTCGCCCAATTGTTTCTTTGCTTCTTGCATCCAATACCAAGTATCGTCTTTACTTCCATCGTCAATGGCTAGTAATTGTAGTTTTGCTTCAGGGAAATCACTAGCGGCGATACTTTTCAAGGTTTGCCAAACTAGTTTTCCTTCGTTATAGGCTGGAACAATCACGGTTACTGTTGGCAATAATTCGTCGCTAACGGATTCGATTGGCTTGTATTTGAAATATAAAAATAGGTTGTAAACGAAGAAGCTTACTTTGAAAAGAAGCAATGCTGTGGCGACAACAATAAAACTAAAACCGATGGTAGAATTAAGACGTTCTGAATTGAATGCGTAAAACTCCGGCTGAAGTTCATAGACCATGTAGGCTCCTGTGAACATTAATAAAAAGGTTCCGGCTAGGACGAAAACATTCATGGCTGAGACATTTTCGAATGCCTTGATGATATAGTCCTGTATTTTTACATAAGGCGAAAAAGTGGTTCTTAATGCCTCGTTGTTCATTTCGAATAGCGTATTTGCAAAGTTGCTTTCGCTAGCACTATTGCTTTTTGATGCGTATAGTTGTTCTGATGTTATGGCTTCGCTTTTCATAATAATCTGCTTATGTATGGTACAATTGTTTTTTTTCTATACCAAAAGGCAAGAGCTGTGCCATTGGGATTATTGCAATGAAATCAAGGGTTTTGTGCATAATTGAAAGATAATTCTGTGTATATTTTACCCACATTACAACCCAATGCCCCATTAGAATTGAAGATTTTAGATTGTAGATTGTAGATTGGAGTGCGGTTGTGGTGAATTGCAGTTTGGAAAACGGGATGGAGTTCGGTTTATGATCTCTCGACTGCGCTCGGGAGGACAAAGTAGATTTTGGAAGTAGATTGTGGTTTGGAATTGGATTGGCGATTTTAATACCTAACAGGTTTTGAAAACCTGTTAGGAGGGCGATTTGATGGCAAGTTGAAAACATTTTTTCCTTTGGGAGTGTTGATTCTTGTGAGTTTAGCCCCGATGGTAGCGGCATCCTTTTTCCCTCGCCTTTTTTTGGCGAGGGAAAAAGATAGAGCGGACAGCGGGAAATAGCTCCAAAAAAAAAAGCTTCTCTTTATCGAGAAGCTTCTTTTTGCTTATGGTTTATTTTTTGAAATTTTCCAGACCGTCTTTTAGCCAAACTAAGTATTCGTCGACGCTAACGTAGCTGATGGATTCCTTTTTCTTGTTTAGGCTTTTTCCTTCTAAATCGGTCAAGACATACAGGGGCTGTGTGTTGGTCTTGTATTTTGTAATCATAAAATCGGTCCATTTGTCGCCAATTGTTTCGATCTCAGAGTCGGTTTCTTTAGAATAAAATTGTTGGTCTTTTGGCAACGGTCGCTTGTCGTCTACATACAATGAAATCAAGACTACATCTTCTCTTAATATCGGCAGGATGACTTTGTCTGACCATACGTTATTTTCCATCTTGCGACAGTTTACGCAGGCGTGGCCTGTGAAATCTAACAGGATAGGCTTGTTGACTGATTTTGCATAGGCCAAACCTTGGTCATAATCGTCGAAAGTGATTAGATTATGAGGGCCGTATTTAGCGCCTTCTGGTAGTTTTGCTATGGCTACTCCACCGCCAGCTGTGTTGCCTACTCCATTCGGGCTTTCGCTATAGGTCATTGGTGGCGGGAATGCACTGATGATTTTTAGTGGTGCACCCCAAAGTCCAGGAATCAAATAAATAGTGAATGTCAATACCAACAATCCCATCATTAATCGTCCAACGGAGATAAATGGCAATGGGCTATCGTGTGGCAGGGTGATTTTTCCGAATAGATATAGGGCCAGAGCTCCGAAGATTGCTATCCAGATAGCTAGGAATACTTCTCTTTCTAATAGGTGCAATTGCAATACCAGATCGGCATTTGACAAGAATTTGAACGCTAATGCTAGTTCTAAAAATCCTAGAAATACTTTAACGGTATTCAACCATCCGCCTGATTTTGGCAGGGTGTTCAACCATCCCGGGAACATTGCGAACAGCATGAATGGCAAGGCTAAGGCCAAAGAAAAACCGAACATTCCTATAATTGGTCCAATTCCTCCATGCGCTGCAGCTAAAAATAATAAGTTTCCAATAAAAGGTCCCGTGCAAGAAAAAGATACAATTGCCAAGGCTAAAGCCATAAACAAAATTCCTATGATTCCACCTCTATCAGCTTGACGATCTACTTTGTTTGCCCAAGAATTTGGAAGCATGATTTCAAATGCACCTAAAAATGAAAGCGCAAAAATGATTAACAAGGTAAAAAATATAAGGTTGAACCAAACGTTTGTAGCTAAATCATTCAGGGCATCTGCTCCAAAAGCAGCGGTTACTATAATTCCTAAAGCAACATAGATTACGATGATTGATATTCCATAAATTATTGCATTTTTGATTCCAGCAGCTTTAGTCTTGCTTTGCTTTGTAAAATAGCTAACTGTCATTGGCAACAAAGGAAAAACGCAAGGCGTCAATAACGCTGCAAAACCAGCCGCACAAGCTAAAAGGAAAATTGTCCATAAGCTTTCCTCTGCTTCTGGGGCTTCAACTTGTGCTGTATCTGTAGTTGCTTCTGCAACAACTGGAGTTTGTTTCACTACTGTATCCACAGTTGTAACTGCAGTTTTAGTATCGGCTGGGGCATCGACAGGAGCTAGGACAATGTCTTCTTTTGGCACATCGGTAATCTTGCTGACAACAATCTTAGGAAGATCGAATTTAAGTTTTTTGTTTCCGTTGATGCAAACTTCTTTACAAACCTGATAATCTACTTCAGCATCTATGCTAGATAGTTTCACATTGATGATTTTAACTCTTTGCTTTACCCAGAATTTATCTGAAAAGAAAATTTCATTCACACCAAAAGTGTCATTAAAAGCAGTCTTTGTCTTGCTTTCAACTGCCTTACCCACCAATAAATAGTTTCCGGCAGTTTCTTTGAATTTAATTTCTAAAGGAATTGGTCCGTCTTCCGGAGTAAACTGGGAATATAAGTGCCACTCAGGATCTAGATCTCCTTCGAAAACGAGATTGAATTCGGTTTCAGAGATTTTTTCAACTTTTGTAGACCATTTTACGGGATTCAGAATTTGAGCGTTGACCTGCGTGATTGCTAAAAAAGTAAGCAGTAAAAAAAGTAATCTTTTCATTAGTGTAATGCGATTTGTATAATTTGTTTTGTAGTTGTTGTTGCTTTAAATCGTTCGTCCTGTCGGATCCCAACGATCCATACAATTTGGTCATCGGAACAAAGAAGCCATGTGTTTTCCTTTTCAATCAGGGAAAGTTTTTCGTCCTTAAAAAATTTGCTCACTTTTTTGGATTTTCCTTTCATTCCTGAGGGATAAAAAACATCACCTTCCTTCCATCTTCGTAGAACCAACGGATATTTTAGTTTTTTTTGGTCCACAAATATAGTTGTATTTGAAGCATTTGCTATGCTTGTAATCTTACAAATAGACAGTTTTATGTGAAAATTAACGTCTTGTTGGTTTTCTTCAATATAATATTTTTCTTCTCTGTCGATTTCGGTTTGAGGCGATACAATCAGGTAGTCACGGTCCTTGAGCAATTTAAAATTTTCCGAAAAAATCTGTTTTCCCGATTGGCTTTCGACTAAACTATAAATATCGTTCCAAGCCTTGAAACCAAAAGGTTTTAACCATTCATACAGATAGGCTTTGTAGTTTGGTAATTGAAGTAATTCTTTAAGGTTTATTTTCTTCTGATTTTCTTCGTCTTCGACTACCTTTCGGTAAACTATTCGTGAAGCATCGTCGACTAAAGTCATGGACTGTTGAAGATTCTCTAATGTGTTTTGAAAGGACGAAATAAAGTTAGCGTTCAATGTTTTCAAAACGGGAACTATCTCCTGACGGATTTTATTGCGAAGGTATTTATCCGAGGTATTACTGCTGTCTTCACGCCATTGAATGTTGCTTTGATTGGCATAATCCAAGATTTCTTCCCTTCCGAAAATCAATAATGGGCGAATGGTTTTGTCATTCTGCATCGGAATTCCCGTAAAGCCATCCAATCCAGAACCTCTTGATAAATTGATGAGAAAGGTTTCGATATTATCGTCTGCATGATGTGCTGTAAGTATGAAATCGTAGTTGTTAGTTTCCAAGAGTTCGTAGAACCAATTGTAGCGAAGCTCACGCGCGGCAACTTGGATGGAGAGCTTATAATCCTCGGCGAAAGCCTTTGTATCAAATTGGGTCACAAAAAGAGCAATGTTATTCTCTTTAGCATACTTTTCGATGAACGCTTGGTCTCCTTCGCTTTCTTGACCTCGTAGTTGGAAATTGCAATGGGCAATGGCCATTACAAAATCAGTTTTTTGGAACAGATCCAGCATCACCATACTGTCAACTCCGCCACTAATGGCGAGCAAAAGTCTTTTTCCTTGAAGAATTGGTAAATTTTGGGATAAATGTTTTTGAAGTCTTGAAATCATCCTCAAAAATAGGAAAAAGATTTCGGCTTTCCTCAAACTTTAAGATTTCAAAACGGTGTGCATCGCCTTTGCCTTGAGTAGACATTCTTCGTATTCCTTTTCAGGAATAGATTGAGACGTAATGGCGCTCCCCACTGAAAAGGAAATGTATCTGTTTTCCTCGTTGTATAAAATACTCCGGATGACAACATTAAAATCGAAGTTACCATCGGGCGTGAAATAGCCTATTGCACCGCTGTAAAGTCCGCGTTTTGTTTCTTCCAAATCCTCAATAATATTCATTGCCGAAATCTTTGGAGCTCCCGTCATGCTTCCCATCGGAAAGGTGGTCTTTATGACATCGACTGCAGTATATTGCGGATCGAGCTTTGAAGTAATAGTTGAAATCATTTGGTGCACTTGCAGAAAAGAATAAATCTGGCAAAGTTCTTCAACTTGTACAGAACCTTTTTGAGCCGTTCGTGACAGATCATTGCGAACAAGATCTACGATCATGATGTTTTCCGAACGTTCTTTTGGGTCTTTCTGCAGATTTTCTTTAGCATTTTCATCTAAATCTTTATCTTCAAATCGTTTGGAAGTTCCTTTGATGGGTTGGGAGATAATTGTTTCGCCGTCTTTTTTCAAATAACGTTCAGGCGAAGCGGAAAGCAGGTATTGGTTCTTGTTTTTGAAATAAACGGCAAAAGGTGCCTGTGATATTTCATTCAGCTTCAAAAATTTATCAAGCGGATTTATTTGAGCATCCTTGGAAAAAAACTCCATGCAGAAATTAGCCTCATAAATATCGCCTCGGTGAATGTGCTCCAACATCTTCCCTACTTTTGAGATGTAATGCTCCTTTGAAATTCTCTGTTCGATATTCAGTTCGACTTCAAAACCATCTGAAACGTAATTGGTATTTTGAATCTCTTCTATATCTTCCCCCAACTCATCATCACACATATTGAGGTATTTTATTTCCAGCTGATTTCCTTTTAGAAGAAAAAGTTTCTTCGGTTGAAAGAAAAACAAATCTGGAAAATCTAATCCATCAAAATTCTGTGACTTCAAGACTTCAGTATCGTTTTTCAAATCATAAGACAAATAGCCAAAAAGCCAATCTTTTGTAGTTTGCTGATAGGCTTTTAAATCCTCGAAAGCATTGTAATAATCAGTCTTGATGGAGGTAAACGCATCAACAGCCAAAACCATATCGTAACTGGAATAGTTGCCCGGATAATTATTGCTGTCCAAAAAAACAACTTCGCGAAATTGCTGTGCCCAAGTCAAAATTTGTTTTTTGAAATCGGATGGCTTATCGATGGTAAGAAAAAAAGAAGTTCTCAAACAGTATAATTTAGTTGGTAAAATTACGATAAAAATGCCATTGAAATAAACAGGTTTAAACGAAAAAACTCCCCAATTGCTTGGAGAGTTTTAAATATTGAACTTTAAATATTTAGTTCTTAATGACTTTTTTTGTTAAGTTTCCTTGATCAGAAGCAATATCCATTAAATAAACACCAGAAGCTAAATCTGATACATCAACTTGAGTATTAGATACACCGTTTAACTTTAGTGACTTTACAGTACGACCATTCATATCTGTAACTTTAACCTCATTCATCAAAATGTTTGCATTGTTGTTCAAGTAAACGACATTTGAAGTTGGATTTGGCGATACAGAAAATTTAGTTGCTAGATTATTATCAACTTTCAAAGTAGTTGCAGTTACTTTAAAATCATCCACCATAAACATATAATGGTCAACCGAATTACAAAGTATTCCGATTCTGATACTCTGTCCATCATAAGCAGATAAAGATTGTATTTTTTCAGCCCAATTAGGATAAGGAGCAGTTAAGTTTGTAGCACCAGAGATAATGGTAAAATCTGCTGCAGATGTAGGCGTTCCAGTTCCTGTATAAACTCCTATTTTATACGTTTCTAAACCATAACTACTTGATAATGATTTTACCCATACACTTAGAGAACTTCCCGTAGCACCTGTAAGATTGATTACTGGACTAACCAACCAATCATTATTAGGTCCCGTACCGCCTTGAGCAGGCATAACCGAAGCCCATGCTCCCATATATTTGCTACCTGTTCTGGCATCAAAATTTCTTAGTTCATTACCCGATGTGGCATTTGTAACCTGAGCAGCTGTAGGATTAAATACAATGTATGCTTGAGCCGCTCCTTCGTTAGCCCAATCAATTCCACCACCTCCAGAATAAGTAGTTGATCCGTCTAAGTCTATTGTTAGCCAGTCACCAATACCAGTAATTAAAAAATCATCATAAGTATCAAAACTGTCTTCAAACACTACGTTTTGAGCATTTGCAGTAAACATAGAGCCCAATAATAAGCTCGCAATAAGTAATTTTCTTTTCATAATATTAATTTTAAGTTCAAACGAATATATTGAAAAAAAACTTATATTCCTAATTAATGATATTTATTTAACAATAAAAAAATATAATATGCATCAATCCTTGTAAGGTGCCTCCTCATCAAATTCCCCCTCCCATTTGGCAATAACAACAGTTGCCAAGCAATTTCCAATAACATTTACAGAAGTTCTGGCCATATCCATCAGCTCATCGATACCTAGAATTGCAGCAATGATAAAAACAGGAAGCCCAAACTGATCTGCGGTTGCAATTAATATAATCAAGGAAGCTCTTGGAACTGCCGCCACTCCTTTTGAAGTAATCATCAAAGTAAAGGCAATGATCAACTGTTCTCCAAAACTTAAATCGATACCGGCTGCTTGTGCTACAAATATTGAAGCCAATGAGAGATACAACGATGTTCCGTCGAGATTAAAGCTATACCCCGTAGGAATTACAAACGATACAATCTTTCTTGGAACACCAAATTTTTCCATTGCGCTCATGGCTTTCGGTAATGCCGCATCTGAACTTGTAGTGGCAAATGCAATAGAAACTGGCTCTTTGATGGCCGATATAAATTTTAGAATTGGAATTTTAAGGAATAATGCAACCGGCAACAATACAAGCAGTAAGAAGAAAATCAACGCCAGATATAATGTTCCGAGCAACATAAACAGATTTTTTAGGATATCTACCCCTAGATGACCAACGGTATAAGCCATCGCTGCTCCTACACCAATTGGTGCAAAATACATGATCAAATTGGTAAACTTGAACATTACTTCCGAGAGGCTTTCGGTGAAATCGACCATCGGTTTTCTTTTCTTTTCTTCTACCAATGCCAAGCCTATTCCGAACAATACCGAGAAAACTACAATTTGCAGAACCTGATTCTCATAGATGGATTTCACAATGTTTTCTGGAAATAAATCCTTGAAGAAGCTTGTAAATTTATAGACACCGTGCACATGTTCCGGTAATGATTCGAGCATGGAATTGTTTTTTGTTACCGTTGGCAATTCTTCCTGTGGCATGCCCGATACATCAACACCAACTCCAGCCTCTGTAATATTGATGGCGGCCAAGCCTATAAAGATGGCACATGTTGTGGCACAAAAGAAATACAGCATCGATTTCCAAGCCATTCTCCCTACCTGTTTCAAATCTGAATGGCCGGCGATACCGTAGACCAATGTTGCAAAAAGAATAGGACCAACGATTGTCTTTACCAGCTTGATAAAACCACTACTAAGCGGTTGCAAAGCGGCGGCAAAGTTGGGGAAATCTACCCCCACAAAGATTCCCAGCACCATGCAGGTAAGGATCCAAGTAGTAAGATTTCTTCTGTCGAATGCGTTTGCAATCAATACGCAGGCTACGATCCAACGGACGCATACCATGACAACATCTGCGAAAGCAACCAACTCAAATTGATGGAGCAAGGTGATGATTAGCGCAATTAATACTGAAAAAAAAGTAACAATACTTATTTTTGATTTGAACATCTTCTCTCTTTTTTGAATTATTTATACGTTTTATTGATCAGGTAGAAATCGGCAAGGACAATGGCGGCCATTGCTTCTACAATTGGAACGGCGCGTGGAACTACGCACGGATCGTGGCGTCCTTTGCCTTGCATCTCTACAATATTGCCCTGATTGTCTATGGTTTCCTGCATTTGCATAATGGTTGCAACGGGTTTGAAAGCCACCCGGAAATAAATATCCATTCCGTTTGAAATACCGCCCTGGATGCCTCCCGAAAGGTTCGATTTAGTAGTTCCGTCAGGGTTATAAAGGTCGTTGTGTTCGCTTCCTTTCATCTTCGCACCACAAAAACCACTGCCGTATTCAAAGCCTTTTACGGCATTGATGGAAAGCATCGCCTTTCCTAATTCGGCATGCAGTTTGTCAAAAACAGGTTCGCCCAGACCAATTGGTACGTTTTGCAAGACGCATGTAATGGTTCCGCCAATGGTGTCGCCTTGCTTGCGGATTTCACGAATGTATTCTTCCATCTTTTGTGCTGTGGTCTCGTCCGGACAACGAACGGCATTGCTCTCGGTTTTTGAAAAATCCAAAGCTTGGTAGGGCTTGTCGATAAATATATCGCCTACGGAGGAAACGAAGGCATTGATTTTAACGTCCTTCAGGATTTGTTTGGCGATTGCTCCCGCCACTACCCTGCTTGCGGTTTCGCGTGCTGAACTTCTTCCGCCGCCACGGTAGTCACGGATACCGTATTTCTGTTCGTAAACATAATCGGCGTGGCTGGGACGGTATGCGTCTTTTATATGCGAATAGTCGTCTGACTTTTGATTGGTGTTTGGAATGATGAATCCGATTGGGGTTCCTGTGGTTTTTCCTTCGAATATTCCGGAGAGGAATTGTACCTCATCGTCTTCCTTTCGTTGGGTTACTATGGCTGATTGTCCTGGTTTTCTTCTGGACATTTCGAGCTGGATTGCTTGTAAGTTGAGTTCTATTCCTGGAGGGCAACCGTCTATGATGCCTCCCAATGCTTCGCCATGGGATTCTCCGAATGTTGTAATCTTATATAAATTTCCGTAGGTGTTTCCGGCCATTCTTTATTGTTTTGAACAAATATAGAATTAAAAGTTGAAAGGTCATAAGGTGAAGGGTGAAAGGTTATGGGTTCTAGGTTCTAGGTTGTGGGTTGTGGGTTCTAGGTTGTGGGTTCTGGGTTGTGGGTTCTGGGTTGTGGGTTCTAGGTTGAGGGGTATGAGTATTTAAAAAAGATTAAAAATGCAAGCTTTGAAGATTTTGTAAAAAATAGCGGAATAGTTCCAGAGTCCATAATTTTTTTGAAATGGATGTTGGAACTGTTCCAGTGCCTATATTTTTTTTAGAACGAGCATTGGAACTGTTCCAGTATCCATATTTTTTTTAGAATGGATGTTGGAACTGTTCCAGTGCCTATATTTTTTTTAGAACGAGCATTGGAACTGTTCCAGTATCCATATTTTT
>NZ_JBMGQS010000028.1:0-36933 GCF_049060005.1 Flavobacterium sp. PLA-1-15 | reverse complement strand
ACCATCAGATGGAGCGCTGGTCGTTCAACCTTCAGATTTATTTCCTTAATAGCCGTTTCCGCCAGATTTTGCAGATCCGCGAAAGCGGTAAGAAAATCATTCAGGACCGAACGATTTATGAAGATGCCCATATTTTTGCCCCAAACCTTCACGCAATGGGCCTGATGACCAACCGTGATTTCAGCAACTATTCTTCATTATTTGAATTGATGGAATCGTTGGTAAAAGCACCCGATCTGTTGATTTACCTGAGAAGTTCCATTCCGAATTTGGTTGGACAGATCCACAAGAGAGGCCGTGATTATGAAAACTCCATCTCTATTGATTACCTGAGCCGTCTGAATGAACGCTATGAAGCCTGGGTACAAACCTATGATAAAGGAAAACTTTTGATCATAGATGTGGACAACATCAACTTTGTAGATAATCCCGAAGATTTAGGGAACATCATCAACAGGATTGATGCCGAATTAAACGGATTGTTTTAGAATTTTTTATTTTACATAGAAAAGCCTTTCGATTGAAAGGCTTTTTTTATGTTTGGTTACTAGTTGTACTATTTGACAATTACAACTGGTATAAATATCCAATACCAGATTCAATACTTTCTTCCATTTAATATTAAAAAAGTTAGTCTTACTAATAATTTACTTCGTATAAATACTAACTTAGTTAGCACTTACTACTAACTTAGTTGGTACTTACTACTAACTTAGTTGGCACTTACTACTAACTTAGTTGGTACTTACTACTAACTTAGTTGGTACTTACTATTAACTTAATTAAACTAATAATAATTAGCTTAATTATATATATAAAATAAAAAAATGCCCCGCTTTCGCAGGGCATCTTCAAAGGAATTTGGGATTCTTATTTCTTTTTAAGCTCTTCTAACCTAGCGTTTACTTCTGCTTCCGTACCTTCAATTACTTCAGTAGTTTTCACAGGTTCTTCGCCATCTACAACCGTAGTAGTGGTTATGGTTACTGTTGCGTTTCCATCCACATTGGTCTTGTCAATAGTTACTTCTTTTGAAACATTGGTAGTTGGTTTCAAACCATCAATTAGCTGTACCATTTCAATTTCTTCTGTTTGTGTAACGGCTGTATGGCCACCCAAGATTGGCGCAATCACTAGCCCAATTAAACAAGTCAGTTTGATCAAGATGTTCATCGAAGGTCCAGAAGTATCCTTGAATGGATCTCCAACCGTATCTCCCGTAACGGCTGCCTTGTGTGCGTCCGAACCTTTATACGTCATCTCGCCGTTGATCATTACTCCTGCTTCGAAGGATTTCTTGGCGTTGTCCCAAGCTCCTCCGGCATTGTTTTGGAACACGGCCCAAAGCACGCCCGAAACCGTAACTCCGGCCATATAACCTCCCAGCATTTCGGCAATCAGTTGGTTGTTATCGGCATAAACCAGTTTTCCTAAAAGCACAATCGCAATTGGAAAACCGATGGTCAGGATTCCCGGCAACATCATTTCGCGCAAAGCGGCCTTTGTAGAAATCTCTACACATTTTCCGTATTCAGGCTTCCCTGTTCCTTCCATGATTCCTGGGATTTCCTTGAACTGACGGCGTACTTCATATACCATATCCATTGCCGCTTTTCCTACGGAATTCATCGCCAAGGCAGAGAAAACTACTGGAATCATTCCACCCACAAATAACATCGCCAAAACCGGTGCTTTGAAGATGTTAATTCCGTCGATGCCTGTAAAGGTTACATACGCCGCAAACAAAGCCAATGAAGTCAAGGCTGCAGAAGCGATTGCAAAACCTTTTCCGGTTGCTGCTGTAGTATTTCCTACTGAATCCAAGATGTCGGTTCTGGTACGAACTTCTTTTGGCAATTCGCTCATTTCGGCAATCCCACCTGCGTTGTCAGAGATAGGTCCGAAAGCATCAATAGCCAATTGCATTGCCGTTGTCGCCATCATTGCCGATGCCGCCAAAGCCACACCGTAGAATCCTGCCAACGCATAAGTAGCCCAAATTGCGCCTGCAAACAAAATTACCGTTGGAAAAGTGGAGATCATACCTGTTGCCAAACCAGCGATTACATTGGTTCCTGCACCAGTCGAAGATTTCTCTACGATTGCCAAGACTGGTTTTGTACCCAATCCTGTGTAATATTCGGTTACGGATGAAATGGCTCCACCCACAAATAATCCGATTAAGGATGCATAGAAAACGCGCATTGACGAAATGTCTTGTAATCCTTCTCCAAAGAAGGACATTTTCATCGTTTCTGGCAACATCATATCGATTAGGAAATAACAGGCAATAGCCGTTAAAACTATCGAAACCCAGTTTCCTATATTCAATGCTTTTTGAACTTGTGCTTCTTTTGCACTATCACTTGAAATTTTCACCAACATTGTTCCGATGATCGAAAATAAAATTCCGAAGCCTGCGATTGCCATTGGCAATAATATTGGTCCGATTCCACCAAAAGCATCGGCAATGCTTCCGCCCATATCTTTAATTACATAGTTTCCTAAAACCATCGCCGCCAAAACGGTTGCCACATACGAACCGAACAAATCGGCACCCATTCCGGCAACGTCACCCACGTTATCCCCTACGTTATCTGCAATCGTAGCAGGATTACGAGGATCGTCCTCTGGAATTCCGGCTTCTACCTTACCTACTAAATCGGCACCCACATCGGCTGCTTTTGTATAGATACCTCCACCCACACGGGCAAACAAGGCAATTGATTCCGCTCCTAAAGAGAAACCTGCCAAGGTTTCTAAAACGATGGTCATCTGGTCGGTAGAAGTCCAAACGCCACCCATGAAATAATGGAATAAAATGATGAAAAACCCTGTCAATCCTAAAACGGCAAGACCTGCAACACCAAGTCCCATAACAGTTCCGCCGCCGAAAGAAACTTTCAATGCCTGAGGCAAACTTGTTCGTGCGGCCTGAGTGGTTCTAACGTTTGTTTTTGTGGCAATCTTCATTCCCATATTTCCCGCAAGGGCAGAAAAAAAGGCTCCGAAAACGAAAGCCACCACGATTAGAATATGTGTTGTTGGGACAACAAATGAAATTCCTGCTAGAGCGATACTTGCTCCAATTACGAAAAACGTCAACAGCCTGTATTCTGCTTTTAGGAAAGCCAAGGCACCTTCGTAAATGTAATCTGAAATTTCTTTCATCTTTCCATCACCGGCATCTTGTTTTAAAACCCAGGATCTCTTGACAGCCATAAAGACCAACCCAATAAGCGCCATCACTAACGGCACATAAATCATGAATGATTCCATAAAAATTATTTTTGGTAAATGTTAATATTATGTAAATATAACGAAACACACCTGAATAAAAAAGAATAATTCTCATTGTACAATTGGTTTTTTTATGGCATTATCAGTCTGAAATCATTCTTAATAAGATAAAAAACTCGTTAAGCATCCATTTCATTAGCTTTCTAAAAACATTCTTATTTAAATGAAGAGCATAAAAAAAAGCAATACTCAATGAATATTGCTTTTTAATTGAAAAACAAGGATTGCTTATTTTATACTGAAAAGACCTGGTGCTTTGTTTGGAATATCATCAAAACGCTTTGTGCATTCTGCGATGATAGCGTAAGCTTCGTTTACATCTCCCCAACCTTCAACATCTACTTTTTTGTTTTCAAGATCTTTGTATACTTGGAAAAAGTGCTCGATTTCTTTTAACAAGTGACCGTTGATATCCGATAAGTTTTCCAATGAATTCCAAATTGGATCTGAAACCGGCACACAGATGATTTTTTCATCCGGACCTTTGTCGTCTGCCATGTGGAATACTCCGATTGGCTTTACTTCCATCACACAACCAGGAAAAGTTGGCTCGTTTACCAAAACCAAAACATCTAGAGGATCTCCGTCTAACGCCAAAGTTTCTGGGATAAATCCGTAATCTGCAGGATACATCATCGATGAAAATAACATCCTGTCGAAACGCATTCTTTTTATTTCAAAATCGTATTCGTATTTGTTTCTGCTTCCTCTTGGTATTTCGATCAATACATCGAAAGTAGTTAATTTGTCTGCTGTCATTTTTGCTTTTTTACTTTTCTAAATTTCAGACTGCAAAAGTAAGGAAACATTGGAGTTTTACAACAAAAAAAGGAGTTATATCTGTATAAATTTTGTGTAAATAAATTCGGCTAAATAGTAAGGATTAGAAATAGTTATCCAATTAAACAGATTGAATAATTTAGTGAGATTTATTTTAAAGAAAATTGAAAAAAGGAAGGCTAAAATTGGGATATAATTATTTTCAAAAAAGCATCAATATCCTGTTTTTCTGCCTCTTTTTTCCAAGTAATAATGCCACAACAGAAAACTTGCGATGGAACGATGCGGACTCCATTTCTGGGCATATACTTCCATTTCTATCTTATCGTGAATGCCGAGCAATTCCTTGATGGTATTTACAATTGCAATATCACCAAGCGGAATCACATCGGGGTGATTCAAGCAAAACAACAAATAGACATCTACCGTCCAGTTGCCGATTCCTTTTATCTTGATGAGTTCTTCGCGAACTTGCTGGCTTGGTTTTGAAGGAAGACTTTCTAAATCTAATTCACCATTAAGAATTGTGGTCGAAAGCGCTTTGATATAGCTAGTTTTCTGACGACTCACACCAGCACTTCTATACTCTTCGTCTGATAATAAAAATAATTCCTCTGGAAGGAACTCACTAACTTTACTTTTTAATTTGGCAAAAATTGCCCTTGCGGAATCGATTGAAACCTGTTGCTCGAGGATTAATAATGAAAGTGTGGCAAAACCTTGTGGCCGTTTTGGAATGATGGGCAATCCATACAAATCTATGATGCGTTTGAAAACGGGATCTTTTTCTAAGAGAAAATCAATTGCTTCTTGCATTTTCTATAAATTAAAACCATTAAGGAATTAAGTAAAATTAAGCGAATGCTTGGTTCTACAGAACTCTTTAATGGTTAAATAAAAATAATTGGAATCTTAAAAATGGAATCCGAAAGAGCCTTTTATACCGAAATTAGTAGTTTGTGGTGTGATATAGCTTCCTCTCCATGCAAATTCAATTCTGAACACTTTAAAGATGTTACCAATTCCTGCGTTGTATTCCCAATAGAAATCTTCCGGAGCCTGATAGATCAATCCCGAAGGTATGTTGATGTCGCGATTTTTCTGGCTGATGGTTCCGTACACTCCTTTAAATCCGATGGTTTCACGCCAGTTTAATTTTCTCAATAACGGAATTCTAGAAAAAATTCTTCCTCCAAAATTATGCTGCAATTGAATTGTGGCATAACTGTCGGCTGCGAATTCATAGAAATCAAGCAAGTTAAATGTATTTTCGATTGAGAAATACGTCTGGTTTCCTGGAACGATACTCATCAATCCGAGTGGAATATAGCTGTAGGTTTTTCCTAATTCTACAATTGCATCCAAACGACCCAGACCACCGATGTTCATAGGTTGCTTGTAGTACAATTGTATTTTTTCGTAATCAAAATCACTGTTCATCACGCCTTTCAAACCTTGGCTGTAGTTGACAAAAATGCGTGGGTAAGGATTGTCAACGATACTTCTTTCTACGCCATAACCAACGGTTTTACGACCTGGAGTATAATCAATCTGGAAGTTAACCTCCGTTTGTGTGATGTTATTTTTTATCTGTTGACGCGTCAAATCAGTATAATAAGCCAAACTAAAGGTCTCTGAAGCCGATTCAAGTGTACGGTAAGAACCACCAATTTGTAAGGTCAAATTCTTTACCGGCTCGATTTCTAATGCAACAGACGAAAGATTGATGTTCGTTAATTTTCCATTGTTTCCACTGGTAAAAAGTGCCGAAGAAGCAAAACTTCTACCCAAAACATCATTTGTTGTGGTAAGGCTTGCGCCAATTTGCTCCACATCTCTCCTATTTCCTCCCGAAATGGTCAATCGGTTTTTTCTATTCAGCAGCCATTTTCCAGAAAGTCCGTATTTGAATTTATTGTCTTTGAATCCGTAAGCCGTGTAACCCTGTAAACGCCACATATCGTTCGGACCAAAATAAGTTCTTCCACCAATACGCATCCTGATGCCTTCAACTTCATTAAAACCAAAGGTTGAGAAAATCGGACCAATGTCAAAATTCCCTTTTTGGATATAACCGCTCCCCAGAATGGAAACAATATCATACAATTGCCTAAACTTTTTATTGGTTTGCAATGTATCGAGCATCTTATAAATGCCCTTTTCATCCTTATTTAAATTCTCGAAACGGTTCTCTTCCCAAAAATCATCATCTCTTGTGTAGATAGCGTCGTCGTGAAAATTGACTTCTTCTTTATAAAAATCTGTCGGTTTCTCCTTATCGAATTCATGGTTTCGGAACATTGTGGTTCTTTTTCCATAAACGCCTCTCGACTTTTCCTTTTTGTTCAAGGCAAAATCCGTCATCATATAATCTCTTTTCAAAAGAAAAACAGAGTCGTTCAAGACCTCAAATTCCTGCTCGATATAGATTTCCTTCACCCAGTTGATGTTGGCACTTTTCGAAGCCTGAAGATTGATATCCTTGATGGCCCAAGTGGAATCATTCACCCAAAAATCACCTTTGAAAGTAAGTTCGTTCGGACGACGAGGATAATAGACAATGTTATAGCACCATTTGTTATCCACAAAAGCACTATCCACTAATCGGTAATTATAAACATCGATTCCTGTCCGTGAAAGCGGACTTGTAAAGGCCTTATCGAAGAACTTCAGATAGTTATCGTAAATATCATAATCCGCATATAAATCCTTGATAAAGGCGATGATTTGCTGATTGGTATTGAAACCTGAATTTTTATTCGCCTTTAGAATTTCTTTTACTTTTCCACGAATATTATCTCCATAAACATTTGAAAGTGCTTCGTTGATGAAAATTGGCAAATAAGTTTTTCCGGTAACGCTTGAAGTATCTACAGAATTGAAGACGAATTCCATTCCTTTGAAAACACGGCTTTTCATAAAAGCACTGTCGATGGTATTCATATCAAATTCAACCTTCTCGTACTTCTCCATTTCATATTGCTTGAACTGACGCAAACCATTTTTACGTTTTCGAGCCCAAATTTTTCGTAGAATATCGATTGCTGGATTGTTCTTTTTGGATGTCTTTCCAGTGTAAACCTTGACTTCCGATAATTCTTCTCCCGATACCAACGTAATTTTCATATCGTAGGTCACGGATTTCTCAAGTTGGATTTCTTGAGTTGTATATCCAATAAAAGAAATAGAAAGCGTTTTTCTGTTTTGGGAAGATTCGAGGTAGAAACGGCCGTCTTCGTTCGTAATCATCCCTTCGGAAGTACCTAAAAAAGCAACACTTGCGTAGGCAACTGGCTGTTTGTTTTCGTCCAACACAACTCCACTCACTTTAGTTTGGGCTATCAAAAAATTGGCAAGCAATAAAAACAGTCCTAAAAATATATTTTTCATATAGAAATTTATCGTCTAAAAATCAGATTCATAATGCAATACACCTGACGAATTACAAGTATTATTGCTACATCGGAAATAAAAAAAGCTTCATCAAAGTTGTTCTCTGATGAAGCCTCAAATATAGTTATTTCGATAATTGAAAAATTAGAAAATGTGTTAATTAGACAATAATGACTTTAAGCACTTTTCTAACCTCAAAAATCATCTATTTACTTTTTATACATTACTTTTTTTACCGCTTTGATAACGTCAGTAGAATTAGGCAACCATTCCTTCAACAAAGTTGGAGAATAAGGTGCCGGCGTATCTGCAGTTGTGATTCTTTGAATTGGAGCATCAAGGAAATCGAAAGCTCTTTCTTGAACCATATAGGTAATTTCAGAAGCAACACTTGCAAATGGCCAAGCTTCTTCCAACACTACCAAACGATTTGTTTTTTTCACAGAAGTCAAGATTGTTTCATAATCCATCGGACGAACTGTTCTCAAATCGATGATTTCACAAGAAATACCTTCTTTCTCCAATTCTTCCGCTGCGATATGCGCTTCTTTGATAATCTTACCAAAAGAAACAATCGTTACATCCTTACCTTCTCTTTTGATATCGGCAACTCCTAGTGGAATGGTGTATTCTCCTTCTGGAACTTCACCTTTATCACCATACATTTGCTCCGATTCCATGAAGATAACCGGGTCATTATCACGGATAGCCGCTTTCAACAATCCTTTTGCATCATAAACAGTTGACGGAACTACAACTTTCAAACCTGGAGTGTTGGCAAACCAGTTTTCAAAAGCTTGAGAGTGTGTTGCACCTAATTGTCCAGCAGAAGCGGTTGGTCCTCTGAAAACCATAGGCATAGGAAATTGTCCAGCCGACATCTGACGCATTTTAGCAGCATTGTTTATAATTTGATCGATACCAACCAATGAAAAGTTGAACGTCATAAATTCCACAATCGGACGGTTACCGTTCATTGCAGAACCTACTGCGATTCCAGCAAATCCAAGTTCGGCAATTGGAGTATCAATAACTCTTTTTGGACCGAATTCATCTAACATTCCCTTTGAAGCTTTGTAAGCACCGTTGTATTCGGCAACTTCCTCACCCATTAAATAAATAGATTCATCACGACGCATTTCTTCGCTCATCGCTTCACAAATAGCTTCTCTAAATTGGATTGTTTTCATATATCTTAAAATTATCTTCTTAAATTTTGAAACGCAAAAATAAAAATTAAAACGTATATAAAAGCATAATTAAGTTTAAATTAATTCGCCCCTTTACCAGAATTACTTATTCAATCTCAATATTCATCAACCTTCAAAATTGGCACTTCTTACAAACACTTCCAAAAACCGCCTACGAAAACGTTATAATTCACAAAAATAGTATGCACGCATAGTTCTTTTTTGAAAATATAGTTGTATTTTCGTCACCGAAATACGATAATCTAAATTATAAATAAGATGAAAATATTAGTTTGCATCAGTCACGTTCCTGATACTACTTCAAAAATTAATTTCACCAATGGCGATTCAGAATTTGATACCAATGGCGTTCAATTTGTAATCAACCCAAATGACGAATTCGGATTGACAAGAGCCATCTGGTTTCAAGAGCAACAAGGAGCTAACGTAACTGTAGTGAATGTTGGAGGTCCTGACACGGAACCTACTTTAAGAAAAGCATTAGCAATTGGTGCTAACGAAGCAATTCGTGTAAATGCAAATCCAACTGATGGATTTTTCGTTGCAACACAATTGGCGGAAGTAATTAAAAACGGTGAATACGATCTAGTAATTGCCGGTAAAGAATCATTGGATTACAATGGTGGAATGGTTCCTGGAATGCTAGCCGGAATCTTAGGATACAACTTTGTAAATTCTTGTACAGAATTAAAAGTGGACGGAACTTCTGCAACAGCATCAAGAGAAATTGACGGTGGAAAAGAAACGGTTTCGACTTCTCTTCCATTAATTATCGGTGGACAAAAAGGTCTTGTGGAAGAAAAAGACTTGAGAATCCCGAATATGAGAGGAATCATGACCGCAAGAACAAAAGCTTTGACTGTACTTGAGCCAGTTGCTGCAAACAACAATACAAAAGCTGTAAAGTTTGAAAAACCAGCTCCAAAATCGGCTGTTAAATTAGTAAGCGCAGATAATTTGGATGAATTAATCAATTTATTACACAACGAAGCGAAAGTGATCTAAGGTTATTCAAAAATCTAAAATCAGAATTCTAAAATCTAAAATTTACGACTATGTCAATATTAATATATGCGGAATCAGCAGAAGGAAAATTCAAGAAAGTAGCTTTCGAATTAGCTTCCTACGCAAAAAAAGTAGCTGAATCATTAGGAACAACCGTAACTGCAGTAACGGTTAATACAGCTGATGCTTCAGATTTATCAAAATACGGAGTAGATAAAGTATTAAAAGTAAATAACGATAAATTATCAAAATTTACAGCAAAAGCTTATGCCGATGTCATTAAGCAAGCTGCTCAAAAAGAAGGTGCAAAATTAGTTTTACTTTCTTCAACAACAGACAGTTTGTACCTTGCTCCACTTGTAGCCGTTGCTTTAGAAGGCGGTTACGCTTCAAATGTGGTTGGACTTCCTGTAAGTACATCACCATTTCAAGTAAAAAGAAATGCTTTCTCAAACAAGGCCTTCAACATCACTGAAATTTCAACAGATGTAAAAGTTTTAGGACTTGCAAAAAACTCTTACGGTGTTTTCGAAAGTGCTTCATCATTATCCGAAGAGGATTTCACCCCAACCATTGGCGACAATGATTTTGGTGTAAAAGTAGAATCTGTTGACAAAACTTCAGGAAAAGTAACCATTGCTGATGCAGAAGTTGTAGTTTCTGGAGGCCGTGGCCTTAAAGGACCAGAAAACTGGGGAATGTTGGAAGAATTGGCTGCTGTTTTGGGTGCTGCAACTGCTTGTTCCAAACCTGTTTCCGACCTAGGATGGAGACCTCACAGTGAGCACGTTGGACAAACAGGAAAACCAGTTGCCACCAATCTTTACATCGCTGTCGGGATTTCTGGAGCCATCCAGCACATTGCCGGAATCAACTCTTCTAAAGTAAAAGTAGTCATCAATGCCGATGCTGATGCACCTTTCTTCAAAGTGGCAGATTACGGTGTGGTTGGCGATGCTTTCGATATCGTTCCAAAACTGACTCAAAAATTAAAAGAATTCAAAGCGAATAATTCGTAAATAATTTTTTAAATTGTGCCCATATTAGGGCTATCTAAATTTAGGTAGAAATATCCACGTTTAGATAGCCCTTTTTATATTTTGGAGCGAAAGGTTCGGGCATATTTGGAAACCATTTTCCCGCCATCCTTCCAAAGCTTTTTTATTTTTAAAGAAAAAATAAAAAAGGCTTTTCCCTCATGTCGGGGCTAGAGAGGAAAGCATTCTAATTTTTGCAATCAAATTAAACACAACACAATTTAGTGCAGACCATCTGTAATCTAAATTCTAAAATCCGAAATCTAAAATCTCTATGAGTTTAGTAAAACTAACCATAAAAGGAATTTCATACAGCCAGACACAAAACGGAGCCTATGCTCTAATTTTGAACGAAGTTGACGGCGACCGAAAACTGCCAATCGTCATTGGCGCTTTCGAAGCACAATCTATCGCCATCGCCTTAGAAAAAGAAATAAAACCGCCACGTCCTTTGACGCACGATTTGTTCAAGAACTTTGCCGACCGTTTTGATATTGTAGTAAAGCAAGTCATCATACACAAATTGGTTGACGGTGTTTTCTACTCCAGCATCATCTGCGAAAGAGACAAGATTGAGGAAATCATCGATGCACGAACTTCAGATGCCATTGCTTTGGCATTGCGTTTTGCAGCACCGATTTTTACCTATAAAAACATCTTGGATAAAGCAGGAATCTACTTAAAAGCAAATCCCCTTGAATCCGACAATCCTTCGCAGGACAACGACGACATCCTTTCGGATCCGGAAACTTTCGGGATGGAAGAAGAAACCAATCAATCGGGTGATACGTATTCAAAACACAGCTTGTCGGAACTACACGAACTACTTCAAGGTGCAGTTGAAAATGAAGATTACGAAAAAGCAGCGAAAATTAGGGATGAGATTTCGAGAAGGGAAGTATAAAATCGGTTATTTGATAATGTGCCTATTTGTTGATTCGGATAACCAAATTGACAAATAACCAAATTAACAACAAAATGAAGCAATACCACGACTTAGTAAAACACGTTTTAGAAAACGGAACACAAAAGGGAGATCGAACAGGAACGGGGACAAAAAGTGTTTTTGGTTACCAAATGCGTTTTGACCTAAGCGAAGGTTTTCCCATGGTCACGACCAAAAAATTACATTTAAAATCCATCATCTACGAATTGCTTTGGTTCTTGAAAGGTGAAACAAATATTGCGTACCTAAAAGAAAACGGAGTAAAAATCTGGGACGAATGGGCAAATGAAGAAGGCGAATTGGGTCCAGTTTACGGTCACCAGTGGAGAAACTGGAACAGCGAGGAAATAGACCAGATTACCGAATTGATTGAGACTTTAAAAACAAATCCAAACAGTCGAAGAATGCTGGTTTCCGCTTGGAATCCTTCTGTTTTGCCGGATACTACAAAATCATTTGCAGAAAATGTGGCCAACGGGAAAGTAGCTTTGCCTCCTTGCCACGCCTTCTTTCAATTTTATGTAGCCGACGGAAAATTATCCTGCCAATTGTACCAAAGAAGTGCCGACATTTTCCTGGGAGTTCCTTTCAATATTGCCTCTTATGCTTTATTGACCATGATGATTGCCCAAGTTTGCGACTTGCAACCAGGCGATTTCATCCATACTTTTGGCGATGCCCATATTTACAACAACCACTTCGAGCAATTGGAACTTCAATTGTCGCGCGAGCCAAAGCCTTTACCAAAAATGGTCCTTAACCCTAACGTAAAGAACATCTTAGACTTTACATTTGAGGATTTTACATTGGAAGGATACGACCCTCATCCACATATTAAAGGAGCTGTTGCGGTATAAGCAACGGCTCTTTTGAATTTTACGCAACAAATCAAATTTCTGTAAAAACGTTTTTAACAGTAAAGAGTATCGTTTATTGCTTTTTTTTTACTAAAATTGAACGTTTTTTTAACATACCAAAAATGAACAGCATTAAAAAGTCATTATTCTTATTTTTACTGATAAGCTTATCAGCTACAGCACAACAAAAACTTACCTTAGAAGAAATTTGGGGTGGAGCATTCCGAACCGAAGGAATGGATGAGCTTCAAGCCTTAAAAAACACCAATCAATACACCGTTTTAAACTTTGACCGAAGTTCCAGAAGCATGCAAATCGATCTGTATGATTATGCCACCTTGAAGAAAGTTTCTACTTTAATTAATACTAAAAATCATCAAGACCTTCCGATGATTGACAGTTATACCTTCAATTCTAAGGAAAATCAAATTTTATTGGCGTGCGAATCGGAACAGATTTTCCGCCATTCTTTCGTGGCTGATTATTATTTGTATGATATCGCTTCCAAGCAATTGACCAAATTATTTGATTTCAAGGTTCAGGAGCCTACTTTTTCGCCTGACGGAACTCAAATCGCTTATGCAAAAGATAATAACTTGTTTGTTTATAATCTTCAATCGAAAACTTCCAAACAGATTACTTCTGATGGAAAGAAAAACGCCATCATCAATGGTATCACGGACTGGGTTTACGAAGAGGAATTTGCTTTCGTAAGGGCTTTCGACTGGAATGCTTCAAGCGATAAAATTGCCTTTATCCGTTTCGATGAAACTGAAGTTCCAGAATTTTCAATGGACATTTACAATCAAGGGCTTTACCCAGCCCAACAGGTTTTCAAATATCCGAAAGCGGGAGAAAAAAATGCATTGGTTTCGCTTCATATTTATGATGTAAAAGCAAATACTGCAAAGCAAATCAATCTTGGGAATTACAATGATTTTTATATTCCAAGAATAAAATGGACCAACGAAGCTAACGTTTTAAGTGCCCAAGTCATCAACAGGCATCAAAATAATCTGGATTTGCTTTTTGTAGATGGAACTTCAGGAACTGCAAAAGTAATCTTGAACGAAAAAGACAAGGCTTATGTTGACATCACGGACAACCTTACTTTTTTGAAAGACAATAGTTTTATCTGGACGAGCGAAAAAGACGGTTTCAATCACATCTATCATTACGATAAATCGGGAAAATTGAAAAACCAAATCACAAAAGGAAATTGGGAAATCACCAAATATTATGGTTTGGATGAAAAATCGGGAACAATTTTCTATCAATCTGTGGAAAATGGTTCTATCAATAGAGATATTTATTCCATCAAATTAAACGGTACTGGAAAGAAAAGGCTTTCTTCTGCAACAGGAACCAACTCGGCTACTTTCAGTCCGAATTTTGACTTGTACATCAATACCTTTTCAAACGCTACAACTCCAACCCAATATTCTTTGAACGATGCTAAAACGGGTAAAGAAATGCAGTCTATTAAAAAGAATGATGGTCTATCTTTAAGATTAAAAGCATACGATTTGCCGTCAAAAGAATTCTTTGAATTGACTACCGAAAAAGGACATAAATTGAATGCTTGGATGATCAAGCCGAAGAATTTTGATGCTTCAAAAAAATACCCAGTTTTAATGTTTCAATATTCTGGTCCAGGCTCTCAAGAAGTGGCAAATGCTTGGTTGGACACCAATGATATGTGGTACATGATGCTTTCACAGCAAGGTTACATCGTAGCATGTGTGGACGGAAGAGGAACTGGCTTTAAAGGTTCAGATTTCAAAAAAGTAACTTATAAAGATTTAGGAAATTTAGAAGTTGTAGACCAAATAGACAGTGCAAAAGCGCTTGGAAAATATGCTTATGTTGACAACAGCAGAATTGGAATTTGGGGTTGGAGCTACGGCGGTTTTATGTCTTCGAACTGTATCCTGAAAGGAAATGATGTGTTTAAAATGGCAATTGCGGTTGCTCCGGTAACGAATTGGCGTTTTTATGATTCGGTTTACACCGAAAGATTCTTGCAGACTCCGGCAGAAAATGCTTCGGGATATGACGAAAATTCTCCTATCAACCATGTGAGCAAATTGAAAGGAAAATACCTTTTGATTCACGGTACTGCCGATGATAATGTACACGTTCAAAATACGATGCTAATGGTGGAAGCTTTGGTTCAAGCCAACAAGCAGTTTGATTGGGCTATTTATCCGGACAAAAACCACGGAATCTACGGTGGAAAAACCAGATTGCAATTGTATACAAAAATGACCAATTTCATTAAAGACAACTTATAATTATGTGGAAATCGCACCCTAAAGCCCTGCCCTATCTGTTCTTATCTGAAATGTGGGAACGTTTCGGCTATTACTTGATGATTGGAATTTTCACACTTTATCTAAAAGATGTTGAAGCTGGTTTTGCCATGACAGAAAAAGAAGCTTCCGATTTGTACGGAACTTTTATCGCTCTGGTTTTCCTTACGCCATTTATCGGAGGCTTGGTGGCAGATCGTTATTTAGGTTATCGAAAATCCATCGTTCTGGGTGGATTGATGATGGGTGCCGGTTATTTCCTGATGGGTGTTCATAGTTTGACTATGTTGTATGTGGCAATGACGCTTGTTATTGTTGGTAACGGATTTTTCAAGCCGAATATTTCTACGCTTTTGGGTAATTTTTACTCTACTGATAAATACAAAGATAAGAAAGACGAAGGCTACAACATTTTCTATATGGGAATCAACGTTGGGGCTTTTATCTGCAACTTCTTTGGTGCCGCATTGCAAATCCTTTTAGGTTGGCAATATGCCTTTATGGCGGCAGGAATTGGAATGTTTATTGGTGTTGTTGTATTTCTTTTAGGTACAAAACATTATACAGGTTTCGACCAAAAGAAAGGAACTCAAGAAGGCGACATGCCTTTTTATAAGATTGTACTTTTCATCTTGGTTCCATCGATTGTCTTCGGAATCATCGGATGGTTTTTAAAAGGAATACAATCCGCGACAAATCTTGATAGTGCCATTTTTGGTTCGGATAGTACCGATGCGTTTATATTTGCATGTATTCCAGTTATTTACTTTTATGCGAGTTTGTATTTCAAGGCAAAACCAGACGAAAAGCGACCTATTGGCGCCTTGCTTTCGATATTTGCAGTAGTGATTTTATTCTGGGCCGTTTTCAAACTTAATGGTTCAGCACTTACCACTTGGGCCGACAGATATACCGACAGGCAAGTTACAGGAACTACCGAAAAAGTTTTTTCTACTTTGGTACAGTCAAAAGAAATAACCTATGAAAAAGCTGAAACCGAAATGTATGACGAGCAATTTCGTTTGCAAAAAGAAAACGGCGAAGTAAAAAAGGTTATAGATTATCCTGTTTATTTCAGGAATGTTGCTCCAGAAAAACTACCGGAAGAAGGAACAAAAATCAGTATTTGGGCCACCAATTTAAGTCAATCGATAAATCCTGGATGGGTAATTATTCTAACACCACTTATTGTTGCTTTCTTTACTTATTTGAGAAGCAAGAAAAAAGAACCTTCCACTCCAACAAAAATTGCATTTGGTTTATTAATTTCGGCATTATCGGTTTTAGTGATGGTTGCCGCGGTGAATATTGGAAGCAATGGAGCCGAAAAAGTGAGTGTTTGGTGGCTTGTAGCAAACTACGGTATCATCACCATTGGAGAATTATTCCTGAGCCCGATGGGATTATCAATCGTATCGAAATTATCTCCAAAAAACATAACGGCCTTGATGATGGGTGGTTGGTTTTTATCCACTTCAATCGGAAATAAACTGAGCGGCGTCCTGGCCAGTATGTGGGACACTTATGATGATAAGGCGAACTTCTTTTGGTTCAACTTTGGACTTTTGATGTTTGCCACTTTACTGATGTTTGCATTGGTAAAAAATTTAAATAAAGTAATGCGAGAAAAAGGCATCAATTAACTGATGTAAAAAAAATAACGATTCTAAAACAAAACAAAATGGAAAACAAGTACCCGTTGTCCTCTGCAAATGGAGGTCCAACTTTAGAAGAGATTCAAAATTTTGAAGGCAAATATCCGAAGCAATTATGGTATTTGTTCTTGGTAGAAATGTGGGAACGTTTCTGTTTTTACGGAATGCGTGGTGTTTTGACTATTTTTATGGCCGACCAAATTTTAGGTTTGGCTTTATCTGACAAAGAAGCCAATTTAAAATACGGTGCCATCCAAGCTTTCGTTTATGCATTTACCTTTATCGGAGGAATTTTCGCTGATAAAATTCTAGGTTTTAAAAAATCGCTTCTTTTTGGTGGAATCGTAATGATCCTTGGAAACTTAATTATCGCCTTTTCTCCGCAGGAATTCTTCTATTTGGGAATAACATTATCGATCATTGGAACTGGTTTCTTCAAGCCAAATATTTCGTCAATGGTGGGAGAACTTTATAAAGAAGGCGATAGCAGGCGTGATGCCGGTTTCGGATTATTTTATTCTGGAATCAACATCGGAGCATTACTTGGTGGAGCCGTTTGTGTTTATTTAGGAACAAGTCCTGATTATGGTTGGAGCTATGCTTTCCTTTCTGCAGCAATTGTAATGGTTATTGGATTGATCACCTTTATTTACACAAAAAAATCATTGGGACCAATTGGAGATTCTCCTTTATTAAATTTGGAACCTACTAAGAGAACTACCCGAGAAATAGCAGTTTATGTAGGCTCGTTGCTTAGCATTCCGCTAATTTTCATGATGATTAAGAATACGGATTATACGGATTATTTCATGTATACCATCGGACCGTTAGCTGTATTGTATTTCTTATTCGAGACGTTTAAAGAAAGTGATGAAAAAGCAAGAAAGAAACTGATTGCTGCATTCGTTTTTATTCTTTTTTCTGTGATTTTTTGGGCATTTTTTGAGCAAAGCGGTGGTTCATTGGCCCTATTTGCAAAGAACAATCTTCACCATAATTTATTGTTCTTTGAAATCAATCCGAACATTGTTAACAACACTTCGAATTCATTATTTGTAATCGTTTTCAGCCCCATTGTTGGTTTGATTTGGCTGGCAATGGCGAAGAAAAAAATTGAGCCAAATACCGTAATGAAGTTTGGAATTGGATTTTTGTTTTTAGCGGCGGCCTTCTACACTTTTTATTATACTCGTTTTTTTGCAGATAGCGAAGGAATCACATCTTTGAATCTTTTCACTTTTGCCTATTTGATCATTACTTTTGGAGAATTATGTTTATCTCCAATTGGATTATCCATTATGACGAAATTATCTCCAAAGCGTCTTTCGGGAATGATGATGGGAATGTGGTTTTTAGCCAGTGCTTACGGACAATATGTAGCAGGATTACTTGGAGCTGGAATGTCTTCGCCTGACGAAAATGCAACCTTAGTGACAAAATTGCAAGGTTATACCGAAGGATACTATCAATTGGCAATCTATGCTTTGGTAGCAGGTTTACTGCTTATCATTGTTTCGCCTTTGATTAGAAAACTAATGCAAGAAGTAAAATAATTTTCAATAAAAGCAAAACATAAAAAGCGGCTCTGAGTCGCTTTTTATTGTATGCTACATTTCTCATTCAAAATACTACTCAAAATGTCAGATAATAAAACATCTTTGTTTACGACGATAAAATCATTCAATAAAAATTTCTGGATCGCCAGCTTTATGGAACTTATGGAGCGTTGGGCTTGGTACGGAATCTATACTCTTTTAGGGCTTTATTTGGTAGGATCAACCGATACCGGCGGTCTAGGTTTTGATCATATTCAAAAGGGAAACATCATGGGGAATATTGTGGGAATCCTCTACTTTCTGCCTTTAATTTTCGGAGTTATCGCAGACCGAATTGGCTATAAAATCTCATTGACTATTTCCTATATCATCATGATTTCTGGGTATTACCTGTTAGGCGAAGTAAATACTTATTGGAGTGTTTATATGGTTTTCCTTTTGGTAGCAGTTGGCGCTGCATTCTTTAAACCGGTAGCATCGGCAATTGTTGCCCGAAATACGGACGAAACCACTGGTACAATGGGCTTTGGTATTTTTTATATGATGGTAAATATTGGCGGATTTATTGGTCCGGCCATGTCATCAGGTTTGCGAACTACTTATGGCTGGAAGATCATTTTCATCCAGGCGGCAATTGTAATCGGTATCAATCTCATTGTTTTACTGCTTTTTTATAAAGAACCAAAGGTTGAAAAACCTAAAAATTCGATTGGAGAAGCAATCAAGGAATCTGTATTGGGCATTTTTGAAGCTTTGAAGGATATTCGTTTGGGTATTTTATTATTACTAATGATTGGTTTCTGGACGATGTTCAACCAATTATTCAACACGCTACCAAACTTTATAGAAGACTGGGTAAACTCAGCCGCATTAAGTAATTGGTTGAATGAAAATCTTCCTTCTTTAGGAAGTTTGTTGACCCAAGACGGACAAGTAAAACCAGAATGGTTTACAAACATTGATTCGTTGATGATCATTCTTTTCCAGATTACCATTTCATTTTTCGTAATTAAAATGCGTCACATCAATGCGGTAATTCGTGGAGCGGTGATTGCAACAATTGGTATCGGCTTGACCTTTTACTCAGGAAGTGTTTGGTTTACAATTATTGGAACCATGATTTTTGCAATTGGTGAAATGATGAGTAGTCCAACTGTATCTTCATTTATCGCCTTAATTACACCTAAAGGAAAAGAAGGATTGTACCAAGGAACATACTTTTTACCGGTAGCGGCAAGTTATTTTGTAACAAGCTTCATATCAGGTGGTTTGTATCAATCTTGGTCGGATAAATTATCGTTATTGAAAAAAGAATTGGCCGGCAGAAATATTGCAATGCCAGAAGTGGTAACCAAAGAAGAATTTATAGAAGAAGGTTCGAAAGCATTAAAAATGTCGATATCTGCCTTTGAAAAACAATTCAATCTAAAAGCCGAAACAATTGATTGGAAAATTGTTAAACAATCATTTGCAGATTTCGCAACTTCTAAAAACATCGACGTCAGCCAAATACATTTTCCATTCTCTAAAAATGAGTATTTTGCTTTAGCCGAACAAAAATTAGGAATGAGCCATTGGGACATGACCAATATGCTTTGGGAAACCTATAATCCGAACAAAATATGGCTTGTAGTCGTTGGGATTGGTATATTTTCGATCATTTCTTTAACCATTTATGACAGAATGATTATTAGACCGCTTGAGAAAAGAGCTGTAAAGTAAATACTCGCTTAGGATTAAATATTTTTTGATTATCTTTCGCATCCAAAATAATTTTTAAATTACACACTACATGACTACAGAAGCTGAAAACCCAGATTTTTTTAAATCAAAAGTTTTAGGTCACCCGTCGGGATTATTCGTATTATTTTTTACTGAAATGTGGGAACGATTTTCGTTCTACGGAATGAGAATCTTATTGATATTGTTTCTTACCGCTGCCATAACAGGAGACAATCCAGGTTGGGGTTGGAATGCTGAAAATGCAGGAGCATTATACGGAACTTATGCGATGTTGCTTTATATCACCCCTATTTTTGGAGGTATCATTGCCGACAGATACCTGGGTTATCGTTGGGCCGTTTTAATCGGATCGATTGTAATGACACTGGGACATGCAGCGATGTTTCTTGACACGCCTTTTATGCTTTACCTTGGATTGGGATTATTGGTTATTGGAACTGGTTTTTTTAAACCAAACATGACTTCTATCCTATCTGAAATGTATAAAGAATTCCCTGAAAAGAAAGATGGTGCTTACACTATTTTCTATATGGGTGTTAACGCTGGAGCCTTCTTCGGAATGATGCTTTGCGGTTATTTGGCCTCTAATTTAGGATGGCATTGGGGATTTGGCCTAGCTGGTATCTTTATGCTACTCGGTACTATCCAATTTTGGTTAGCAAAACCATTATTTGGAAATATTGGAGAAGTTCCTTCAAAAGAGAAAAGAGATGCGGCATTGGAGCAATCAAGACTTTCGACAAATCAAGAAGACAAAAGAAATCCTTTTACTCCAATCGATTATATCCTGATCGTTATTACAACTGTAATCGGATTGATTTATGCTTTTAATGATCCTTTGTCTAAGATTGGAGGTATAAACGTTTTTGATTTTAAAGTAGGAAAACTTGAGGGGCCTATTGTGATGATCCTAATCGCTTTGGGACTATTCCTAATCTTGGTTATTTCTCGACTTATCCGATATACAAAAATCGTTAGAGACCGTATGATTGCAGTAATTGTATTTGCTTTCTTTACCATTTTCTTTTGGATGTCTTTCGAACAAGCCGCTTCATCATTGGTTCTTTTTGCAAGGGATAATGTGGATAGAACTCTAGAAGGTTCGTCTTTGACAACTTTTAATATCATCAATACTTTATTGACAGTCGTTCCATTATTGATCATCAGCTGGGTTTTATTTTTACTTTGGAAACAAACTTGGAAAAAAGCTTTGTTATCAAATATTGTTTTGGTAATTACCTTTTTAGGCGTTTGGGGAATCTGTATTTGGATGCTTTACAATGAATTTACAAAAACTGCTTCGGAGATCGACCCAAGTTGGTTTTCAATCCTGAATTCTTTCTTTATCATTGCTTTTGCTTCTACAATTTCAAAACTTTGGGACAGTAAATACAATCCACCTGCAGCCGTAAAATACGGGATGGGATTAATCATCATGGCACTTGGTTTCGGATTATTAGCGTACGGTTCTTACGGAATTACTGATGGCGTAAAAGTATCCATGATCTGGTTGATTTTTGCCTATCTTTTGCATACTATTGGAGAATTATGCTTGTCACCTGTTGGATTATCTTATGTATCGAAATTGGTTCCAGCAAGAATGATTGCCTTTATGTTCGGTATGTGGTATTTGGCTATCGCAATAGGTAATAAATTAGCCGCTGTGGCCGGAGGTCAGATTGAAAACATCACCAAAGAATATTCTCTATCAACATTCTTCTTAATCTTTACGATTGTACCGATTTTAGCAGGATTGATTGTAATGGCTTTGAATCCTGTTTTGAAAAAATTAATGCACGGGATTAAATAATTTAGGCATCGTTTTTGAAAACCAATTTTTTAAAAATTTAATAATGAAAAAAACAATTCTAACCTTACTTCTAGTTCTTGGCTCGATGACCATCGAAGCACAGGAATTGACATGGCATACAGATGTAAACAAAGCCTCTGAAATTGCCATCAAAACCAAAAAACCATTATTGTTTTTCTTTACCGGAAGCGATTGGTGCGGATGGTGCATCCGTTTGCAGAAAGAGGTTTTCACCAAACCAGAATTTGCAACTTGGGCAAAGGAAAATGTAGTCTTGGTAGATCTTGATTTTCCAAGAAGAAAACAACTTTCGCCAGAATTGACCAAGCAGAACAACGAATTGCAACAAATGTTCGGCGTTCGAGGTTATCCAACAGTTTGGATGGTAACACCTACAATGGTAGACAAAAAAGTTAGTTTCGAAAAATTAGGAAGCACAGGTTATGTAGCCGGTGGTCCTGAGAAATGGTTGGCTGGAGCCAATCAAATCCTTGCTAACAAGAAGAAATAATTTTATTCAATTCTATAAAATCCCTTTTCGCCCGTTGCGTGAAAAGGGATTTTTTGTTTCTCGCAAGTTGCCTTCCATCTTGAAATATAGGTTTTAAAATTAGAAGCGTCGGCAACTATGATATCCGGTTTATGATCTTTTAGAAACCGTTCTAAATTAATCTTTGGTGATTGCGTCAAAACCACAACATCCGGATTTATATTTTTAGGATAAACAGCCGAACTGTCCATTACAAAAATCTTCTTGCTGTTGAAGTAATAAAAGTTTCCGTTCTTTTCTTTTTTGATGGTTTCAATAAAATTTGCCACAACAAAAGATTTCAAGTTTCTGTCATCATCCAAATTTTTCAAAATACTATCGTTGGCAAAAACTTTCAATTCTTGTCCATTCCGTTCAACAAAAATGGAACTTTTTCGAGAATGAAAGACAAGCATCTCTTGAGGTGTTTCGCTATAATACTTAGTCGCAAGAAGTGAAATTTGAAAAACAATCAAAGCCAATAATGAAAACACCAATCGCTTAAAAGTTCTTTTCTCGAACCAAAGAATTAGCATTGCGATTACTCCATAGAGTGATATTTCCATATAGATATTAAACGGAATGTCTCGCAAGACAAAACTTTCAAACGAAGCAATCCAACCAATAATCCAGTTGAGTCCAAAAATGCTATACTCCAATGGCTTTATTAATATCACAGTAACAGTTCCAAACAACGCCAAAATCATTACCAAAACACCCAAAGCCATAATGACTCCCAATGCTGGTAGAATGATGAGATTGGTAATAAAAAACAATCCTGGGAATTGGTGGAAATAATAAATACTCAAAGGGAGCGTTCCGATTTGTGCGGCAAAAGAAACCGTAATAATGTCCCACAAGTATTTGCAAATTTTATTCTCCGGTTTCGAAATTTCTCCTAAAACCGGTTGCAACCAAAGAATAAAAAACAAGGCCAAATAGCTCAATTGAAATCCGACATCAAACAAAAAGGAAGGTTCGAAAATTAAAATCAGCAACATCGAAACGATCAGAGTATGAAAGTTATTCGTTTTTCTTTTCAGATGCATTCCGATTGCCACAAATGAAAACATTGTAACCGATCTTACAATTGATGGTGATAATCCAGCTATTACTGCAAAAGCCCAAAGACAGATTATGATTGTTAGAAGCTTTGTAAGATTTCCAACTCTTGTTTTAGGAACTCTTCCCAACAAGAAATTTAAAAAAAGTAGAATATACCCAACGTGCAATCCGGAAACAGACAAAATATGAATCGCACCCGCATATTGATAATCCAACATTACCTCAGGAGAAATGTCTTGCTGTTGTCCTAAAATCAAAGCATTGACAACATTGAGTTCCTTTTCGTTAAAACCGCTTTTCTTCAGATTTTCAATAATAGTATTTCTGAATTTAGCTGAATAAAACCAAATGTCTTTCGTAACCTCATCGCTGACTTTTATATCTTGAACATCTACATAAACCTGCGAGAGAATCGATTTGTTTTCAAGGTATTTCCCATAATCAAACTGGTCTGGATTATAAGGTGGCTTGTGTTTTAAAATATTTTCCTTAAGCAACACGTTCGAACCAATTTCTAAATTGTGTTTCAAACTACTTTTTCGGATGTTCAATAATATCTTACCATCGGTTTTTATGCCATCAATAAAATTTACCGACGCAACATATCGTTCATTATAGGATGTAGTTTTTAATTTTTCTCGAAGTGTAATGGAAATAGTATGTTCCTCATCTGACCCTTCAATCAAATGAATGTAATTATCCTTATCGAAATAATCATTATGGACAACCAAAGTGGCACTTCCTATTGAAAAAGAAAGCAAATAGGTCGCAATGGCAAAGTAAATTTTCTGGTTTATTTTCTTGATCGAAAATAGGTAGGAAAGAATAAAAGACACGAAAACTATACCTACAATTATAAAAACACTTGACAGGTCAGGTTTTAAATAATAGGCAGATAAAATTCCAGCTATAAAGAGAAGTGAAATTCGAGCTAAAGGAAATTGTAGTACTTTCATTCATCTAAAATAACAATTTATTTTAGATGTGTGATATTAATCTACAAAACTCTGTTGATCTGAACGAAAGTTTTCTTGTAATAAGGCTCGTTCATGGAAGAAATTACAACTCCTTGCGAAGTAGAAGAATGAATAAATTTAATTTCATTATCATCTGTAATTTCACTAATAATACCAACGTGGCTGATGCCTCTTCGGGAAGTTTTAAAGAAAATCAAATCGCCTTTTTTAGCATCTTTACCATCTATTTTTTCTCCAACAGTCGCCATTTCGTGTGAACTTCTAGGCAACTTCAAATCAAAGATATCAAAAACAGCCGTTACCATTCCAGAGCAATCCATTCCGGCAGTAGTCGTTCCGCCACCGCGGTATCTCACTCCAAGAAATTGCATAGCATTGTTAATCATCTGCATAGCAAGATAATTTTCTGGAGGAGAAATCAGCAATTCTTTGTCGTCTGCATCGCTCTTGTCAATCGAATATTTCTTCGGTTTTGGAGTGCCTTTTGCAACTTTAATTTCAGGCTGTTTCACATCCTGATAAGCAACAGCATTCTCTGTTTTTTTAGAAACTGTATTGGTAGTTGCTACAGCATCTTTCTTTTTTTCTTGTGGTTTTTGATAAACTCCTTTTTTTACCGCTTCTTTTTTTGATGTAATAATTTGTCCGAAACTAAATGTAGTCATCGTCAACAAAACAGCCGTTAGAAAGAGATTTTTTGAATTTATCATATTTTATTTTTTATTTTTCAAGCAATACCAAATGGCCATCACTATTAGATTTATTGAAATAAAATTCCGAAAGAATTTACTGGATGGTAATAACGCAGAAACAGCGATATTTATTTTCAAGATTGTAAAACTAATAAAAAAAACGCTCAAAGCATAAACTTTAAACGTTATTTTTTTGTTAGCAAAATTTTTAAATCGCTTAAAAAATATCTTTAAACCATTGTATTAAAATCAATTATAAATAAAAAAACTAAAATTAGCGCCTAACATTATTAACAATCATTTTACCTGTCTTCGCACTCGCACCAACACCTCCGAGCTTTTCTTCAAGAGCATCATATTGCTCTAAAAGTTGCTTTCTATGATTCGGTTCAAGTAATTTTTCCAATTCTTTCTTGATATTTTTCGGATTGCATTCGCCCTGAATCAATTCGGTCACGACTTCTTTATCCATAATCAAATTGACCAATGAAATATATTTTAACGTAATAATTCTCTTCGCAATCTGATACGAAGCCCAACTTCCTTTGTAGCAAACCACCTCAGGCACTTTAAAAAGCGCCGTTTCCAAAGTTGCTGTCCCGGAAGTCACCAATGCACAATGCGAAACGCTCAACAAATCATAGGTTTTATTGGCTATAAAACGCACATTTTCATCCTTCAAAAATTGACTGTAAAAAGAATATTCCTGGCTCGGAGCTCCGGCAATCACGAATTGATAATCTGGGAAATCCTTGACAACACTCAACATCAGCGAAAGCATTTTCGAAATTTCCTGTTTTCTGCTTCCGGGAAGCAACGCAATAATCGGCTTTTCGTCCAGATTGTTTTCAGCTCTAAAAGTCGCATCATCCATTGGAGTTCTATTGTGAATTGCATCAATCAAAGGATGCCCCACAAATTCAACTGGAAAACCGTGTTTCTTCTCATAGAAATCCTTCTCAAAAGGCAAAATCACATACAATTTATCAAAATCGCGCTTGATGTCCTTGATCCTGTTTTCCTTCCAAGCCCAAATCTGAGGTGAGATATAATAATGCGTCTTAATGCCCTTTTCCTTTGCCCATTTTGCAATCCGCATATTAAACCCCGGATAATCAATAAAAATAATCACATCGGGATTAAAATTTTCAATATCCTTCTTGCAGAATTTAATATTGTTCAGAATCGTTTTCAGATTGAAAATCACCTCAACAAAACCCATAAAAGCAAGTTCTCGGTAATGTTTCACCAAAGTTCCGCCCGCCTTTTGCATCAAATCGCCTCCCCAAAACCGAATTTCAGCCTGAGAATCCTCCTTGTACAATGCTTTCATCAAATTCGAACCATGCAAATCGCCCGAAGCCTCACCTGCAATAATATAATATTTCATCTTTTTAATTTATTTAGGAGCAAATCTTTAGGCATTTACTCCAAACCGTATTCCTGCTTTCCGTTACAATAATTTCCTTTTTAAAGAAAAAAGAAAATTATTTTCTCTTCAATCAGGGCTAGAAAAACAAACTTTAGACACTTTTTAATCTTCTTGATCAACTAGACGATTAATGTAACAACCGTCAGAATAATTGTAGCCAGAACCACACCTCTTGCCATCAATTCCTTGTTTAATTTCAATAAGAAAAAAAATACAAGTATATTCAAAATCGCTCCCAAAGTGATCAATTTCCCCAACTTGCCTTCGCTTTTTATCGTCGAAATGCCTGTTGTAAATTCATAGTCCGTAAACAGCTCAATAAAAAGGAAAACCCCAATAAAGGAAGCCAGGATTCCGATTAGGAAACCATAAAACAAATCAATTTTTTTCATTTAATTTCCAAGTATTTAATGTTTGAATCGCATGATGGGCCGTCAAATCAAATTGTACGGGAACCACCGATATATAACCATTTTCCAATGCAAATTCATCCGTGTCTTCGCCTTTGTCCTGATTTATAAATTCGCCTGTAAGCCAATAATAATCCTTGCCTTGCGGTGTTTTCCGCTTATCAAATTTTTCCTGCCACATCGCTTTCGCCTGACGGCAAATTTTTATACCTTTAATTTCCTTTTCCTTCAATTTCGGAATGTTCACATTCAAAATTACACCTTCGGGCAAGCCATTCTCCAAAACCTCCAAGGCAATCTTTTTAATAAACTTCTTGGCCGAATCAAAATCGGCATTCCAATCATAATCCAGTAACGAAAATCCAATTGCTGGAATGCCTTCAATCCCAGCTTCTACCGCTGCACTCATTGTTCCAGAATAAATTACATTAATAGAAGAATTCGATCCGTGATTGATTCCGGAAACACACAAATCAGGTTTTCTTTCCAAAACTTCATTTACCGCAAATTTTACGCAATCAACTGGCGTTCCAGAACAACTGTATTCTAAAAAAGGCGCTTTATCATCTGAAATCTTATTCAAATATAGCGTGTTGTTTATGGTTATGGCATGTCCAGTTGCACTCTGTGGCTTATCGGGAGCAACCACGACTATTTCTCCAATTTCCTGCATCACATCAATCAATGCTCTGATTCCCGGAGCCGTAATTCCGTCGTCGTTGGTGACTAAAATTAAAGGTTTTTTCTTCATTTTTAAGATAACTTTCTAGAACTGATGATTCCCAATTCTATGTAAAATTTTAGGCTAAAATAAGCATTTTTAATAGGAAGTTAGTACTTTAGCATCTTTAACAAAAAATTATATACACATCAAAATTAGTGGCACAGTTTTTCCTTAATTTAGATGAAAATTAGATTTAAAAAATTGATGAATGCAATTTGGAGCTTTATGAAAAGAAATTATAAAATTATAGGAGTTGTTGCCGTATTGTCAATTGCTCTATTGAGCTTTTTTCCATTGAAAGAGAAAAGCGACCCGGAAAAAGACAAGATGCTTATAGAATTGCTTACATTCATTGTTGAAAAAGGACATTTTGACCCGAAAGACATTGATGATAATTTTTCGAAAAGTGTTTATAAGCAATATGTACTTGGATTAGACCCATCAAAAAGGATTTTTCTACAATCGGATATTGATGAATTTGCCAAATATGAAACGCAGTTGGACGATCAGATTAAAAGCAAGGATCTATCGTTTTTCAACCTGACGTATGAGCGTTTGATGGAAAGAACGAAAGAAAGCGAAGCTTTTTACAAAGACATTCTAGACAAGCCTTTCGATTATAAAATTGATGAAGAAATCAATACTGATTATGAAAAAGTTCCATACGCTTCAACTAAAGCGGAACTTAAAGACAGATGGCGCAAGCAAATCAAGCTTTCGACTTTATCTTCATTGAATGACAAATTGAAATACGAAGAAGATAAGAAAAATGGCGTTTTCAATAAAGACAACGACTCATTGTCGCTATCTGAAAAGAAAAAAGCTGAAAAAGCGAAGAAAGACAAAGAAGGTCCTAAAAGCTATGAAGAATTAGAAAAAGAAACACGCGAAAGTTCGTTGAAATCTTTGAATGAACTGTATAGTTTCATGAAAGATTTAAACCGTGATGATTATTTTGCGATTTACTTAAATGCTATTGCAGAAGGCTTTGACCCTCATACCAATTATATGGCTCCTGACGACAAGGAAAAATTTGACGTAAGCATGAGCGGAAAATTCTTCGGAATTGGAGCCCGTCTTCAAAAGAAAAATGATTTCACTGAAATTACTGAATTGATTTCTGGTGGTCCGGCTTGGAGAGGAAAAGAATTGGAAGCGGGTGATGTGGTGATGAAAGTTGCGCAAGGAGATGCTGAACCTGTTGACATTGTTGGGATGCGTCTTGATGATGTAGTGAAGAAAATCAAAGGACCAAAAGACACAGAGGTTCGCTTGACGGTAAAAAAATCAGACGGAACTATAAAGGTGATTTCTATCATCCGTGATGAAGTTGAAATCGAGGAAACGTATGCCAAATCAAGTGTAGTAGAAAAAGACGGAAAGAAATACGGAGTGATTTATCTACCGAAATTTTACATCAATTTTGAAAATAAAGACGATAGAGATGCTGCAAAAGATGTAGCTCTTGAAGTGGAAAGACTTAAACAAGAAGGCGTTCAAGGAATTGTGATGGATGTTCGCGACAATGGTGGCGGTTCTTTAAAAACAGTTGTAGATATCGCAGGATTATTTATCAAGGAAGGTCCTATCGTACAAGTTAAAACAACAGGAAAAAACAAGGAAGTACTGTGGGATAAAGACAGTAGAATCCAATGGGATGGTCCGCTTGTGGTGATGATCAATAACTTCTCAGCTTCGGCTTCGGAGATTTTGGCAGCAGCTATTCAGGATTATAAAAGAGGTGTTATCATTGGAAGCAAGCATTCTTATGGAAAAGGAACTGTTCAAAACGTATATGGCTTGAACGATTTTATCAGAAATAGTTCCGTAGGAAATCTTGGTGCCTTGAAAACGACAACTCAAAAGTTTTACAGAATCGATGGAGGTTCGACACAATTAAAAGGTGTGAGCAGCGATGTTAACATGCCAGACCGTTTTTCACACATTGAAATCGGAGAGAGAGATTTAGAAAATGCTATGCCTTGGGACAAAATTGATCCTGCAAAGTATGAGCCTTGGAAAATTGAAAACTACGATGCCGTAATTGCCAACAGCAAGAAAAGATTACAACAAAATGCGCAATTTCAATTGATTGACGAAAATGCAAAATGGATCAGCAAGCGTCGTGATGAAAATGTTTACAGCTTGCAACTCGACAAGTTCAAGCAAGAGCAGGAAAATTTAGATGCTGAAGCGAAGAAATACAAACCAATTTCTGATTATAAGAACAAACTCGTATTCAAATCATTGCCAAACGAAATGGCGTTGATGGAAAAAGACAGTTTGTTTAAGGAAAAGAGAGTTCGTTGGCACGAAAGCTTGTCCAAAGATGTTTATGTTGAAGAAGCATTGAATGTTTTGAGTGATATGCAATCTAAAAATGTTGTAAAATCTAAATTGCCTTCAAAAACTAAAAAAGGAAAATTGGTAGGTTCGCTATAAGAACATTTGAAAATAAGAAATCCGCTTTTGGCGGATTTCTTATTTATAGAGAGAAGTAAAATTACACTTCCAATACACTATTTTCTGCACCTGCAAAATCATTCCATTTGAATGAATCGGCTTCTGGTTCGTTTACAAAAGCGCCATCAATTACATATTTAAACTCATAAGAAGCATCTTTTTCTACATCAAAAACACCTTTGAATACACCTGCTTTTGATTTTTTCAACTCCCCTTCTTTTGGATCCCAATTATTAAAATCACCAATAACTACAGCCGTTGTTGCTTCTTTGGCATCTACTGAAAAGGTAACTTTACAAACAGGTTTTGTCTTTACAAATTGTTTCTTTATTGCCATAACTAATTAATTTTTAATATTATAAAACAAAGAAAACATATTCAATTGAAATAAAAGCAATGCCAATAAAGTTTTAGCATAATGATAATGAGGTGAGCCATTCAGGCCTATATTCCTAATTTTTAACCTCTTAAAATAAACATCTTTAAAAAGAAATCGTTTGCCTGCTAAAGAATCTTCAATCAAATAATTCTCATTTTTGAAAATAAATTTTATCTTTAAGTGCTAAATAAACCAAAAAATGGAAAAAGAACAACAAGAACTCTATGAATATGCGCGAAAAAGAATAAAGCAGAAAAAAAATCTTTATTATCATTTCGTGTTTTTTTTGATTGGCAGTTTGTTTATGTTTGTTGCCAACGAATTGCTTGAATTTGGCATGCCCAATATATGGTATCCATGGGCCATAACGGTTTGGTTTTTTCTTTTGATCCTTCATTTTATCAAAGTCTACATCACCGACAGGTTTATGAACAAGAATTGGGAAAGGGAACAGATCGAACGCCTTGTAAACCGTCAGGAAAGAAAACTACAGCAATTACGTTCAAAAATTGACGAACAAGAACCAAAACAATAACTACCAAAATGACAATAATGATTGCGGCTGTGGCCGAAAACAATGCCCTAGGAAAAGACAATGAAATGATTTGGCACTTACCTGATGATTTTAAACGCTTCAAGCAACTTACCACAGGACATCATATCATAATGGGCAGAAAGACATTTGAAAGTTTGCCAAAACTTTTACCGAATAGAACCCATATAATTATTACCCGCCAGCAAGATTATAATCCAGAGCATTGCATTGTGGTGGACAGTTTGCAAATGGCAATTGAAAGAGTACCTGAAGGCGAAGACGTTTATATTATTGGCGGTGGCGAGATCTACAACTTAGGACTTCCATTTGCTGATAAAATTGAACTTACAAAAGTTCATTCTGAGTTTGAAGCAGATGCTTTTTTTCCAGAAATCAATCCTGAGGAATGGGAATTGGCTAATGAGGAATTTCATCCAAAAGATGAAAAACACAACTACGATTTTACTTTTCAAACTTTTACACGAAAGTAAAAGATTCCGATTTTCAAATTGACTAATTAGCGTTACCTTTGCTAAAATTTTAAAAAAATGTCTAAAAGCGTTACTCCATATAAAGATTCTGATTTAGGAAAAAAAGAACAGGTTGCCCAAATGTTTGACACCATTTCTGGTAATTACGACGGGCTGAACAGGGTTATTTCTTTTGGAATCGATATCAAATGGCGTAAAAAAGTATTGAAGATGGTTTCTGATAAAAATCCGGAAATGATTCTTGATATTGCAACTGGAACTGGAGACCTTGCCATCTTAATGACCCACACAAAGGCAAAAAAAATAATCGGTCTTGACATTTCTGCAGGAATGCTGGAAGTTGGACGAAAAAAGATTGAACAAAAAAAACTATCCGAAAGAATAGAAATGGTTTTAGGTGATTCTGAAAACATTCCTTATGATGACAATACTTTCGATGCTATTACAGTAGGTTTTGGCGTTCGTAATTTTGAAAATCTAGAAAAAGGATTTTCCGAAATCTTAAGGGTCTTGAAACCGAATGGCATTTTTGTGATCCTTGAAACATCGGTTCCAACAAAAACGCCTTACAAGCAAGGGTATAAATTTTATTCAAAATACATCCTTCCGCTCATCGGAAAAATATTCTCTAAAGACGATTCAGCCTATCAATATTTATCAGATTCTGCTTCCGTATTTCCTTATGGCGAAGCGTTAAACAATATTTTACGCAAAATTGGGTTTATAGAAGTTAAGGCGCTTCCGCAAACTATGGGAGTGGCTACCATTTATTCAGCTTCTAAAAAATAATATGAAAAGATTTCTTCTGTTAATTTTACTAATATTCTCCCTAAATTGTAGTGCACAATTGTTTGGCAGGGATCCAATAATCAACCTTGAAAACTTTGACAAACAAAGGGTTTCCTGGGGATATTATCTTGGTTTTAACTACTACGATTTCAAGTTTGAATATGAAAATATTGATAAAGACATCTTGGTAGAAAGCACAGTTGGATTTAACGTTGGTTTGATTGGAAATCTGCGTTTGAATGAATATTTTGACGTTCGGTTTGAGCCTGGTTTGAGCTTTAATCAGCGGAATCTCTCTTTCCCTAATTTTGCTGTTGAAGCTGATGGCTTACGCGAAGTGAAATCGACTTATATCCACTTTCCACTTCTTGTTAAATTTTCTTCGGCAAGGACCGGAAACATAAAGCCTTTTCTAGTAGCGGGTGTTTCTACAGCTTTGAACCTCTCAAGCAATGTAAATTCAAAAGAAGACAATTCCAGCAATGTTTTCAGAATGGCAAAATGGACTAACTTTTATGAAGTTGGCCTTGGAATTGACTTATATTTAGAATATTTTAAATTCACGCCATCCCTTAGAGGTGTTTTCAGCTTTAACGATGAATTGATTCGCGATGAGGATCCAAACAGCCCTTGGACAGGAAATGTTGGAAGCATGAAAACGAGAGGTGTATTCTTGAATTTTACTTTTCAATAAAATCAATTATTCCGGCAAAATTCACTCAGGATTATTGCTGTTGCGGTCGCTACATTTAAACTTTCCGTTTGTTGCAGATTTCCAAATCTAGGAATCGTCAGCCTATTTTTTATGCTTTGCTCTATTGACGTAGAAATTCCGTTTGCCTCATTTCCCATAATAACAATTCCTTCTTTTGGCAAATTGGCTTTATAGATGTTCTCACCATCCATGAAAGTACCAAAAATAGGAAGTTTTGTTTTTCCTATGTAAGCATTCAAATCAAGATACGTAACATTTACCCTTGCAACGGAACCCATAGTGGCCTGAATAACTTTGGGATTGTAGATGTCCACAGTTTGTTCAGAACAGATAACTTGCTCAACTCCAAACCAGTCACATAATCGCAGGATAGTTCCAAGATTTCCCGGATCGCGAATATCATCCAAGGCGATTATCAATCCCTTTTCAAGAATAGGTTTAGTTTCTGGAATTTTAAAAACAGCAAGGCAGTTGTTTGGCACAGTTAATGCGCTGATTTTCTTCAAATCATTTTCCCCTATCAGATTGAATTTGTCTTTTGAAATTGCTGGAAACAATTGCTCGGTGGCATAAATATTTTCTAATTCAAAGTTAGAATGCAACAGTTCATTTATGACCTTTATTCCTTCGGCAATAAATAAATTATTCGCCTGACGAAATTTTTTTTGATGTAAACTGGTTATAAGCTTTATTTGGTTTTTACTAACCATAGAAATAATGTACTTTTGAATTAAATTTCCGAATCACTTGAGAAAGACTGTTGCAAAAATATCACTATTTATTCTAATAGGAATAATAATTTCGGCTTGCGATGCTGTGAAGAGGGTTCCCGACGGAAAATACCTGCTCAAAAAAAACAATATTACAGTTGATGGCAAGAAGGAGAAAAGCGAAACCATTTCCAATTTATTGTATCAACAGCCTAACAGTACTATTTTAGGTTATCCTTTCCGATTGAATTTATACAACATTGCCAAGAAAAATCCAGACTCCTCATACAAAGCAATGTTTTTAAATGATCCGGAGAAATTAGCGCGCCAAACCAAGCTTTTCTCAGCCAAGCAAGTACAGCGTAAAGGACAATCTTTCTTTTACTCTGGCATTCATAGCTTTTTAAAGAAAACTGGTGAAGCGCCTGTAATTGTTGATGCCGCTCGTGCAGAAAAATCACTTATACGGATAAAATCGCATTACTTTAATAATGGTTATTTTAATGCTAAAGCCTCTTACACAGTTGATACTCTATCTAAAAAAAGAGCCAAAATCAATTATATAATTACAAAAGGAGAGGTACATAAAATTGACTCCCTATCCACCCGAATAGCATCTCCTGAATTGGATTCGTTATATAACAAGAACAAAAACCTATCCGCTTTAAAATCAGGAGATATTTTCAAATCGGAAAATTTTGATCTTGAAAGAGAACGGATTACAACCAATTTCAGAAATAATGGCGCTTTCTATTTCCAACAAAGCAACATTAATTTTGACATTGATACAGTAGACACAGGCGATAAAACCAATATCAAAATGATTATCGACGATCAGGTTTTGAGAATTGGTGATTCTACAGTTACACGACCATTTAAATTATACAATGTAAGCGAAGTAAACATCTATACAGATGCTCCTTTGAATAAATCTGAAGCAAAAGTTACCGACTCTGTAACCTACAAAGGATACAACCTATACAGCTATAATAAATTAAAATACCGTCCGAAGGCAATTACAGATGCTGTTTTTATTGCTCCGGACGCCAAATATTCAGACATTAGAACCAGTGTTACAAGTCGATATTTGAGTAATTTGAAGGTTTTCAACTCTCCCGCCATTCAATACAAATTGGATCCGAGAGACAGCTTGAATAATTCGCTTATAGCCAATATTTATCTGACACCCCGAAAAAAATACAGCTTTGGAGCTTCGCTGGATTTTACGCATTCCAACATTCAGGACTTTGGTATTTCCGCCACAACATCAGTAACCATAAGAAATGTTTTTAACGGAGCAGAAACGCTTGATGTAGCGTTAAGAGGAAACATTGGCTCTTCCCGAGATTTTGCCAATCCGAATAATTTGTTTTTTAATGTTTCGGAATATGGTATTGATACCAAGTTGAGCTTCCCAAGAATCTTATTGCCATTTAATACAGAACGACTTATTCCTAAAAGTACCATTCCTTCTACCAGTATTTCGCTTGGTTTTGCAAAACAACAAAATATTGGATTGGATAAGGAGAATTTTACAGGTGCTATGACTTATAATTGGAGTCCAAGGAAAAATGGCGCCCGACATGAACATCGATTTGATCTTTTTAATGTTCAATATGTAAACAACATCAACATTGGAAATTATTTCAATGTATATAAATCTTCATATAATGCGCTGAATGATTTGGCGCAAACCTACAATACCAATCCCAATAATATTAATGGCGATGGAAACCTGATTATTCCCGAAGGTGCTGATGGGTTTATTGCAGAAGTATTAGGAAATGCTACAACATTGCGTCCCGGGGATGGAGACTTCAGGAGAATAAACACTATCAGCGAACGAAAAAACAGGCTTTCGGAAAACAATTTCATTCTTGCTTCCAGCTATACGTTTTCTAAGACTACCAAAACCAATTTGACTGACAACAATTTCTATGTTTTTAAAACCAAAGTGGAATCGGCTGGAAATGTACTCTCTCTTTTTGGAACAGCAGCCGAAACGATTAACGAACAAAACAACAAGAAGACAATTTTTGACTTAGAATATTCCCAGTATATTAAAACTGAATTAGAATATGTAAAGCATTGGGATTTATCAAAAGAAAGAGTTTTTGCAATAAGATCTTTTTTTGGTATTGCAATTCCGTATGGAAATTCTACCAACGTTCCGTTTTCACGAAGTTATTTTGCAGGAGGCTCCAACGACATTCGTGCTTGGCAACCTTACAGTTTAGGTCCCGGAAGCAGTGGTGCTGTAAACGATTTTAATGAAGCCAATTTAAAAATTACAACCAGTGCCGAATTGCGTTTTCCTATTTTTAACAGTCTTAAAGGCGCACTTTTTGTAGATGCGGGAAACATTTGGAACGTTCTGGACGATGTAGAAGACGAGCCATCTGTATTTGAAGGAATACGTTCGCTTGAAGACATTGCAGTTGGTTCTGGTTTTGGATTCAGATATGATTTGAGCTTTTTTGTCATAAGACTCGATCTTGCCTTCAAAACCTACATCCCTTCTGACGATTCGGCAAAGAAATGGTTCAGGGATTACAACTTTGGCAACTCTGTTTTAAATATTGGTATAAATTATCCTTTCTAAAACTATAATTCTTACTTTTGTAGACTTAACTAAAAAATTAAAAACACAATGGCTCACAATATCAAACCCGGAGTTGCAACTGGCGATCAAGTTCAGGAAATTTTTAGATATGCTAAGGAAAAAGGCTTTGCGCTTCCTGCTGTAAACGTAACTGGGTCTAGCACTATCAACGGTGTTTTGGAAACTGCGGCAAAATTGAACGCCCCGGTTATCATTCAGTTTTCGAATGGTGGTGCACAATTTAATGCAGGAAAAGGTCTTTCTAACGCTAATGAAAAATCGGCTATTGCTGGCGGTATTGCTGGAGCAAAACACATTCATACTTTGGCGGAAGCCTACGGAGCAACTGTAATCCTTCATACTGACCACTGCGCCAAAAAATTATTGCCTTGGATCGACGGATTGCTTGATGCATCTGAAAAACATTTTGCGGAAACAGGAAAACCTTTGTTTTCTTCTCACATGATTGACCTTTCTGAGGAGCCAATCGAAGAGAATATCGAAATCTGCAAGACTTATTTGGAAAGAATGAGCAAGATGGGAATGACACTTGAAATCGAACTTGGAATTACAGGTGGTGAGGAAGATGGTGTTGACAATTCTGACGTTGACAGCTCAAAATTATACACGCAGCCAGAAGAGGTAGCCTATGCTTATGAAGAACTTTCAAAAGTGAGCCCTCGTTTCACAATTGCGGCTGCTTTTGGAAACGTTCACGGTGTGTACAAACCAGGAAACGTGAAATTGACTCCAAAAATCCTTAAGAATTCACAAGATTATGTTCAGAATAAATTCAATACCGGACATAACCCTGT
>NZ_JBMGQS010000027.1:0-37452 GCF_049060005.1 Flavobacterium sp. PLA-1-15 | reverse complement strand
CGTTTGGGACAATGTATCTTGCGCAAGCAACAATGCAAGTTGCGTTTGGGACAATGTATCTTGCGCAAGCAACAATGTAAGTTGCGTTTGGGACAATGTATCTTGCGCAAGCAACAATGCAAGTTGCGTTTGGGACAATGTATCTTGCGCAAGCAACAATGCAAGTTGCGTTTGGGACAATGCATCTTGCGCAAGCAAAAATGTAAGTTACGTTTGGAACAATGCACAATATAACCTTTGCATTCCTATTCGTATAGAAATCTATCATATTTATACTGCGTATAGGATAAGATTGCGGAAGTTGATGATTTGATGTCCTTATAAAACAAGAAAAGCTTCCAAGTTATTGGAAGCTTTCTTTGATTGATGATTGAATATCTTTAATTTATAATCAGCTGCTGTGCGTTTTTTTCGCCTTGAGCGGCCAATACCACTTCCACTATATAAACTCCGGGAGTTAGACTTGAAACATTGACCTGCTGGTTTGGACCTGCGTGTTGCTCCAATACTATTCTTCCAGAAATGTCGTAGATGGTCATTTTTGTAGGCTCATCCGACTTGATCGTAAAAAAATCTTTTGTGGGATTTGGATAGATTTTGATTGTATTCTTAGGAAAATCATCACGACCTAATGTTGCTTGGTTGATGACTCCAACGGCTTGCAAATCGAATCCGCAAGAGTTGAAAGGCGTCGGGTGGGCTTCATTAATGGCATTGCCAAAAGCATCGAATGTTGCATAATCTGGATCGATGGAACCTACTACATCAATGACTTTTATGTGGGTGATGCTGGTTTTATCCAACAAGGCATTGTCCTCGAGTTCGCTGATGTCGAACGGTGTTCCGAAATTTCCGCTATACTTGCCTGCAATGTTGTTAAGGTTGGTGGCAACGGGTGTTTCGAATGTACCAATTTGAGTAGTTGTTTGCGTGAGGCTGTGAGCTGGAAATCGAAAGAAATGGATTCCATCCGAACTTGCTTCGACCACTGCCAATTCGAGGAAAGCAATGCCTCCGTTTTCGAAAACTGCAAAATCAAATCCTTCGCCATCGTAGATTGGGCTTGCAAAAGTGAGAATTGCATGGCCTGCATCGCCAAGGCTCACTACATTTCCATCTGGATAACCGATAGCATCGGAAGGCAGGCCAAAAGTGGCCTTGTTGCTTCCGCTTGCTGTCAGGTTTGGGTTTGTGATGCTGATAAAGCCCCTTTCGACCGTGATGCCCGTTGCCCAGGCCACATAGAGCGGACTGTCCTTATGGATGGCAGTCGTACCTGCTGTTCCGTCGGCGGGCGGGTAGGTTTGTGCATTCGCCGAAAGGCCGATGAAGATTGCCGTTAGGATTTGGGAAAGTTTCATGCTTACTTTACAATTAGCTTCTGTACGTTCAGAGTGTTTCCTATTTGGGTTTGCACCATATATACACCGCTCGTTAGGCTGCTCACGTTGACACCGCTTGTTGCGTCGTTTTGGGTAAGCACCAATCTTCCTGCAAGATCATACATTTTGACAATCGCCTTTTCGTTTGTACTGATGTAGAAGATGTTTGCCGTAGGGTTTGGATACAGCGCTACTTCCAGTTTTTGGTTATCGTCTATGCCTAGATCTACCTCCACGGCTTTGTAGAATCCATTTACAGCCGTCTGGGCCACAAAATTAGATAGTGCTTCTCCATTCAAATCATATATATAAACGGTTGAAACGTCTATAAACATGGCTGAATCGACCGCATAAATCTTCCCGTCTATGATGTCCAGGCCATACATTCCGTAAGGTTGCTCGGCAGGCAAAGTGATAATTGGTGCTGCAGGCAACTCTGTTGCGGTTACTGGCATTTTATATACATTTTCAAAAACTGAATAATAGAAATTTTCGTTATCCAATTTTAAATTGCTTGGATGAAGATCTGGAAAGTCAAGCGTGCTGGCAACGGTATTGGTAGCAAGGTCTATTTTTGACAATGCTCCAAAAGTTTCTGCACTGACCCATCCTGGATTACCTTCGCACAGCACATATAAAAAACCGTCGTCGACCACCATGGTGTTTGGCACATCGCCTACAGGAATAGTAGTTTCCAAAGTATTTGTAGCTGGGTTGATAACCGAAACTTGGTTACCGTATCCAAATCCTCCTTTGTGGGCTACATATAATTTACCGTTTATTTCTAGGATTCGCTCTACTCCTTCTGCCAAGCTGATGGTTGTTTCGATTTCGTAGGTTTCTAAATTCAAAACTGCTACATAATCATCTGTTGCAACCATACCATCTCCCCAACAAGTGATGTATGCTTTTCCATTGGCGAAAGCCATGTATCTAGGGTTTTCAAGTCCATTATCCAACGTATGTACCAATTCGAAAGTAGTTTTGTTTACTACTCTCAAACGGTTTGACGTATTCAGGATGATGTAGGCATTGTCTCCAAAGAAAGACATGCTTTGTCCCGTACCTCCCAAACCATCAGCCGATGGATTTGCTGTTGCGAAGATGTCATGCTGGATTGTTCCTTCGTTTGGAAGGAATGAAACAGTGGCAGTGCCGCCGCTTCCCATTTCGTTGAGCACAAAAATGCCGTTTACATATTCTTGTTGTGCAAGGGCAGAAAAGCCAACAAATAGAAGCAAAAGGCTTAGTAAAAGCGTAGAAAAGAACCGGTAATTTTTAATCATTTTTAGGGTTATTTTAATATTCGTTTGGAAATTAGTCGTTGAAGTAGAAACCGTTTGCACCGATACCCGCTGCGTAAGTATCAAGCAATGTACCTGTTAGAGAATACACATAGATAGCGCTATCCGAAGTCAAATTACCGCCGTCGGCTACATAAATTTTGTTATCGTTTACAGCAAAACCATACATCGCCGCCCACACTGAAGTTGACTCGTAAGAGAATAATTTAGCCGTTGGAGCCGTTGTAGCGTTAATGTTCATCACATAAACATTAGTCCCGACCGTATAGTAGATTTTATCGTCTTCGATTGTTAGGTTTTTAGCACCAGCTTGGTCTTCAGGGAAAGCAATTGCCGTTCCTATAACTTGATTGTTTGACAGGTTGATTTTTGCTAATTTACCACCACCGATTACGTAAAGGATTCCGTCTTCTTCTTCAAGAGAATTAGGACTAAATCCAAGTTCGATAGGCGTACCTAAGGAATTATTTGCTGGATTGAAAACTGTGATGGATGTTCCGCTTCCGTAGTAACCGTTTGCGATGTAGAGTTTTCCGTTTTCTTCGATTACTTTCTCCGACCAATTGTTTAGCGCAACTTTTGAAGTGGAATAGTCCGAAAGATCAATTACCGTCAAGAAATCATCAGTACCAACTGCATAATCTGCATAATTGGTAACATAGGCCTTACCATTGATAACGGCTCCGTATCTTGGATTTTCAAAATTGGTATCAATAGAAGCAATAAATTCAAACGTATAACGGTTTACTACGGTTATTTTATTGGCCTGACCAGAAATGATAAACGCTCTGGTATCATCAAAAAACATCGATTGAAGGTAGCTTCCTGTCATCGGCGAAGATGGATTTACATTTGTAAAAACGTTTTGCTCGACCAAACCTGCATCACTGATAAAAGTAACCGATGCTGTAGCAGGTCCACTGATTCCTTCATTCAACACAAAAACTCCATTGTCGTATACACCTAGTGGAGTATCGTTGTTGCCATTATCATCGTCGCTACATGCAACAAAGAAAGAAGTTGCAGCAACCAATAAAAAAATTCTAGTCAGCTTTTTCATAATTATTAAAATTTGAGAGTTAGATATACATTAAAATTCCGTCCAGGCAGAAAACGACTTTCTACACTGGCATATTTTTCATTAAAAAGATTGAGGACCTGAAAGCCCAATTGATAGGTGTTTTTTTGTCCGAAATCATAGCCAACCGAAGCATTGCTTACAAAATAGGCATCGAGGTTGTACCGTGAATTATTATCGGATCGGGTGAAAACTTCTCCGTTGTATAGAAACTGATAATCGGCCGAAAACTTCCTGTAGCTGTAGGCCAAGGAAGAAGTTGCCTTGTGATAGGGAACATAAATCAGTTGTTTTTTCGTTTCCTGATTTTCCGAAACGGTATAGGCATAAGTTCCGTTTAAGGCAAATTGGTGCTTGCCGAAACTTTTGCTCCAATTCAATATGGCTTCCGCACCGTAAGTCTTGACCTTATCAGTATTTACAGGTGACCAAAAATCGCCAGTAGGAACCCAACGCAGCATATCGTCAATATCAATCACATAACCTGTAAGCGTGAAACGGAAGTTTTTGAAATGGAAATCATTACCAACTTCTGCCTGATAAGACGACTCAGGCTTTAAATTTTCATTGCCTCCGGGTTGCCAATACAAATCATTGAAGCTCGGAATCCTGAAATTTTTCGAACCATTTATCTTCAAGGTATAGAAATCTGCAAATGCATAACTCGCTCCTGCCGAAAACAGTAACGGACTCTTATAATTGTCGGTAAGCTCCTTACGGATGCTGGCTTCGTAAATTAATTTTTCCATCAGTTTGTGCTTTAAAAGCAAACTCGCCGAAGCAATGTCTCTTTTTTCAGATCTGATACCCGAGCCATTTCCATCGTTTCGGGTATAATCCAAAACTGTATTGAGCTTTATGTCATTGTTTACATCAAAAGCCAAATCATATTTCCCGACATAGGTTTTCACTTCCCCAAAAGTGTGCGAATCGGACGCGATGTTGGCAAAATACTTGTATTTTTCGCTCAAGGCCGCCATTTTTACTTTTGAGGTGAATCTTCCGAAGAAACTGCTCCACTCGAGCATGTTTCGGGTGTTGAAATCGCGGTATTTTGTTTTTACCTCTGATGGGAAGATTACCGAAAAGTGACGCTCACTATCAAAAAACTGACTGTAGAATTTCAGGTAATTGTTATTATTGATTTTGTAGCCGAAAGTGGTATTAAGGCTGGTGTTGTAGTATTGTCCGTTTAGATTTTTCCAATCAGAATCAACATATTCATAGTCATTATCGGATGCATTCCTGCTGATGCTGGCTTGAAAACTGAACTTCTCATCAGACAGGTTTATCTTATAGTTAACACCATAGATATTGAAACTGCCATAATTGACCCGAAGGTTGTTTTCAAATTTATTGGTAAAATCCAGTTCATTGTTCAAATGAATGCTTCCACCGATAGCACTGCTTCCATAAATGACACTGCCTCCACCCGCTCGAACTGTAATGTCCTTGAAATCCCGTGTCGTCAAAGTATTGAAATCGCTCTGACCCAGAAGTTGCGAATTGATGTTGATGCCGTTCCAAATCACTGCTGTTTGTTGGGCAGTTGTCCCTCTAAACGATGGCGACGAAACCATCCCAAGTCCGTTTTCCTTGAAATAAATGACGGTGTTGCAGTTCAGCAGAGAAGTTAAGGACGATTGATTTTTATTGATGATGGAATCCGTCAAAACTTGAACGGACTGTGTGTTCGAGAAATTTTTCAGCTTCGTATCAGAAACTTTGACTTCTTGTAAATACTGAATACTGTCGTTCTGTGCCAAAGCAAATTGGCATACGAAGGAAATTAAAAATAAAACGAGCTTTCTAAAAGTCATAATTCCAGAATCTTTTTTCCCGAAGATTCGATATTCGTTAAGAAAAAAGGCAGGTCTCCTGGCTTGCGTCTTGTTGTTTACCTTCCCGTTCTTAATGCATAACAGTGGTTTTGTAGTAACAACAAGCTTTGTAGCTTACAGTTGCGGGAACAGCTTTGGTCTTGAACCAAATTCCCTTTTAATGTGATTTATGAAAATGAAAATCACAACCTTAATTCGGGTGCAAATATAGGCTTAACAATCGGATTTTTAAATATTTTTGATAATTCTTCAAAAAAACCGCGTTTACTTTTACCTTTGTCAACCTCAACAAAAACATTTTTATGCATTCATTCTCTTCCAAAATAGTCCTTTTTGCTTTATTGATTTTCGTTGTCGGATGTAAGAAAGAACCGGATCAAGCCGGAGTTATTCACGCTGATATCAAAAACGAAATCAAATATGCTTCGGGCTTGGCAATTTTTGAATACGGTGATTACAGCATCGTAAAAGTTTCAAATCCTTGGCCAAATGCAAGCAAGGATTATACCTATATCTTAAAGGAAAAAGGTGCGATTGTGCCGGATAGCCTTAGCCAATTTACTACTATTCAAGTTCCGATAAAAAGTATCGTGGTAACTTCTACCACTCACATTCCTTCTTTGGAAATGCTTGAAGTCGAGAACACTTTGGTGGGTTTTCCCAATTTGGATTATATCTCTTCAGAAAAAGTAAGAGCTTTGATTGATGCTGGAAAAGTGAAAGAACTTGGTAACAACCAAACCTTGAATACCGAAGTGATCATTGATGTTGCTCCAGATGTTTTCATCGGTTACGGAATCGATAATAAAAACCCAACTTTGGATAATCTGGAAAAAAGCGGACTCAAGATAATGCTGAACGGCGATTGGAACGAGCAAACACCACTTGGAAAAGCAGAATGGATTAAGTTTTTTGGTTACTTATATGATTTGGATGAAAAAGCCGACCAGATTTTTTCGGATATTGAAAAGGAATACAACACGACATTGGCACTAGCTAAAAAAGCGACTTCAAAACCAACGATTCTAGCAGGTGATATGTTTGAAGGAACTTGGTATTTGCCGAAAGGCGGAAGCTGGGGAAGTTTGTTATTGGCACAAGCTGGAGGGAATTATTTATGGAGCGATTCCGAAGGAACAGGAAGTTTATCGTTGTCTTTCGAAACAGTTTTGGAAAAAGCAAAAGACGCTGATTTCTGGATTACTTCAGGACAATTTTCTTCTTTAAAGGAAATGACAGATGCCAATACGCATTACAGCCAATTCAAAGCGTTTAAAAATAAAAACGTCTATGCTTTCAGTGGCAAAAAAGGGAAGACTGGCGGGATTTTATATTATGAATTGGCACCCAATCGTCCGGATATTGTTTTAAAAGACATTGTAAAAACTTTACATCCTGAATTACTGCCGAATTACAAGTCTTTTTTCTTTGAAAAATTGAAGTAATTTGCCACGAAGGCACAAAGGCTCAAAGTTTTAAATTAAACTTATAAATGTTGAAATCTAAAAATATCTTCTTATTTGCTTCATTGACATTCTTGATGTTGGTGTTGTTTTTAATGGATATTGGTTTGGGACAGGTTTCAATTCCGTTGCAGGAAGTCTTCAAAAGCTTGACGGGACAAGAAGCTTCTAAAGAAACCTGGCAATATATTATTGTAAATTTCCGATTGCCAAAAGCAATTACCGCCATTTTGGTTGGAATGGGATTATCGATAAGTGGATTATTGATGCAGACCTTGTTCCGAAATCCATTGGCGGGACCTTATGTTTTAGGGCTGAGTTCGGGTTCGAGTCTTGGAGTTGCCTTTGTCATTTTAGGCGCTTCGCTCCTACCTTCAATGTTTAGCTCAGTTGTTACTTCTTCTTACGGAATTATCATTGCCTCATGGTTGGGAAGTTTCATGGTTTTATCTGCGGTTTTGGTGGTTTCGCAACGGTTGAGAAATACCATGTCGATACTGATTGTTGGGATGATGTTCGGTAGTTTCACCAGCGCTTTTGTGGGTGTCTTGACGTATTTCAGTACAGCCGAACAATTGCAGAAATTTACGTTCTGGTCTTTGGGAAATCTTGGAAATTTATCTTGGTCATCGATAGTAATTCTTGCCATTTCTGTTCTCATTGGATTATTTTTGAGCTTGGTCAGTATCAAATCGCTTGATGCTTTGCTGTTGGGTGAAAACTATGCGAAAACCTTGGGATTGAATTTTAAGAAGGCACGATTAACTATCATATTTGCTACAAGTATTCTCGCAGGAAGCATCACTGCTTTTGCCGGACCGATTGCTTTTATAGGATTGGCGGTTCCGCATATTGCTAAATTGGTTTTCCAAACCAGTAGTCATCGGGTTTTATTTTGGGGAACTTTGCTTTTTGGAGCGATTATTATGCTGGTTTGTGATATTGTTTCGCAGGTTCCGGGGACGGATATTATCTTGCCGATTAATGCTATCACCTCAATAATTGGCGCTCCGGTTGTGATTTGGTTGTTGGTAGGAAAACGTAAAATGACAGCCTAATGGAAAATAAAATCATCTTACAGGCAGAGAATATTTCTATTGGCTACAGCCATAAAAAAAAGCATAAGGTTGTTGCCGAAAACATTTCTTTTTCTTTAAAAAAAGGAAAATTAATCTCCCTTATTGGTGCCAACGGAATCGGAAAATCAACACTTTTAAGAACGATTACAGGAATTCAAAAACCAATTTCTGGCGATGTTTTTTTGAATGATAAAAAAATAGCCGATTATACTTCGTTACAATTGGCACAACAGTTGAGTTTGGTTTTAACCGAAAGTCTTCCGCCAAGCAACCTTACCGTTTTTGAATTGGTCGCATTAGGAAGACAACCTTATACCAATTGGATTGGAACTCTTGCTGATGAAGATAAACTTAAAATAAACGAAGCCATTGACCTGACGCAAATCCGTCATTTGACCAATAAAAAACATTACGAAATCAGTGACGGACAGTTGCAAAAAGTGTTGATTGCACGAGCTTTGGCACAAGATACGCCTTTGATTATTTTAGACGAGCCCACTACTCATCTTGATTTGTTGCATAAGGTTTCTCTTTTTAAGTTGTTGAAGAAACTAACCAGCGAAACACAAAAGTGCATCCTTTTTTCGACCCACGACATCGATTTGGCAATTCAATTAAGTGACGAAATCATATTGATGACACCCGAAAAAGTGATTCAAGAAGAACCAAAAACTTTAATTCAGAATCATGCTTTTGATGATTTGTTTCAAGATGAAAACATAAAATTCGATATCGAAAAAGCTAAATTTATCTTTAAAGACCTCTAATTTCAACTTCATATCGTCTATCTTTATAGTAACAAAATTCTAAAAAATGAAAAAGTTACTACCTTTACTCTGCTGTTTTTACTGCTGTTTTGCTTTTTCCCAAGAAAAAATTGAACTGACGCAAAATGGATTTCCAACCGTGACAGTTGCAAAACCAAACATTCCGCTTGAAAATCTGATAGATGCTTCTAAAAGTTGGGCTTTATCCTACAATAAAAATGGTGCTGATGTTTATGAGGTTACAACAAATTCTTTGAAAATAGATGCCTTGAGAAAAGGTGCTTTCCAATATTACAGCTTGGGCGAACGCTATACTTTCGATGTAAAATACACCTTAGCAGTTGAATTTGGGGATGTAAATTACACTTTGAAGCTTATAGTTAAAGAAATCTATACCGACGATAAGCTAATAAAATCAACCATCGCCGATTATTTCACACCTGAAGGAAAAATAAGAGAAGGCTTTGAAGAAATAAAGCCTTCCCTTGAAATTACAGTCAATAAACTAATGAGCTCTTTTGTGAGTTATGTGCAACGCTAATCGTTTCCTTTTAATAAATTAATGCTTACGGTTGCGGTATCAGCATCTGGAAATCTTCTAAAAATGGTTGGGTCAGGAAATAATCCCGCTTCTGATGCAACACTGTTGAACACATCAATCTCTACAATATACTGGTCGGAAAAACCGTGCGTGGCATCATAAGCTGTTGCGGCCGTTCTACCTAAATTGGAGGCGGTAAGTTTCGGATTTATCGTATGCAATTCAATCAAAAGCAAACCGAATTTTCGAACGTAGGGCGACCATTTCTGCAAATGTTCGAGCAGATTGTCTTCAACTAAATTATTGCTGATTCTTTTTCCCCTGAAAGCAAAAGCTCCGGTTGACTTGCTGATTCTTTCTTTATTGATGTCTTTCGGATCCTCCCAAATTCGGTTATGATCAAGAAAGGTTCGCACATTCAATAAATCTTTCAAATCAATATTATAATTTTCTTTTAAATCATCCGAAAGTACGTCAGGTCGACCAATATCGCCCCAGATCACTTTTGCCCAGATATCAGCCTTGATTAAATTGGCTCTTGTCACTTTCAAAGCGGTCTGGTTATAATCGGCTCCAACTAGAAATAATGGATGCTCGTCGAGCATTTTTCCTCTTAAGGTCTGCCTGTCGATTACTTCAAAAATATGTTGCAGGAAAGCGCCGTTTCCACAGCCCATATCCAAGATACCTTTCGGCTGCTCTTCTATTGGCAAGTTGAAAAGCTTGACAATGATTTCATCCACCACTTTAAAATAAGTATCGTGGGCACCACCGCTTCCCCAAACATTCATTTCTCGATCAACGTGGATTTCATTTTCGCCATCGGCTACCATTCTCAAAACGGCTGGATCGCCAAAAATCAATTCTTCGATTCTTGCAAAGGTTGGCAAATAGGACACCGTTACACCATAAGCACTTGCTCTTTTCGCATAAAACAAACCGGTTTCTGTAAATTGATAATTGCCATTTTTCTCCAAGAACCAGCCCAGATGTACAAAGAAATCGAGTATCTTTTTAAAATTTTCGGGTGATTTATGAAACTCTTCGGGCTTGAAAGATGTTTCCATAAAATATTTGTGGAACATCCCGTTCATGGCCAAACGTACAATCGTTGGTCCGATTAGATAGCCTTCAATATGCTTTAAAATTTGATTTTGGATGGTATTCGTCAAGGCATCTTCTGAGAATGTGATACCGTAATTCTTCTTGTATTTTTCGAAAATAGCGTTGAGCTTTTCAAACGGAGCATCTTCAAAAAGACGCGGATGAAATTGGGTGGAGAACTGAAGCAATTCCACCACATCTTCATACAAATGAAACAATGAAAAAGCGATTTCTGTTTTTTCATTGACTGAAATGGTGATTTCTTGGGTGGCATTATTTACATCATATTCCAAAAAACCTTGTGAGGCCAAGATTCTTAAACCTACATTCAAATAACCTTCATTGGCTTTAAAAGTAGCCGTGATTTCAGCTAATTGTACCTGTTTTTTATCTAAGATAAAATCTAAAACACCTTTATTTTTTAAAGCGATTGCAACAGGAGCAACAGCCAACCCGTCAAGGTGTTTGAATATGGAACTTCTGAGTTGGGTTTTATCGGTCATATAATTGAAAGAATGAAGGTTCTCTCAAATATACCAATTTTTTAAATTGAAAGTTGTCTTTTCGCTTCGCCAATTGCAAAAGCAACCGAATTGGCAAGGTTGTAGCTTCTTACCAAAGGTGAAATTGGAATCGTAAGATGATTTGCAAACATATCCAAAACTTCTTGGCTCAAGCCAACACTTTCTTTTCCAAAAACCAGCCAATCTCCTTCTTTGAATTCTTCTTTCAAGTACGACTTTTCAGCATGGGAACTGAACAAGAAAACACGTGATGTATCAGGTATTACAGAAATCCACTCGGCAACATTTTGGTATTCTTTCCAATCCAAATGCACCCAATAATCAAGTCCTGAACGTTTCAAGTTTTTATCAGTGATTTGAAATCCGAACGGATGAATAAGGTGCAATCTGTTTCCGGTTCCTACACATAAACGGCCTATGTTTCCGGTGTTGTTTGGTATTTCTGGTTCTACTAAAACGATGTTTAACATAGAAGTTATGAGTTATGAGTTATGAGTTATGAGTTATGAGTTATTTATATTGAAAAATCGGATACTTCTACTACTTCGCCTGATTTTAAATCGGCTAGATGCACATTTCCGATTCTGACTCTTACCAATCTTAGAGTTGGAAATCCTACCGAAGCGGTCATTTTTCTGACTTGGCGAAATTTTCCTTCGTTGACGGTGATGGAAGCCCAGCTTGTAGGACCGTGGCGTTCGTCTCTAATTTTTTTGGAACGTGGAGCGAAGTTCGGCACTTCGATTTTTGAAGCTTCACAAGGTAATGTGATGTATTTTTGTCCCTCGAAACCAATCTCTACTCCTTCTTTCATCTGCTGAATGGCTTCGTCGGTAATGATGCCATCGACTTGAACATAATATTCCTTGTCCACCTGTTTGCTTCGTACCTTCTCACTCACTCTTCCGTCGGTCGTTAGGAGCAACAGTCCTTCGGAATCTTCATCGAGGCGACCAATTGCCATCGTGCCTTCCGCGAAAGCGTATAATTCTCCTAACATTTTTTTCTTACGTTTCTGTTCGTAGATGAACTGGCTCAGATAACCGTAAGGCTTGTGGAGGATGTAATGGTGGTGCTTCATTTTTGAGATTGTTGGCAAAGATAAGTTTGTTTCACAATTAAAGCAATGTTAATTGAGTGGCATCTTTGGCCAAGAAGTCGTAATATTATAAGAACAATCAACCTTAAAAAAACCAATGCTATGGAAAATAAAGATTTAGGTGGTAAAAAAACCAATAACGAACAACAGGTAAACGAAGGATTTAGTGGGCAGAATATGCCAAAAGACACGCCTGATTTGAAGCCTGAAGTGGAAAAAGATAAAGAAGGCAATACCGATTCAGTAAAAAGAGCACGGAATGTGGATGAAAATTTGGAGGATTCGGATACATCTGATAACAGTACTGCTCGAACCAACAACCAAGCTCAGAATGAGAAAACGGTTGAAAACAAGGACCGAAATTCTGATGTTGCTTCTAATCGTTATCCAAATTCACATCCTGACAATCATAAGGATAGAGGGAACATGAAACTGGATGAGTAAAAACCAAAAAATTAAACCATTAAGAAATTAAGTTTTATTAAGTCTTAATTTTTTAATGGTCTAAATTTTAATATTGTAAAATCAATTCTTTGATTAGGTTACGGACATGTGGTTCTGCATTCTTGGCTGCTTCTAGAACTTCTGCATGTGTGATGGATTCTATACTTTCCTCGTTCCCCATATCGGTAATTACGGAGATTCCGAATGTTTCCAAATCCATGTGGCGTGCCACAATTACTTCTGGAACAGTTGACATTCCGACACAATCTGCACCTAAAATTTTCACCATCTTATATTCCGCCAAGGTCTCAAAAGTAGGACCTTGAAGACCAAGATAGATTCCATCTTGCACTTCAATATTCAAATCTTTGGCGATTTCTTTTGCCTTAAGCATCATTTTTTTCGAAAAAGGTTCGCTCATGTTTACAAAACGTGGTCCGAAACGTTCATCGTTTTTTCCTCTCAAGGGATGTTCAGGCAACATATTGATTTGATCTTTCAAAATCACAATCGAACCTACTTCATAGTTTGGATTTACGCCACCTGAAGCGTTTGAAACAATCAGTTTTTCTACACCCAAATATTTCATCACACGAACCGGGAATGTAACTTCCTTCATATCATAACCTTCATAAAAATGAAAGCGTCCTTGCATGGCCACCACATTTTTATCGCCAATGGTTCCAAAAACCAATGCTCCTTTATGGCCTTCGACTGTTGAAACCGGAAAGTTTGGAATTTCATCGTAAGGCAATGTATAAGCGATTTTTATATCATCTGTAAAACTCCCTAGCCCTGATCCTAAAATAACACCATATTCAGGCGTAAAATTCGTTTTCTCTTCAATGTACTTAACGGTTTGCTGTACTTTTTCCCACATGTTGTTTTTATCGTTTTTCTTTAAAATCCATACTATCACAAACCGAGGCTTGATAATTCAAAAGTAAAACAAATTAGGTAAGCTAAAATTGAAAAGTGTATAAAAAACGAAAAATTATTAGTACAGCATTTGATTTTACCTTTAAAATTAATTTTCTAGTGCTATGAAATTAACTTTAAGTCAATCCTGTTCAAAAACTTAAACACAACATTTATTTCCTGGTGAACTAAAAAGCATACCTCACACTCAAGTTTGGAGTCCTCCTCAGTGCAACCGTATTCACACTCTCGATAGATTCGTTCGTAGCATTCACCCTATAATACCGGTTCACGATGTTCGTTCTGTTCAGGATATTCAGGACAGAAACCCCAAACTGCAGGCTCGATTTAGGAGAAAGTACCCAGCTGTAATTTGCCGAAAGGTTCACTTCAAAAAAATCACTCATATTCCTGTTGTTCGGACTGCTGTAGATGATCTGTGGACGCGACGGAATACTAAAATCCAGATTGCTCGTAGAAGGCGACGTTTCCGGCCTGCCCGAATGCCATTTCGATCCAAGTGCCACCTTCAAATTCTTCCACTCATAGATCCCTGCCCACGAAACAGTGTGAACAATCTGGAAATTATTCGCAAATTCCTGTGGCAGCGTCTCGCTAAAAGTATATTCACTGTTCGACAGCCCATAACTCAGCCAAGTATAGAAATGCTTCAAGTTCCGTTGCACCAAAACCTCCGATCCTATGACAGAGTAGTCCCCATTAATGCGCATAAATTCCAACTGGTTCTGGAAAGCCTGACTCGGACTATAGATACCCTTTACTTTTTTATAATAATTGTCCACCGTGACCAGCCAGTTCCTGTCCTTGTAGCTAAACCCTAAGGATACCTGCCTGCTTCTCTGAATCGGAATATTCTCGTCGTTTGCCAGCGTCCAGCGTCTTTTTTCAATCCCCAAAAAATCCTGCTGCATGTCAATAATCTGCGAAGTCACCTGGCTTTTCTGCTCGCCCAGCACCTCAATATTGAGTTTCTTGCTCAGAGAAAAATTAAACTGCAACCGCGGTTCGATAATAAAGCGCGAAAAATCCTCAATATAGTTGTTGCGCAAGCCTGCCTTCAAAAAAAGATTGCCGTCGTTATTCTTATATTCGGTTTCCAAAACCAAAGCATGCATTCGCAAAACCTCCTTCACCTTCCGCCCAAACTGAGGATTGTTCACTAGCTCTCTGCTTGTAACCCCAATCTCGTTATACTGATATCCGTTGTTAAAGGTCAGGTTCTCACTCAGGATATGCTTGTTCTCTAGCCTCCATCCATAATCAAACACCCTGTTTTGTTGCGATAACACCTGGTCGTTCTCTATCGCCTCATTAGTCGCATCAAGATTATAATAAGAGGCATATCCGCTCACTTTCGTATGCATTCTTTCCGTCCATTTCGTTTTCAGGGTAAGGCTTCCGCCAAAATTTTGCTGTTCAAGATCACTTTTTCGAGAGCGGGAATCGTCGCTCTGCGTAATCTTTAAGGCATTATTGATCCCTATGGCATCCACGATAAGTTCCGTCCTGTAGCCAATTTTTTGCTGGTATTGCGCCGTGAAATCATAAAAGTAAAACTTCTCGTCCGTCTTATAATTGATGTTTTGGTTCGTGCTGAGGTCCTTAATCATCGTATTTTGAAAAACCCTGTCAAAATAACTATCATAAGTAGGCGAAGATGCCAGGTCAGTAAAAGATCGCCTCCCCGAAATCTGAAAGCTCGACTTCTTCGAAGTCTTTACCTTCGCATTAAATTCGGCACTGATTAGGTTAGAACTCACCCCATAATTAGAATTTTCAATCCCGTCAAATACAGAGGAGATATCAATCACACTCGAAATGCTTTCGCCATAAAACGCCGAACTTCCATTCTTGGAGATATTGATTTTTTGCGCAAGCGAAGGATTAAAGGCCGAGATCAACCCAAAAAAATGTCCCGTTTGAAACATCCGGATACCATTCCACAAAAACAGATTCTGATCATGCGTTCCGCTCCGAACATTGATGTTAGAAATCGTCTGGTCTGCGCTATATATCCCCGGAATCTGTTGCATGGTCTGCAAAGCATCCGGTTCTATAAGCCCCGGAAGGATTCCAAACTTCTTCGGATTAACCGTAAAAGTACCGTCGATGTTTTTCGACATTCCCGTAGTTAAATAACGCTCAATCTTGATTTCGCTCAAATCAATAGGAAGTATGGTGTCATTAGGCTGAGGTATTGCCGCAACAGAAACTTTTTTAGAAGAAACAGCGATGTACTTTGTATTGATGATTTCAAACTCCAAAGTAGTTTTCGCTTCCAGATACTCCAGCTTTTCAGTCAACGCCAAAGTACGAACTGGAGGTTTCAATTTGATAACTGAAACCTCCTCTTCGATGTAATTAAACTGAACATTATGTTGCTTTGAAATTGCTTTTAGGATTTCCTTTAAAGGTTGTATCCCTTTTTCTTGTTGAGAATAAACGCTTCCAGAAATGCTAAAAATAATCAAAAACAGACATAATAGCTTCTGAGTTTTTAGGATCATTCTTCTGTCAAGATAATCTTTTGAGTTGCTATTTTTTCATATTTCAGATGATACGTCTTGCAGATGATTTGCAAAGCGGCATCTAGGTTTTTTAGGGGCAGTGTTCCAGTAAACGATTCATGCACATTTGCCGAACTTTCAATGGTAATATCGTATTGCCTTTCCAATTCTTCCAGCACTTCTGCGAAAGAATTGTTGTTGAATTTCACTTCACTTCCAAGCCAAGAAGGTTGCACATCAATCAGAGGATAAGCTTCAATCTTCAAGTCGTTTTGTACAACAATATTTTCTCCTTTGGTAAGAAACACCGATTTCTTGTTAAAGCTAACCTTTACCTTTCCTTCGTAGCATTCTACCTCAAAATTGTTGTTTCTTGCCTTAATATTAAATTGCGTTCCAACAACCATTACATCTCCCAAATCCGTATGAACAGTGAATTTTTCTCCTTTAGCAACTTTAAAGAAGGCTTCACCTTTTAGTTCAAGGCTTCTTTCGTTGCTCCAATTCCACTTTTTGTAATTGATTTCAGAATCCGAATTTAAGACAATTTCAGAATTATCAGGAAGTAAAAAAGTATTTTTTTCTCCAACCGAAGCATATTCTGTAGTTGGAATGTAGGGTCTGGCCAAAAATGCAATCCCCAGCGCCATAACCAAAACGGCCGCAATCCTAGAAAACCATCGGCTTTGAAGCTTGATAACTGGTTTTGCTTTTTCCTGCTGTATTACATTCTGATACATCTTTTCAGTATCAAAATCAGCAACTTCCATTTGGGCAGAAAGTTCCTTTATCTTTTTATAGGTCTCAAATTCTGGTGAACTTTCAAAAGCTTCCAATTCATTCTGTGTCATTTCTCCGGCCAGCCATTTGGCTAAATCGTGTTGCTCTTCCATTTTTTTTATTCTTTGATTATATATAACAATCTGGATTTGAAAAACCCTACTTTATGTTTCCTATTTCAGTTCTAAGTGCTACCAAGGCTCCACTGATTCTTTTTTCGACCGCCTTCACACTGATGTCTAGTATTTCGGCAATCTCACTGTATTTTTTTCCGTCAATTCGGTTGAGTAGGAAAGCGGTTCGCTGTGCTTCGGTAAGATTTTGAATGGCCCTTTCCAATTTTACCTTAAACTCATCCTGTTCTAAAATAAATTCGGGGCTTTCATTGGTGTGATGTAAAGGACTTTCATTTTTGGCAAAAGTCACTTTTACTTTTTGGTGAGCAATTTTATTCAGCGTCAAATTATTGGCAACCTTATAGACAAACGATTTTGCTTTATCTAGAGGAACTTCGGAGCAGTTTTCCCATAATTTAATAAAAGCTTCTTGGGCAACATCGTTTGCTTGTTCCTCATCGCCGTATTTGTACAACAGATAATTGCGTAAAGCTTTTACGTTAGATTGAAAGAAACTGGAAAAAATCCTTTCTTCACAAACACCTATTTTCTTTGTTTCTTTCATTAATTACATACACATTTACGTGTGGATAACAGCCAAAAGGATAAAAACCCTACTTTTATAAAATGATTTTTTTTAACAGAATCCAAATATAGTTTTTAATTGAAAAAAGAATATTTTCTCGGTAGGGTTTTTTAACCACCGTCTGTTTTAATACCAAACCGCTAAAATTTTAAAACTTATGAAAATAACCAAAAATATACAGTTGTTCTTATTAGCAGGAATTATATCATTGCTTTTTGCTTCATGCCAAAATGAAGAGAATGAATTGATTAATCCTAGCACAGAAACATTAGGAAACGAAACACCTCTGACAAATTTGTTGAAAAGAGTTTCCATGAGCAATCCATCATCGGATAATATCATTGATAGTACAGATTGTTTCAAAGTAAAACTTCCAGTAGAAGTATTGGTAAATAACCAGCCAATCTTGATAACATCAGAGGAAGATTTTGCTGCCGTAACAGCTACTTTTATACAGTATCCAAGCCAATATAACACCGTTGATTTTGTCTTCCCAATAACAGCAATATATCCTGACAACAGCGAGATTGTCATCGGTTCAGAATCTGAATTTTATGTAAAAGCACACGAATGCGATGGAATCCCGGTTCCGGTAGAGCAGCAACCCGTAGCATGCTTGACGATTGTCTATCCGTTAAATCTTTTTACCTATGACAGTGAATTCCAAGTAGCTGATAACCTGACATTCAATAGCGATGCAGAAGTATGGTCTTTTCTTGACACACTTGGACCAGAAGACTATTATGGCATCAATTATCCGATGACGGTTATAAATCAAGATGGCGAAACCATTACAACTAATGACAACGACGAATTATGGGCTGTAATCACTCAAGCCATTGAAGATTGTTCTACTATAGCACCTCCGGGATGCGAACAAGGAAATTACTTATTCAAAACTGCTTATGATAGTATCAAAGGATTGGATAATGTAGAAGAAATCATTACCATGGACGCGCTGATTCACGAATACAAATTCATCGTAAACGATGCCTATAGAGCAGTTTGCAGTATAGGTTACAAAGGCGAAGTATCATCTACACCAGTAAATTATACCATAGAAATTGAAAACCAAACAGGTGATTTGGTACTTTCAGAACAGCATACTTTCTCTTCAGACCATGTAGAATACATTACCGTCAATTCTATCTTCGGAGGAGAGCTGGTATTGGTGCCAAATACAGTTTACACTATTAGAAGAATCGTGCAGGCAGGACAAGGAACCGGAATAGGAACCATACTAGAGCGTTCTCAAAATCAAGGTCCACAACCGCCATTCTTGCCTATCGAAGCAGGTACTTTCGAAACAGGTCAGATTCAAATCCTCGAATCAAGATTCTACGGAAACGGCGGCAGCGGCGATGCAGATTTATATCGAGTTCCATTCATCGATATAGTATTCAAGAATTAATCTTCATAATAGTTCTTTATATATAGTTTTTGTTAATTAAGAAAACCAGTCTCTCGAGGCTGGTTTTTTTATGAAGCCAATCCCGCTTTCCACTCCAAATCCTCACCCAGAAAGCTATTTTTCCAAGTCACAAAAGGAGCTTCCTTTGGTCGCTCTTTTCTGGCAGGAAAAATTAGCTTTCTGGTTTCCGGGTTTTCCGCTCCAATCGGGGCTAAAAAGACAACCGTTGCCAATAAAAACAACTGCAAAACTTTGAGCCTTTGAGCCTTTGAAACTTACTGCGTTTCTCTTATATTTGCACCTCAATAAAAGACACATCCATTATGTTCGATAATTTAAGCGACAAGCTCGACAAAGCGTTCCATATATTAAAAGGTCACGGTAAGATTACCGAAGTAAACGTAGCCGAAACCCTGAAAGAAGTTCGCCGCGCATTGCTAGATGCCGACGTTAACTTCAAGATTGCAAAGGATTTTACGACCAAAGTAAAAGAAAAAGCAATCGGTCAGGATGTATTGACGACGCTTCAACCGGGGCAATTGTTGGTTAAGTTGGTAAAAGACGAACTAACAGAATTAATGGGGGGCGATGTTGCGGGAGTTAACCTTTCAGGGAATCCATCCATCATTTTGATGTCGGGTTTGCAAGGTTCTGGAAAAACAACCTTCTCAGGAAAATTGGCCAATTACCTTAAAACAAAAAAGAACAAAAAACCACTTTTGGTAGCTTGTGATATCTATCGTCCAGCGGCAATCAACCAGTTGCACGTAGTGGGAGATCAAGTTGGTGTGGAAGTATATTCTGAACCAGAAAATAAAAACCCAGTTGAAATTTCGCTGAATGCAATCAAATATGCAAAAGCAAACGGTTTCAATGTCGTAATCGTCGATACGGCTGGTCGTTTGGCAGTTGATGAGGAGATGATGAACGAAATTGCAAACGTTCACAAAGCAATCCAACCACAGGAAACACTTTTCGTAGTAGATTCTATGACAGGTCAAGACGCAGTAAATACAGCAAAAGCCTTCAACGACAGATTGAACTTTGATGGTGTGATCCTTACCAAATTAGACGGTGATACACGTGGTGGAGCTGCAATTTCAATCAAATCGGTTGTAAACAAGCCTATCAAGTTTATCGGTACGGGTGAGAAAATGGAAGCAATTGATGTTTTCTATCCTTCTCGTATGGCCGAACGTATTCTCGGAATGGGAGACGTTGTGTCTTTGGTAGAAAGAGCCCAAGAGCAATTTGACGAAGAAGAAGCAAGAAAATTACAAAAGAAGATCGCCAAGAACGAATTCGGTTTTGACGATTTCCTAACCCAGATACAGCAAGTAAAGAAAATGGGAAATATGAAGGATTTGGTTGGAATGATACCAGGTGCTTCAAAGGCAATGAAAGATGTTGAAATTGAAGACGATGCCTTCAAGCACATTGAAGCCATTATCCATTCGATGACTCCAAGCGAAAGATCAAAGCCAGCAATCATTGATATGAAAAGAAAAACCAGAATTGCAAAAGGTTCCGGAACAAAACTAGAGCAGGTAAACCAACTGATGAAACAGTTCGACCAGATGAGCAAAATGATGAAGATGATGCAAGGTCCGGGCGGAAAAAACCTGATGAAGATGATGGGTGGAATGAAAGGAATGCGATAAAATATTTTGGGGTTTAAGGTTCTGGGTTCAGGAACTTTAAACCCCAAAATTTTAGATGACAAAATCCTGAACCCAACCTAAACCCACAACTAAAATGCAACTACTAGACGGAAAAAAAACATCCGAAGACATCAAGCTCGAAATCACTGCCGAGGTGGACTTGATGAAAAAAAATGGTGAGAAAGTACCACACCTTGCCGCAGTCATCGTAGGTAACGATGGAGCGAGTTTAACTTACGTTGGAAGCAAGGTAAAAGCCTGCGAAAGAGTAGGTTTTGAATCGACTTTGGTAAAAATGCCAAGTACAACTTCGGAAACTGAACTTCTGAAAAAAATCAAACAACTTAACGAGGACGATAACATTGATGGTTTTATCGTACAGCTTCCATTGCCTGATCAAATTGATACCCAAAAGGTATTGATGGCGATTGATCCAAGCAAGGATGTGGATGGTTTTCATCCAGAGAATTTCGGTAAGATGGCGTTGGACATGACGACTTTTATTCCGGCTACACCTTTTGGAATCCTAGAATTGCTGGAGCGTTACGGTGTTGAAACAAAAGGGAAGCATACCGTGGTAATTGGAAGAAGCCACATCGTTGGGCGACCGATGAGCATCTTGATGGGGCGTAAAGGCTTTCCTGGAAACTCAACCGTTACGCTGACACACAGTTATACCAAAAATATAGCGCAAATCACAACCCAAGCGGATATTATCATTACAGCTCTTGGAGTTCCAAATTATCTGAAAGCAGAAATGATTAAGGACGATGCAGTGGTTATTGACGTAGGAATCACACGCGTTGCGGATGAAAATTCTGAAAAAGGATATGTTATTACAGGAGATGTAGATTTTGTGAATGTAAGCAAGAAAGCTTCTTTTATAACACCGGTTCCTGGAGGAGTTGGTCCGATGACAATTGCGATGTTATTGAAAAATACGCTTCTGGCAAGAGAACAAAGAAGAGAAGCAAAGAAATAAATGAGAAAAGCCTTAAACTTTCGTTTAAGGCTTTTTTTCAATCCAAATATTTCAACTCAATCCAAAGTTTTCGCGACTTGGAATCGAGTACTATTTTATACGATTCCCATTCAGTTGTTTTTTCTCTGATGTAAAAAGTTTCGGGAGTTATTTCTTCAGGTTTCAAATTGAAAGAAGACAAACTTTCGGGCGATACAAGTTTTTGAAGCTTGTTTTTAGCAATATAATCTTCAGTATTCAGTTCTTTGTCGACAACAAAAAGTACTTTTTTTGTTTTGCTAAGAGTGTCATAATTACATTCGCTACTTTCAATTTTTGGAACATCGACCATAGAACGCATTTCAATATTGTCGATGTTGGCCCATTCGCAATTTTGACTGTTGTAAATGTTTTTTGTAAACGAACGGATACCAACATATCCCAGACAGATAATGGCGATTATGAAGCAAACTGCAAGGATAAGAATGTTTTTTAGTTTCATAAGGTAGGGGTTTTAGTACTTATGAAAACGTAAATTTGATAAGAAAATTATAGCCTAAACTAATAATCTCCTTTTTTCTTATAATTCGGATCGTCTTTCTTGATGAACTGTATTTTCCGTCCCGAGCTTGTTTCGGAAGGTTTCAGAGTATTCTCGTTCTTATTTTCAGATTCCAATCGGGCAGATTTCCCCAGAATAATTCTGCTTTTCGGTGTAGAATCCTGATTTGGTCGTGTGGCTCTGGTTTCCTGGCTTCTACTTCTTGATTGTTGAATTCGCTGTTCTCTAGGTTCTTGACTTCTAACTCTTGATTCAAATCTTCCTTTTGGCAAGCTTGCTTCTTCGGTTTTACTCGAAGGCTCGATCAATTGATTTAATTCCTTGATTTCGGCATCGGTCAGATCGCGGTATCTTCCAACAGGCAAATCCAATAAAATGTTGATGATGCGGATTCTTTTCAGCGCCGTAACATCGTAGCCCAGATATTCACACATTCTTCGAATTTGACGGTTAAGTCCTTGTGTAAGAATGATTTTAAAAGTGTATTTACTGATTTGTTCTACCTTGCATTTTCGGGTAACGGTATCCAAAATCGGAACGCCATTTCCCATTCTTTCTATGAAACGATCAGTAATAGGTCGGTTTACGGTAACAGTGTATTCCTTTTCGTGGTTGTTTCTCGCACGAAGAATCTTGTTGACGATATCGCCGTCATTGGTCATGAAAATCAAGCCTTCACTGGCTTTGTCCAGACGGCCAATAGGAAAAATTCTTTCGGGATAATTGATGTAATCGACAATGTTGTCGTGTACTTCCTGATTGGTCGTACATTCAATCCCGACTGGTTTGTTGAACGCTAAATAAACGGGTTTTCGGTTGTTTTCACGGATGAGTTTTCCGTCGATGCGAACTTCGTCGGTCGGACCAACTTTTGTACCGAGTTCGGGAACGATGCCATTGATGGTTACACGGCCTTGCTCGATGTAGGTGTCGGCTTCACGGCGCGAACAGAAACCGGTTTCCCCGATGAATTTATTCAAGCGTTTCAAATTTTCTTCCATATTGCAAAAGTATGATTTATTTCTTTGAAATGATTATTTAGGGAAAATGGATTTTCATCTAGCCCGGATAGTAGTGGAAATCCTTTTCTTTTTTTTCTTTAAAAAAAGAAAAGATTGGAACGGACAGCCGGAAGATGACTCCAAAAATGCCCAAGCGATTATGCTCCTACTAAAAAGTGTATGATTTTTTCATACAATTCGTCGTCGTGCATGCTGTGTCCGAGTCCTTTGGTTTCGATGAAAGTAGCGTTTTTCCAAGAGCCGGCAATTTTTTTTCCTTCGGAGAATGCTACGATGGTGTCGTCGATATCGTGCGCGATTATGCCTTCAACGTTTAAGTTTTTTCCAAAAATCTGAGCGGAGAAATCGTCGAATTTGAAATTGAATTTTTCGATAAAATGATTTTCAAGCAATTGCTCCATTTTTGAGTTGAGACTCAAAAGATTCTTGTAGTTTCCGATGAGTGTTTTTAAATCAGAAGGCGCTCCAAGAAGGACCATCTTTTTCAAATTTTTGTTCTGGTATTTATGCTGATAATAGACACAAGTGGCACCGCCAAGTGAATGCCCGATCAGGAAATTGGGCTGGAATTTCTGAACGGCAACATCGATAAAGGAGGCATAAGTGGTTACGTTGAATTCTTTACCGGCAGAAAGTCCGTGGGCAGGAGCGTCGATGGCAACGATGGTACTGCCCGTTTTTTTGAGATAAGGCAACAGCTTTTCCCAACGAGAAGCATTGCTTTCCCAACCGTGAATGAGTAGAATTACGTTTTCATTTCCTTGCCAGAAATAGGTTTCAAAATGCTGTTCGTTATGAAAAATGGTTTCCGTTTTGGCATCCTGCAACGCCAATGGCAAATCTTCCTTCTTTAGCCTGCCAATGCGGGGCTCGCTGAACAGCCGATAGGCAAGCAAGGACGCCTTTTTAGGGTTGACATAACTCAGCGAGTTGATGTACAATCCAATGAATTTGGTCAGAATGAAGTATTTGATTTTTTTCATAAAAAAACCACGCTTTTGACGTGGTTGTGATTTTTAGATACTAGAGAATAAATTTTCCATTTTTTCTCTTTCTTCCTCTGCAAGTGAGCTGTCTACAAGGATTCTTCCTGAGTGCTCATCTGTGATGATTTTTTTTCTTGAAGCGATTTCCACTTGTGTTTGTGGTGGAATTGTAAAGAAAGATCCTGCTGAAGCACCTCTTTCGATGGATACAACTGCCAAGCCGTTTCTTACACTTCCTCTGATTCTTTTATAGGCTGCCAGCAAACGCTCTTCGATTTGGCCTTCATACTCTGCTGATTTTTCGATCAAGAACGCTTCTTCTTTTGCTGTTTCGGCCATGATTGCATCCAATTCAGATTTTTTGTGATCCAAATGTGATTGCTTTTGCTCTAATTTTTCAGTAGAAGTGGCAATGATTTGTTTTTTGTATTCAATAGAAGCTTTCATTTCCTTGATTTGCTTTTCAGCCAATTGGATTTCTAGCTCTTGAAACTCAACCTCTTTAGTCAAAGAGTTGAATTCTCTATTGTTACGAACAGTTTCCTGTTGTTTTGTATATTTTTTGATTGATTCTTTGTGCTCATCAATAGCATTTTTCTTTGCTTTGATTTGCTCTTCGATCACATCCAAATCCGCTTTCAATTTCTCTGAACGAGATTTTAGCCCAGCTACTTCATCTTCTAAATCTTCCACTTCTAAAGGCAATTCACCTCTAACATTTCTGATTTCGTCAATTCTTGAGTCAATTAATTGTAAATCATAAATTGCTCTTAACTTGTCTTCAACACTCAATTCTTTTGTAGTCGCCATATTCTTATAAGTACTTAACTGGATTTGTATTTTCTTCCGATAAAATGATTGCAAAATTAGGAATTTTTTTCGTAAGATAATCAACAATGTAATTTTTTGTATACCGTTCACTTTCAAAATGTCCGATATCGGCCAATAAAATTTTATTTTCGGCTTCGTAAAACTGATGGTACTTCAAATCTGCAGTTAGAAATGCATCGGCTCCAGCCTGGATGGCGTGCTTGATTGCATCACTTCCAGAACCTCCGAGAACGGCGACTTTCTTAATTTCTTTGTTTAAGAATGCACTATGGCGTATGCCGTTTGCCTGCATTTTATCTTTTACTGATTGAAGAAAATCCCTTTCGGTTAAAGCGGTTGGAAGATCGCCGATCATACCCAAGCCTATGTTTTGATGGGAATTTTGAAGATCGTAAATTTCATACGCCACTTCTTCATAGATATGAGTTGAAAAAAGTGCTTTGAGGATTTTAGCTTCCAGATGTTTTTCGAAAACAACTTCTATTTTGATTTCTGTTCCTGTATGTAGTTTTTCTTTTTCACCGATAACGGGATTGCTGTTTTCATTTCCCTTGAAGGTAAAAGTTCCTTCGGTATTAAAACTGCAATTGTCGTAATTTCCGATTGTTCCAGCTCCAGCTTGAAAAAGTGCATTCCTCACATCGTCTGCATTTTCGGGTGTTGTGAAAGTGATGAGTTTACGGATGAAATTTGTTTTTGGAATCAATATCTTGGTATTAATCAATCCCAAAGCATCACAGAATATCTTGTTGACACCTTCCTTATGGTTGTCCAAAGCGGTATGGACTGCATAAATGGCGATATCATTTTTAATGGCTTTTAGAATCGAACGCTCTACATAATTTTTACCGGTAATTTTTTTCAGTCCCGAAAATAATATAGGATGGAAGCAAACCACAAGGTTGCAGTTTTTAGAAATAGCTTCTTCGATTACATTTTCCAAAGCATCGTGACATACCAGAACGCCCTTGCATTCTTCATTTTGGTCACCAACTAACAATCCAACATTGTCAAAGCTTTCGGCATAAGCCGATGGAGCCATTTCTTCTAGAACATCAATTATATCTTTTATTTTCATTTAATAGAAATTTCAATTCAAAGGTAGAAAATGTAACGGTTTAAATTGCGATTTAAGGGAAATTAAACAGCACGATTTTTGTATATTTGTACATTAAATTTTACTACTTATGACTACGCTAACTATAAAAATAAACGAACGTACCAAGGCGGGAAAAGCTTTTATGGCCATGTCTGAATCTTTTTTTAAAGGAGTCGAGGGGATAGAAATTATCGAATCGGATTCTAAAAAAATAAAAGTGGAAAAAAATATTTACAGTCCTGAATTTATAGCCAAAGTAAAAAAAGCAGAAAAAAACATTAAAGAAGGCAAAACTACAAGATTAAATCCTGAAGATATATGGGGAAGTATTTTGTAGAGTTTGATGAAACCGCACGTAATGATTTAAAAGCTCATCATAAATCTGGAAATAAAGCTACAATTAGGAAAATAGAAAAAATACTTCTAGAGCTTACCGAGAATCCATTTGTGGGAGAAGGTACTCCAGAAGAATTAAAATATGATTACAAGGGGTTTTGGTCTCGAAGAATTAATCGGAAAGACAGAATAATTTATAGAGTAAACGAAAATATTGTAACCGTATATGTGGTTTCTGCAATGGGTCATTACTCAGATAAATAATTTTATGAAATTACTCCGATATATACTTTTCCCTTTTACCATTCTCTATGGTTTCATTACCTATTTTCGAAATTTTTTATTCGATAAAGGAATTTTAAAATCATATTCTTTTGATTTGCCCATCATTGCGGTAGGAAATTTGAGTGTTGGCGGAACGGGAAAGACACCTCAGATTGAATACTTGATCCGATTATTGTCTGACAACTATAAAGTTGCGACTCTAAGCAGAGGTTACAAACGAAAATCAGAAGGTTTTGTCTTGGCAGATGAAAACGCAAACGCTGAAATTTTAGGCGATGAACCTTTCCAATTCTATCAAAAATTTCCAAACGTTCAAATAGCTGTTGATGCGAATCGGAAGAATGGAATCGAGCAATTATTAAATCAGCATACTAAACCAGAAATCATTTTGCTGGATGATGCCTTTCAGCATCGAAAAGTAAAGGCTGGGTTTTATATTTTATTGACGGCTTATAATGATTTGTTTGCGGATGATTATATACTTCCAACCGGAAATCTTCGCGAAAGCAGAAGTGGTGCCAAACGGGCAAACATTGTTATCGTGACCAAATGTCCAGCAAATCTTTCGCTTGACGAGCAAAAAAGTATCAAAAATAAATTGAAGTTGAGTCCGAACCAGGAATTGTATTTCACTTACATTGATTATGATTCTTCTATTTTTTCAGAAGAAAAACAACTACAGGTTTCGGATATAAAGAATGTAGACAAGCTTCTTTTGGCTGGAATTGCAAAACCGGAGCCGTTTTTCAAGCATCTGAAAAAAGTAAATGATGAAGTTTTGGTGTTTCCCGACCATCATCATTTTACTGAAAAGGATATTGCTAATATTAAAAATAAAGCACAGCATAAAATTATTATTACAACCGAAAAAGACTTTGTTCGGTTGAAAGGACAGCTTCCAAAAGAACAACTTTTTTATCTTCCGATAAGGAGCTCCTTCATTTCTGATGATGAAGATTTCAATAAAGCAATTTTTACTTATTTAAGTAAATAGGTTTTTTCATTAATACTTCATCGGAAGTCACTATTTTTCTTTTTTTAATTTCTCTTTCACAATTTTAAAAACATCCAATAGAATTCAGCAATGGCGTTACTTTTACTATAACGTTGTAGTGTTGTTGTATAGGTATAAACTTCTATTTTTAAGCTTCTGATCAAATCTGTATGGTTTGTATATTGTTGTAATTAGAGATGTGTAATAAAATTGCACATACATTAGCATAAAAATAAATTTTATGGTTTATAATTACGAAAAATATATTAAAGCAATTATTGTTTTGATTTTTATTATTGTGTCGCAACAGATTTGTGCACAAACTACGGTGGGCAGCGGAAGTTATACCACAGTATTTCCAGGAACCGATTCGGCTGGAAGAAATGCTTTTCCTTCGGGGACACCACAATTGAGTGGAAATGCCGTAGGAAAGCCTGTTCCAACAAACGATTGGTGGTCGGCATTGGTGAAGCAGAACCACGCCAACAATCTTTTCAATTATCCATTGGCATTGAAAACGGTCAATGAAGGACTTGTGGTGAGCTACATTGTACCCACTTCTACACCAAATGGAAGCAGCCAGCCTATAGATGACGCCCTGCCTATTACAGTTGGTGTTGCGGGACTGAATGCTGGTCAGGCAACCGTTTCGGATCATTCCGATTGGACCGTTTCCATGAACTGGAGCAATGGTACTCATTCTTTCAGTGCAACTGCCGGAATTGGAATGCCTTTTGTGTATTTCACAAAGAACACAAGCGATTTAGCGAGTGTAAAAATTACAGAGGGTATGGTTGTCATTTCAAATGAAATGTTGGTTGTAACCAATTCGCATCAGGGTGCAGACTTTGCAGTTTATGCGCCAATTGGAAGTACGTGGACCCAAACGGGAACGACTTACACCTCAACTCTGAGCAATAAAAACTATTGGTCGATGGCCTATCTGCCACCGAGCGCTGCAAGTGTTGCAACAGTTGCGAATGAATATAAGAAGTATGCTTATGTTTTTCCAACCAATACAACCGCAACATGGACTTACAGTGAAAGTACTTCCAAACTTACAACGGTTTTCAATGTTGCAACGGATGTAAAGGAAGGAACGGAAACCAATGTCTTGTTAGGATTGCTGCCTCATCAATGGGCAAATCTGGCTTCAGGATCACCTCAGCCAAATGCCTATAATTACAGTTCTATTAGAGGTGAAATCAAGACGCTCGATAGCAATACTTTTACGGTAGAAAACACTTTCAAAGGCATTTTACCAACACTTCCCTATCTGGATAATTATAGCGAAGGCTTTAGTCCTGCTTTAATGAACAGTAAGATTGCCCAGATTGAAAACGACGGGCTTGCAACCTGGACCGATTCGTACAACGAAGGCCAGGTGATGAACCGCTTGATTCAAACGGCGCGTATTGCTGATGAAATGGGAAATATAGAATCGAGAAACAAGATTGTTGCCACGATAAAAGAGCGTCTTGAGGATTGGCTTAAAGCCGAATCAGGAGAGGTTGCCTTTTTGTTTTATTACAATACCAATTGGTCAACTTTGATTGGATATCCTGCAGGCCACGGTCAGGACAACAATATTAATGACCACCATTTTCATTGGGGCTATTTTATCCACGCGGCTTCGTTCATGGAGCAATTTGAACCTGGATGGGCTGATCAATGGGGACCTATGATCAACCTGATGATTCGTGATGCCGCTTCTGCGGATAGGAATGATCCATTGTTTCCTTATTTGAGGAATTTCAGTCCGTATGCTGGACACAGCTGGGCGAATGGTTTTGCGACGTTCCCTTTCGGAAATGATCAGGAATCGACTTCGGAGAGTATGCAGTTTGCCTCTTCCTTGATTCATTGGGGAACGATCACCGAGGATGACGCGATAAGAGATTTGGGAATTTACATTTATACAACAGAACAAACTGCTACGGAAGAGTATTGGTTTGACATGCACGACAGGACCTTCAAGCCGGGATATGGTTACAAAGTGGCTTCCAGAATCTGGGGCAATGGTTATGACAATCAGACTTTCTGGACTTCGGATATCGCTGCCGCGTATGGTATCGAGATGTATCCAATTCACGGAGGATCTTTATATCTGGGACATAATGCGGCGTATGCCGAATCGTTATGGAACGAAATTTCAACGAATACGGGAATCTTGAACAACGAAGCAAATCCTAATCTTTGGCACGATGTGTATTGGCAATATTTATCGTTCACAAATCCTCAGGCGGCAATAGATTTATATGATTCTTATCCTGACAGAGGGTTGAAATTCGGTATTTCGGATGCGCAGACCTATCATTGGCTTCATGCCATGAATGCTTTGGGAAGAGTGAATACAACTGTGACGGCAAATTATCCGATTGCGGCTTCGTTTGTGGATAATGGCGTAACAACTTATGTAGCCCATAACTATTCAGACGCACCTATCACCGTTGCCTTTTCTGACGGATATAATTTAGAAGTGCCTGCAAACAAAATGGTAACGAGCCGTGACATTAATGCATCAGGTGTTCTGTCGGCAGATTTTTATCAGGCTTATCCGAATGGAAGTGTGAATCTTACTGCAGCTGTTACTGGAAATGGCGTGACAAAAGTTTCGTTTTATGACGGAGATACATTCATTAGCGAGGATAACACCGCACCTTATCAAGCGCAAGCTGGAAACCTGACTTTGGGAATCCACGGTATGTATGCAAAGGTTTACATTGGAGATCAATTTAATGTAACCAACATCATTTCGATACAAGTTGGCGAGCAGGTTCCTTTCTCTGGAACGGCATTTCAAATCCCGGGCATTATTGAGGCAGGAAATTACGATAAATTTGAAGGCGGAGTGGGTCAGAATATTTCCTATAATGATGTTTCTCAAATCAATGAAGGCGGTTACAGGCCAGAAGAATATGTAGATGCTGCTCTTGATGTGCAAGAAGGTGCAACCGTTGGATGGATTGCAGCAGGAGAATGGATGGAATATACAATTGATGTGCAAACCTCAGGATTGTACAATGCAACATTACAATATGCTTCAGGAAACAGCAACGGAGGTGGACCTTTCTATTTTGAAATTGATGGAACAGCAATAACTCCTCCAACTTCTTTCGCAACAACAAGCGATTGGGGAACTTGGGCCAATAAAGTCATCAACAACATCCCTTTGACGCAAGGACAGCACGTTTTGCGTTTGGTTGCGACCAATGGAGAATTCAACCTTGGTAAAATGGATTTTGCGTATGCCTCGCCTTTGTCTTTTGTTCCGCCAATTGCGAATGCAGGAGAAAATGTGGTCGTGGTTTTGCCGGCTACAACCGCAACATTAAATGGTTCGTTGAGCAATGATCCGGAAGGGCAAACAATCGCGCATAATTGGGAGCAAGTTTATGGTCCTTCGATCATTACTTTTGATAATGCGGCTGCAGTTTCGCCAGTTGTTTCCAACTTGGTTGAAGGTGTTTATAAAATCAAATTGACAGTAAGCGACGGAACGTATTCTGCCAATGATGAAGTGTTGATTCTGGTTTCTGCAAACGGAAATGCTAGTCCGGCAGTGTCGATTACTTCTCCAGCGAATGGTGCCTCCTATGTTGAAGGAGCGACCATCAACATCACGGCTTCGGCTACTGATTTGGATGGAACGATTGCCTTGGTGGAGTTTTATGCAGGTGAAGATAAGATTGGAGAAGATGCTACGGCGCCTTACACGTTTGAATGGGTTTCTCCAAGTGTAGGAAATCATGCGATTACAGCGGTTGCAACCGATAATGATGGTGCAGAAAGCACATCTCAGGCTGTAAATGTGACGGTTTCGGCAGTGATGTCTTGTTCGGAAATATCAAACGAGGCACAGCAGGGAGCGTTTTCAATTGGATATGAAGCGGTTTTTATAACCGTTGGAAATACTGTTACTGTTACTTTTGAAATGCTTGATACGGACAAGCAAGGTGTTGTGGCCTTCTTATGGCAACAGACTCCTTTTGCAGAATCGCAGATGGACAATGTAGGCGGACTTAAGTTTTCTAAAACATTGTCGGCACAAACGGTAGGTTCAACGATTACATACGCAGTTAAGTTTGCCTATGCCGGCGGACTTTCGGTTACAAAATACATCAGTTATGTTGTAGGTGCGAATTGTGGAAGCAGTGGATCTGATACCGAAGCACCTGTGAATTTTACGGCTTCTGTAGGAACTATCACTTCAACTTCTGTAGAATTATTGCTGAACAGTACTGATAATTCCGGTACTGTGGTTTACGATATTGTTTACGGTACTGAAAACATGTCTGTTGCGGGAGTTTCGGGTGTTCAGAAATCAGTTATTATTAATAATCTGACGCCGGAAACGGTTTATAGCTTCAGTGTTGAAGCAAGTGACGCATCTGGGAATGAAGCAAGCAACAATGCAATTGTTTTGCAGGCGACAACCTTGGCAGACACTACGACTGCTTGCTCTGGAACAAGTTCTGAAGCGCAACAGGGTTCTTTTTCTATCGGATATGACTATACTTTTGCAACAAGCGGTACGGATGTTACCGTTACTTTTGAAATGCTGGACACCGATAAAGTTGGAGTAGTCGCCTATCTGTGGCAACAAACGCCTTTTGCTGAAACGCAGATGACGAATGTTTCGGGATTAACGTTCTCAAAAACACTAACGGCTCAGACACCTGGCGCTACGATTACTTATGCTGTGAAGTTTGCTTTTGCGGGAGGTTTGGCTGTTACAAAGTATTTCAGCTATGTTGTTGGCGATAATTGTGATCTGGGTATTGATGAGAATGAATTAAACAATTCTATTACAATGTATCCGAATCCGGCAACGAATACCGTGAACATCGATTCGAAAGGTACCACTGTGTCTAAAGTAGAATTGTATTCGGTTTTAGGAAGCAAGGTTTTGGAAACTGCTGAAAGTAAGATCAACATTGAAAATCTTTCAAGCGGCATCTATCTTGTAAAAATATATGCAGGAACTAAATTTACAACCAAGAAATTAGTGGTGAAATAGTTTCAATCATACATTCAGATAATTAAAAAACGGCTGTAGTATCTCGATACCACAGCCGTTTTTCTTATAATAGATAAAATTTTTAGTGTGAAACTACAATCTTCTTTACTGTAGTTGTTGTACTGTTTACAGTTTGTAATTGTGCGAAATAAATACCTGATGGCAAATCTGCAACGCTTATTGTAGAATCTACAGCATTGCTCTTGATGGTTTTCAAGGCAACTCCCAATTGGTTGTAAAGTGTCACGGTATAATTACTGTCGTTGTTAGAATGAAAGTTTACAATATCCGTTGCTGGATTTGGGTAAAAAGTAAAACGATCTGCAGTAGGATTTGTTACGCCTAGAGAACCATCTGTCGTTTTCAAGACAAACTCATTCACTCCGATACAACCCGTTACAGTTCCCGAAACCAATTGCTCATAAGTAGTTCCATCAATGATTTCATAGGCAGAATTACCTGTAAAGCCAGAAGCATTTCCAATGACAAAATCGCCCGATACTGGGTCAACCTGAAATGCTTTTCCATACGCAAAGAAATAGGTGTTAGGCAAAGTGCTGGTATAAATAGCCGAAGTCGGGAGATCTGGATTTTCTATATCATAAGCGTGTACGTTTATTCCCGAAAGGAAATACAATTTATGATTGCCAAATCGAAGCTGGGAAGCATTCGTAACTCCGGTTAGGATAATCGCTTCTTCCACACTATCATCTTGCGTATTTACTTCCTGCAAGGCCGATACACCATTTACTTTTCCCAATGCCCATAAACTTTGGGTAGCAGCATCAAATTGCAAACCTGTAATACTTCCTATGTTCAAAGGAAATTTAGATACGGTTGTATTGGTTGTCGGATCTACTTTCAGGATGCTTGTTCCCATTGCGGCATAAAAATAACCATTTCCATAGGCCATGAATTTAGAAGAGCCCGAAACCAGGTTCTCCGTATCGATAACCGGGGTGATGGTATTGTTGGTCAGGTCGATTTGGCGAAGGCTTGTTGGGTTGCTGAACGAAACATACGCAAACCCTACTCCCGCTCCCACAACTGCAGCCGGTGAACCCATACTCGTAAAGGTTTCGATTGCCGTTAGCGATGGATATTCGGCTATAACCACTCTAAATCCGGCGGCATTGGAAACCAATATGGCTTTATCGCCTACGATTTCAAAATCCTGCAAAACATTGAAGCCGGTGCCTACGCCATTTGCATTTTGATAAAACGGACCCTCTGTTACCATCTCTCCTGATGTGTTGGAAACGGTAAAGACATCGCCGTTTGTTCCTCCAAAGTTACCTTCGGCTACAGCCAATAATTCGATTTTCTTGGTTTCCTGTGCAAAAAGGAATTGCACTCCTAATAACGCTACTACTACTAGTAATTTTTTTTTCATTTCCTGTTAGGGGTTTATGGGGTTTAAAAATGTGTCTTCGGAAAATAGAAAAAGCACAATCCAACCCTGCAAGGAAAGCGGTAGAAGTTGCGCATTTGAGTCTTTTCTCCGAAAACTAAATACTTACTAAAAGGCAGGTCTCCTGGCTCGGTCCAAATGTTTCGCCTTCCCGCTTTGGCAGTGGCATCTTGAAACATATTTGATAGACCTTACAGTTGCGGGAACAGCCTCTGCATTGAACAGAGTTCCCTTTTAATCCTCGTGAGAAGGAACCTTAAAGTGCCGCAAAAGTAGCTATAAATAATGCAAAAACTTGTCCTGGAATGTTATTTTTTATGAGCTGAAAACACAGAAAAGCCCGACGAATCGGGCTTTTATAAGAATGTGGGCGTCTTGTTTGAGGCTTATTTCACTCGCTCCCAGTATTGTGTCCTTCCTAGGAGCGAAATCCCTACATAGCCTCGAAGCTTTAGCTTGTCTTTGTTCTCCAAGCTTAGCGTGCATTTGTAGATCTTGCCTTTTGTTGGGTCGAGGATGGTGCCTCCCTCCCAACTCGAACCGTCCTTTTTGGCTCCTTGGAGGATGACCATTCCTTTGAGGGGTTTGTTTTTCTTATCGCCTTCGCATTTCTTGCAGACGTCGTTTTCTTTTGACTTATCGAAGATGGTGATGATCTTTCCGTAGATTTTACCGCCCTCTTCGTAGATTTCTACGACGGATTTGGCCTCGCCTGTTTCATCGTCGATGGTTTTCCATTTGCCCACCACGCTTTGGGCGAAGCTGGCCTGCCCTATCGAACCGACCAGCATTATTGTTATTAGGAGCAGCTTTTTCATTTTCCGAAACCGTATCTTACACCTATATTAAAACCTAGACCACTTGCGTTGACAAACTGTGTTGGAATTTTTCGAGCCTTTGAAGGGTCTTCTGGTCCTTCGGTGTAGCTGTCTTCGAACTCAAAGTGGGTTTCATTTCTTGGAAGGTCGGCTAGTTGCTGTCCCGGCACGAGGGATGTTCCTGCGGGTGTGATGGCAGTGGTTTCATACTCCTTGATTTGGGCCGACTTGCTCTTGATGCTCAAACTCTTTATCTCGACTTCGCCGAAGATTTGCAATTTTGGCGTGATGGGATAGGCGACACCCAGCGCGCCTGCAAAACCTACGCTGAAGCGCGACTCGACTTCGGTTCTTGCCTTTACATTAACATCTACTCCTTCTCCGCCTGCATCTGGCGCATAGGCTTGGCTATCGATGTGGAGTTTTCCGGCAACGGGAATCAGGAATCCGAATCTTGCATAGGGATTGAGCTTGTCGAACCCGGGCGTAAGGAAGATGGCGGGCATGACATCGAGCCCTTCGAGATAGGCTTTTGCTTCGGAGCGCATCAGGGGGCTGTTGAGCTTACCGATTGTCTTTTCGTCTCCTGTAAAATAGTTGAATCCTAGCTCGGCACCGATGTATTTATTGAACATATACCCTACGGTTATGTTTCCTTTGAAACCGCTTCCGAGGGTTCCGTTAAGGGACTTAACACGGGCGGAACCGTCGGGGTTTACGGTGATGTCTGTGGACTGCCGGATCATTGTGAGTCCGTTGGGATCGGCGTTGTTGAATTCTGTACTTGCGTTTTCCATGGAATATCCTCCACCTCCTCGGATGTAGAACTCCTGTGCGTGACTCTTTACGGATGTGAGGGCCAAGACACCCGTGCAAATTAGTAGGCTAATCTTTTTCATAATTGTACTTTTTAATTAATAGTGTATAGCAATTCTTTTTTATAGCTACTTAAAGTTAAGGACTTCTGCCGGGAAAGGGTTGTTAATTGAGGAAACGTTAACAGAATAGGTGTGCTGACAAGGTTAGCTGTGTGGTTATAAAAAAGTCATAAAAAAACCGGCTACTGCCGGCTGTTTATTGGTTATAATTCTTGAAGGACTAAATGTACTCTTGTAGCTTCTTTTGGGTTGATGGCTACTTTTGCCTTCTTTAGCTCGAAGCCGTTCTTGGCAAAGGTGAATTCGTAGTTGCCGGGTTCCATTTTCTTGATGCGGAAGGTTCCCTTGGCTCCTGTTTTTATGTTCAAGCCTGTTGTTGGCTCGGTGATTATTACGTTTTGAATAGGATTGCCTTTTTCGTCCTTGACATTTCCCAATACTGAGGAGAGGTGCGACCCCGGGTTGATGACAATCCTGTTGTTCTTGTAGTTTCGGTAGAAATTTTTATGGGTTTCTCGTACCATCTCAAATACCTTGTCCATTTTTCTGAGCTGTTTATCGGTATTTAGGAAGAGGATGCTTAGCTCATCTGTAGCGTCCTTCTTGGTCGTGATTTTTAGCCTTGGCTCTGGAATGAGTTGGACAAAGCTGTAGATGTCTTTTTGAAGATTGTCTAACATCGGGGCTGTAACGCCGTAGGGTTTGAGGTGTTGCAATTCTTTTTTGGCAGTGTCGTGGATGATCTGGCATCTGTCCCTTAGAACAGTGTCGGCACTGTCTTCTAATTTTGTTTTAGAATATTTTACTTCCTGCTCCAGCACCTGTATATCTTCGTCGATGGCATAGGCTCTTACTTTTACTGCCACCTCTAGTGCGCTCTCTATTACTTTTTCTCTGCAGGTAGCCTTTACCTTGGCTGTACCTGTGATGTTCTTTTCCTGTTTTTCACGGGCTGTCTTAATGTTTTCGATGTGATTGATGAGTGACTCGTGGTAGAATTTGTAACGAGGGATGAGCTGGACGATTTCGTCATCGACGCCTTGCAATCCTTTTTCGACTACGATGTACATGCTTAATTTTCTTTCTTGTAGCTTTTTCATAACTTTTTTTGTTTTAATTGTTGGCTTATTGTAAAACCAAATTTATGAGTTTCTCTGAAATAAAAAAACATTTTTATACTTATTTTGGTGTTTTTATTTTAAAATATACTAAAATATCCTCAATTGCCTTTAAAATTTGCTTTTTCAAGCCATCATCATTTGATTTGTGATTATACACACGCCATACAATCTATTTAGTTTGAAAATATTGCTTTTTGGAATTGATTAATAGTGTTTTTGCTGTACTTATTGTTTATTATTAATACGGACTGCTTAAAATATTATAAGAATGGATTCGGATAGTAAAAGAATGAATGCGGATGATGAAAGAATTGACTCGGACAGTGAAAGAATCGACCCGAACAATAAAAGAATCGACTCGGACAGTGAAAGAATTGACTCGGACAGTGAAAGAATTGACTCGGATAGTGAAAGAATTGACCCGAACAGTGAAAGAATTGAGTCGGACAATCGAAGAATTAAAAATGATGTGTGTTTGTGAGGGTTGTTTCTTACTTTTTTT